>SMVQ01000012.1 GCA_004357655.1 Planctomycetota bacterium
CGTCCGGAAATAAACGTCACATTTCGCCGGCCCTCGGCGCCCGTGGCTGCGTTGCGCCTCCTCGGAAACCAGCTAGGTTGCCTGCGTCGGCGCGCCTTGCCACGAGCGCCGATGCCGCGCCGAAATGTGACGTTTATTCCCGGACGGGCCCTAAGGAGTGAGCGCCGCGAGCGCCCCGTCGATCAGGCCGTACACGAGCTGCTGGTCCGCGCAGTCCGTGAGCCAGTCGCACCCTTGACCCTTGCCATCCGGGGCGCCCCGGAGCGCGCAGCCGTCCGTGCGCACGACGGCGTGCGCGAGCCGATCGCGAGCCGCGGCCAGGTCGCCCTGCTGGAGGGCGCTCGCCGCCTGGGTCAGGAAGGACGTCAGCGCCTGCCGATTGCCCTTGGTCGTGACCCTGGACTGCGGGAGCTCCGCGACGGCCGCGAGCGCCGCGAGCGTCTGCGCCGTGGCGAATTCGCGGACGTCGACGACGGACACACGGACCTCGTCCGGCGGAGAGTCCACGAGCCCGTCATTCACTACGAGGCGGGCGACGTACAGTCCGGGCATGTCCGGCACGAGCCGGGGCGTCGACGTCCAGGGCTCGCCGAGCGCCGCCAGGCTACCGGCGGGTGTTTCCACGAGACTCCACTGGTACGTGAGCAGATCGCCGTCGGGATCGACGCTCGCGTCGCCGTCGAGCGTGACGGCGAGACCGGTGACGCCGTTCCCGTCCGGGCCGGCGTCGGCGATCGGCGGGAGATTCGCGGGCGCCCCGAGGACGTGGACGTGGTCCACCTCGAAGAAGCTCGTCACCTCGGTGCCATCGACCGTGCTCACGATGGCCACGGCGGCGATGCCCTCCGGCGCGACGACGCCGATGAAGCCTTCCACGCCGCCCATGCCCTGACCGGTGGCGGCGAGCAGTGGCGACGAGTGCTGTTGCCCATCGACGTCCGTGACGATCAGGCGGAAGTTCTGGTCCCCCTGGCCGAAGTCGTCGAAGATCCAGGCCCCGAAGCCGGTGACCGCGGGCGAGAAAGCGAAGGTCATCCTGCTGTGGACGGACTTCGAGGCGGCCCGGTTGACGAGCGCCCTACTGTAGACGGTCCCCGCCGCTGAGCTCGTGCCGAAGTTCGCCGACAGGATCTCGGCGCCAGTGACGACGCCCCCCACGCCGGCCAGTCCGACATTCACGGTCACGCCGCCGGCAGAGAAGTGTGCGACCACGCCCGAGATGCTCTCGAAGTCCTCCTCCGAATACTCGCTGCCAGCAGCATCCAGCCAGCCCTGGTCGCCGGTGGGAGAATCGCCGGGTCCGACGAAGTAGCTGGGTCCCTGCGCGAGCGCGGGCGCGCTCAACAGGAACGGCAGCGGAAGGAATGCGCAGCGTAGACCGCGCGCCATGCTCCCACCGAACGACGCCGTCACCCTGCCGTGTATGCGACGTCTCGAACCGAGATCTTCGTACATCTCTCGTGCCTCCTGCCGAGCTCCATGCTTGCAGAGCTACCCGTTGTCCGGCCCCCCCCATGGGCGCTCCACTACCCGGAGCCGGCTTAGCGAAACCCATCGGCAAGTGCGGAGCTCGCTCTTGAGGAGAATCAATGAGGCGCAGGAATCGGCCGTGGCCGCCCCCTCCGTGCCGTTCCCTACCTACACTTCCTGCCCTTCCTGCTATGTCTTCGCTCGACAGGCACAGGCCAGACTCAGGCCAGATCCAAGACGCCGGACAGCCGACCGAGCGCACGGTAGAGCAGCGTCCGCGTCGCCCCCTCGGAGCGCCCCATCCTGGCCGCGATCTCCGCGTGGGAGCAGCCCAGGACGCGGGAGAGCGTGATCACCTCGCGGTACTCCTCGGGTAGCCCGTCGAAGGCGGCTTCGATCCGCTCCACCTCCTCACTCGCCTGCGCCGCACGGCTCGGCGTGCAGAAGGTCCTGTAGCCGTCGAGCAGGCCACCGGCGACCTCGCCCTCGGGCACGGCGCGGTCCCGGGGATCACTCCGTCCAGCCCGCCATGTCCAGGAGGAACGCGTACTGGAAGGCGATGTCCTCGTAGCGCCGATAGCGGCCGGAGGCGCCGCCGTGGCCGGCATCCATCGTCGTCTTGAGCAGCAACAGGTTCGCGTCCGTCTTGTGCGCGCGCAGCTTCGCGACCCACTTCGCCGGCTCCCAGTACTGAACCTGCGAATCGTGGAGGCCCGTCGTGACGAGGAGATTCGGGTAGTCCTGCCGCTCGACCTGGTCGTACGGCGAGTACGAGAGCATGTAGTCGTAGTACGTCTTGTCGTTCGGGTTGCCCCACTCGTCGTACTCGGACGTCGTGAGGGGGATCGTATCGTCGAGCATCGTCGTCACGACGTCGACGAACGGCACGGCCGCGACGATCCCCTGGAACAGGTCGGGCCGCATGTTCGCCACCGCTCCCATCAGGAGGCCGCCGGCGCTCCCCCCCTGCGCGAAAAGGCGCTCCTCGGACGTGTAGCCCTCCCCCACGAGGTGCTCCGCGCAGTCGATGAAGTCCGTGAAGGTGTTGCGCTTGTTGAGCAGCTTGCCGTCCTCGTACCACTGCCGGCCGTACTCCGACCCGCCGCGGACGTGCGCGATGGCGTAGGTGAAGCCGCGGTCGAGGAGACTGAGCCGGGCCGCGCTGAAGCTCGCGTCGCGGCTCGCGCCGTAGGAGCCGTAGCCCGAGAGCAGGAGCGGGCGACTGCCGTCCTTCGGCGAGCCTGCGCGGTACACGAGCGAGATGGGCACGAACGTCCCGTCGCGCGCCTTGCTGTAGATACGCTCCGAGACGTAGTCGCTCGAGTCGAAGCCCCCGAGGACCTCGTCCTGCTTCAAGAGCGTCTTCTCCCTCGTCACCATGTCGTAGTCGAAGACCGAGTTCGGCGTCGTGAACGAGCTGTAGGAATAGCGCAGGACGGACGTGTCGAGCTCGTGGTTGTCGCGCGGACGGGCGCGGTAGGTCGGCTCGCCGAAGTCGAGGTAGTGCCCGCTCTCGCCCGACCACGGCCGGACGTAGATCTGGGTGAGGCCGCCCTTCCGCTCCGAGAGCACCAGATGGTCGGCGAAGATCTCGAAGCCCTGGAGCAGGACGTCGCGGCGGTGCGGGACGACCACCTCCCACCTGGACCGCTCCGGCCGGTCGACCGGCGCGCGCATGAGGCGGAAGTTCCGCGCCTCGTCGTTCGTACGGACGTAGAACCAATCTCCGAAGTGGTCGAGGCGGTACTCGTGGTCGCGCCGGCGCGGCAGGAAGACCGCGAACTCGCCCTCGGGGTTGTGGGCGGAGAGGGTGCGGACCTCCGTGCTGAGCGTCTGCGACGAGGTGATCAAGAGGTACGCCTTCGAGCGCGTCTTCGACACCGAGCACCGGAACGTCTCGTCCGCCTCCTCGTAGACCAGCTCGTCGGCGGCGACGTCCGAGCCGATCAGGTGGCGCCAGATCTGGTACGAACGGAGCGTGCCGGGATCCTGTTTGGCATAGAAGAGCGTCCGGTCGTCCTCGGCCCAGACGATGTTGCTCGTGACGTCCGGGATCGTGTCCGGGAGCGTCGCGCCCGTCGCGAGATCCTTGAAACGGATCGTGTAGAAGCGGCGCCCCGTGGTGTCCGTCCCGTAAGCGAGCAAGGTCCCGTCGGAGGTCACGGTGCGACGTCCCACGGAGAAGTACGCGTGCCCCGCGGCCATCGCGTTCAGGTCGAGCAGGACTTCCTCGGGCGCGTCGAGCGCGCCCCGCTTGCGGCAGTAGACCGGGTACTGCTCGCCGTCCGCCTCGCGCGAGTAGTAGAAGTATCCATCCTGGCGGTAGGGCACGGACTGGTCCGTCTGCTCGATCCGGCCCTTGATCTCCTCGAAGAGCGTCGCTTGCAGCTCCTGCGTGTGCGCCGTCACGCTCATCGTGTAGGCGTTTTCCGCCTCGAGGTAGGCGATCACCGCGGGGTTCTCGCGCTCACGCAGCCAGTAGTAGTCGTCGATGCGGACGTCCCCGTGCTTCTCGAGCCGCGTCGGCAAGGCCTTCGCGCGCGGCGCCGGAACAGTCGCATCCGGCCCCACGGCGGCGGCGGCCCGGGACGAAGGCGCGCCGCAGCTGAAGGAGAGGGCGAGGGCGAGGAGTGCGAGCAGCCACGGGGCGCGGGGTGCGGTCATGAGGTTCTCCGGATCCGGTGTACGAGGGCGAGACAGTGATTCTACCGGCGTCGTTCCCAACACCCTTGCGCCCGCTCGCGAGTTCCGTGGGGCCGGGTCCCGCGCGACCCTAGCAGCCCTCTGTGAGAAGGCCTCCCAGGTCAAGGGGGTTTCGTCTGTTCTGGGTGCCGGTTGAAGAACGCCCTACTCCAAGGAAGCCCTCTCCGCCGCTGCGGCGTCGGACTCGCCGATCCGTGCTCGACGGCCCTACAGGGCCGCCTCCGCCGTCTCGACTTCATCCTCCTTGCTTCGCCGAAGGACTCGTCTCGCGACGGGCCTGCTTCCACGGGTTGCTAGAATGACCGCTCCGCGCCCGAGCGCCGGGCGTAACCCCATCCACCGGCAATCTCGGAGACGACCCCATGCTGTTCGCCCTCCCATTCCTCGCAACCGCACTCGCCCTCGCATCGAGCCCCGGGGCTGCGGGCGGCGTCGACGAGACCTGGCCTGCCTGGCGTGGTCCAGACGGAACGGGGGTCGCCCGCAGCAGCGCACCACTCTCCTGGAGCGACGACGAGAACATCAAGTGGAAGGTCCCGATTCCCGGCCGCGGCTACTCGACGCCGATCGCCTGGAATGGCCGCCTCTTCCTCACGACCGCGGTGCCGCTCGAGGAGCTTCCGGAGCCCGAGGGCGGTGGCGGGGGACGCGGCCGGGGCCGCGGCCGACCCTCCCCCCCCCAGCCGGAGACGGCCTTCATCGTGCTCTGCCTCGACGCCGAAACCGGCGCGGTCCTCTGGGAGCGCACCGCGAAGGAGGCGAAGCCGCACGAGGGCTACCATCGTCAGTACGGCAGCCACGCTTCGTACTCGCCCGTGACGGACGGTGAGCGCCTGTACGCGTCGTTCGGCTCCCAGGGCGTCTACTGCTACGACCTCGACGGCGCACTGTTGTGGGAACGCGACCTCGGCGCAAAGCTCGAGATGCGGCGCGCGTTCGGCGAGGGCGCTCCGCCCGTGCTGCACGGGGACACGCTGGTGCTGCTCCAGGATCACGAAGGCGACAGCTTCATCGTCGCGCTCAATGCCGAGACGGGCGAGGTCGAGTGGCGCGTGGAGCGCGACGAGCCCTCCTCCTGGGCCACCCCGCTCATTTTGGAGCACGACGGCGTCTGGCAGGTCGTCACCGCGGCGACGAATCGGGTGCGCAGCTACGCTCTGGCGGACGGCGAGCTCCTGTGGGAGTGCGGCGGGCTCGGGGCCAACGCCATCCCCTCCGTCCTGCGTCACGGCGACCTGATCCTCGCGATGACGGGTTACCGCAACTCCAAGCTGCTCGCGATCGGTCTGGGCGGCGAGGGCGACCTGACGGACAGCGACGCGGTGAAATGGACGGCTGAACGCGGACTCGCGTACACCGCGTCCCCGGTCCTCGCCAACGGCAAGCTGTTCGTGCTGATGGACTCCGGCTCCGTCTCATGCTTCGACGCCGCGACCGGCGAGCCGTACTACGTGCAAGAGCGCATCGATCGCGGCTTGAAGTTCAAGGCTTCCCCCATCGCGGCCGGCGGCAAGCTCTACTGCGCCAGCGAGAGCGGCGATGTGTACGTGCTCGGGATGGGGACGGAGCTCGAAGTGCTGGGCAAGAACACCCTGGACGACGAGTTCTTCGTCGCCTCACCCATCGCCGTGGGCGGCGAGCTGTACCTGCGCGGGCGGGAGCACCTCTACTGCATCTCCGAGCAGACGGCGGAGAAGTAGGGCCGGGCACGCGGGGACGCCCCGCCGACGCTCTGAGTGAACGCTGGACGACGGGTGACTCCGGCGATAACTTCGGTCGCCCTCGCCGAGGCCTGCGATGAGCGCTTCCCACTTCTGGCTCGCCGATCGCCGCGTGCGCGGACATCTCTTCGAACAGGCGGATGAAGCGCTGCTCGAACCGCTGGCACAGTGCCTGGTCGGCGCATCGCAGCCCGAGGAGCTGGGCGCGACGGCCCTGAAGGCCGGCCGTGTCTGGCGCCTGGGCGACAAGGTGATCAAGCGCTATGCCTCGACGCGCTGGCGGGATCGCGCGCGCGCCTCCACGGCCGTGCGCGTCGCGCGCCTCTACCGGCGGATCCTACCGATCCAGAGCCCGCGCCCGCGGGCGGTCCTGGAGCTGCCGCGCGCCCTCGGCGCTCCGAATTCCATGCTCGTCATGGATCGGGTGGAAGGCGAAGTGATCAAGTTCCATTGGAGCGCGGAACCCGCGGCTCAGGCGGCCTTCGGTCCCTTCATGGCGGAGCTGCACCGGCGCAAGCTCTTCCATGGCGACTTCCACATGGGCAACTTGATGTGGGATGGAGCGGGCTACGTGCTGCTCGACATCGAGAGCCTGCGACCGGCCTGGTCCGTCCTCCAGCCGCAGCGGCTCTATCGCCGCCAATGGGTGCGGGTCGTCTCGGACCTGGGGCACGACGCCCCGGTGGAGGCCGCTTATCACGCCTGGTTGTCCGCGACGAAGCTCGCCTGGCCCGCGGGCGCATGGGGCGAGATCGCGCGGGAGGGCGAGCGCGCGGGCGCGGAACGCCGCCGCCGGCACGCGGCGCGCACGGCCGCGATCCTGCCCGCCTCCGAGGAGTCATGAGTGCCCCCATCGCCCGCTCCTGGCAGGTCCTGCGCGAGAGCTTCCGGAACCGCCGCCGCTACCACGCCGCCCTCGCCGCCAAGGCTGGCCGACGGCTGCTCGGGCGCTACGACGCGCAGCTCGCCGGCGCCTACTTCGTCACGACCGAGCGCGGGGTCCTGCACCTCGAGGGGGGCCGCATCCGCCAGGCCTTCGACGTGCCCTGCTACGGCATCGCCTTCCATGGCGACCACTTCTACGTCTCCGCCTGGTTCGGTGATCGCACGTCGCTCATGCGCGGGCAGCGCGGGGCGTTGCTCGCGGGCTCGGGCGCCCTCGGGCTCGAGGAGCTCTACGGGCTGGACGTGCGGCGCAGCAATGAGCGCATCCACCAGATCTACGCCGGCCAGGACGGGCTCTGGATCGCGAACACCGGGCGCAACACGATCGCGCAGTTCGATTGGCAGAGCGGCGAGCTGCGCCTGGAGCTGGCGCCCTTCCACGACGAGATGGGCGCACCCGTGCTCTTCGACAACCACCACATCAACAGCGTCTCCGCCTACGGCGAGGTCGTGCTCTTCGTCGCCTACGGGGTCGGCGGCGGTTCCCTGTTGTGCGTGTGCGAGGGGCGGCGGCTCACCGGCTATCGCTACGAGCACATGGGCGTGCACGACATCTTCCTGAGCGAGGAGGGCGAGCTCCTCTTCTGCGACACGTTCGCCAGGAAGTGCAGCGCCCGGGACGGTGTGGTGCACCGGGGGGCGGACGAGATCGACCCGGAAGGCTTCCGGAACGGGGGGCGCTTTCCCCGCGGGCTCGCGGGGGATGGCCGGGAGCTCTTGATCGGCAGCTCCTTCGAGGGCCAGGGCAGAGAGCGCTTCCGCGGCCGCGGGCAGCTCGTCGTCGTGCGCGCCGGCCGGGTGAGCGGGACCATCGAGCTGCCCGCGGCGCAGGTCTACCAGATCGTGAGCGCGGAGGGCCGACACGTGCGGCCCCCCGCGAGCGCCCCGACACCGGACGAAGTGCGCGCGCGCTTCGAGGCGGCGTTCGGAGCGGCGGTGTTCGAATCCCGGCTCAGCGAGCTGCCCGCGGACTATCTGCCCCACCGCGCCTTCCCCGGCGCGCGGGTGAAAGCCTGACGGGGAGCGCGCGATGCGCATCCTGTTCCTCCAGAAGCACGCGGGCAGCGGGGGCTCGAAGGCCAGCCTGGCCACGACGCTGGAGATCTGCCGCAGCGCGCCGGAGGTGCAGGTCGAGTTGCTCGTCGGCGAAGAGGGGCCCCTCACCGCGCGCGCCCGTGAGCTCGAGGTGCCGCTGCACTTCGGGCACATCCCCGAGTGGCGCAAGCCCGCCCAACGCTTCTTCATGCGCCGCCACCTGGGCGCGATCCTGCGCAGCCTGCGCGGGCGGGAGTTCGATTGGGTCGTGAGCAACGAGATGTGGTGGGCGCCCCAGGCCGCGTGGATAGCGCGCGGGCTCGGCGCGCGTTCGGCCGCCATTCTGAGGGACGGCATCGCCACGGCGCGCAAGGCGGCGAGCTATCGCCTGGGAGCGCTCGACCGCCTGCTCTGCGTCTCGGCCAGCCTCGCCGAGCCCCTGCGCGACGCGCCGGGCATCAGCGCCGGCCTGCGCGTGGTGCACAACGCGGTGCGCCCGCCCGCGCCGGACGAAGGCGCGTCGCGCAGGGTGGCGGAGGCTCTCGCCTCCAGCCCTCACATCCACGCTTGGATCGCAGTGATAGGTACCGTCGGCGACCGCAAGAATCAGATCGCGGCGCTCGAGACCCTGGCCGCCCTCAACGAACGCTCGGGCACGCCGTGGGGAATGTTGCTGGTCGGCCGCCTCGAGCAGGGCTATGGAGCGCAGCTCGAAGCGGCCACCGAACGCCTCGGCATGCAGGGCGCCGTGCGGGTGCTCGGCGAGCTGCCGACGGTGCGACCCGTGCTCGAGGTCGCGGCCTGCGCCCTGCTCACGAGTCGGCGCGAGGGCATGCCCCGCTCGGTGATCGAAGCCTTGCGGCTGGGCAAGCCCGCCTTCAGCACGCGGGTGGAGGGCGTGGACGAGATCTTCGGCGACGAGCGCCCACGCTTCGTCGCGGCACCCGGCGCCCCCAGCGAGCTCGCGCAGCTCATGCTCTCCACCCTGGAAGCCATCGCGAGCGACGGGCGTTTCTTCGCGGAGCTGCGCCGTCGGACAGACGAGCGCTTCTCGGACGAGGCCCACCTCGCTGCCCTCCGCGCCGCCCTGGAGTAGTGCGGTCGCCCCGACCCCGCTAAGGGCCCGTCCGCGAACAAGTGTCACGTTTCGGCGAGCCATCGTCGTTCCTGGCAAGGCGCTTTGATTCGTATGCGCTGGATACTCGGAGAGGTAAGCCCCGGTCTGCCGAAGGCAGATCGAGACGACGCCTTTGGGTCGTTCGAAGGGGACCCCCGCAACGCAGCCAGGGGCGACGAGGGCCGCCGAAACGTGACACTTGTTCGCGGACGGGCCCTAACATCCGCTTCATGGGCATGCCCGACAGACTCGCGGAGCTGAGGGCGCACTTCCGGCGCCCGCGGGCACGAGTGGTCGAGTTCCCCGGCACGGAGTCCATCGCCATCGCGCCGCTCGTCAGCCCGCTGCGCCTCGACATCCTCGTGCGACGGGACTGGTTCGGATTCCGCGCCGCGCAGCGCGGGCACTTCGACGCCGACTTCGAAGCCATCCTCGAGGCTTCGCTGCGGCACCCCTACGGCATCTGGTTCCGGGAGGTGGTGGCGGGCAGCGTCCAGCCCGAGTTCCTCGCTTCGGAGCAGCGCTTCCTCAGGGAATTCGCGGCCCGCCTGCGGCGCTCGATCGCCCTGTAGGATTCCTTCGAGGTGAACGGCTTCGATTCGGCGCACCCCATCGCCCTGAACGCGGGCGAGCTCGTGCATCCCACGGCCAGCGGCAAGCGCACCGCCGCCGAGCTCTACGCGGGCGACGGATGCCACCACCTCGCCTTACTCATGTGCGCGGGACGCGAGCGACTGGAGCCGGGTGAGTATGTCGTGCGCCGCTTCGTGGAGTACACTCCGCGCGACAACATTGGCCTCCTGCTCGCGGCCCTGGGCGGGCAGGCGGGCGATCACTGCGTACTCTCCTTCTCCCAGGGCACGCGTATCCTGTCGGTGGTGGATTGGAGCCGGCTGGCGGACGGGGATCGAGCGCCCGACTCGCGTGATCGACGACGCTGACGACTCCCAGTCAAGCTTGCATCGGGTCCGGCTCCGCGAGCCTGTAGCTCGTGCTCCTTCCCCCACCTGGATTCTGCACCAGCACGCCGTACTCGAGCAGGTCTCGGATGTCACGCAGGGCCGTATCCGGTGAGCAGCGGGCCAACCGCGCGTACTTCGAGCTCGTGAGGTGTCCCCGAAATCCGTCGAGCAGACGGTTCAGCACCTTTCGCTGGCGCTCGTTGACGGGGTGCCGGTTCACCCGCTCCCAGACTC
This sequence comes from Planctomycetota bacterium, assembly GCA_004357655.1. Classification (GTDB taxonomy): domain Bacteria; phylum Planctomycetota; class UBA1135; order UBA1135; genus N075bin59. The sequence continues at coordinate 10,188 of SMVQ01000012.1, forward strand.
GGGCCTTGCGCAGGACATGGCCCAGGGACCTGTCGGCCGCGGAGACGGCGCGGTCGAGACAGCCCAGGAACCAGCGCAGCCAGGCCGTGATGTCCAGGTCGCCGCGTTGCGCGCCCTCGAGCTCGAGGTAGTACTGCTTGCGCTCCGCCTCGATCTGTGCGGACAGGCTGTAGAAGCGCTCCTCGGTACCGTCGGCCCTCGCGAGCGCCATGTCCCCGATCGCGCGCGCGATGCGGCCGTTGCCATCCTCGAATGGATGAATCGTGACGAACCAGAAGTGCGCGATGCCCGCTCGCAACACGGGATCGAGCTGCGCTTCCGCATTGAACCCGTCGAGAAAAATCGCCATCTCCGGCCCCAGTCGCTCGGCCGCGGGGGCCTCGAAGTGCAACTGCTCGTGCCCCGACGGCCCGGACAGGACCTGCATTGGGCCCACATCCTTCGGCCGCCAGGCGCCGACCGTGATACGAGAGAGCCCGCTGCGCCCCGTGGGAAACAGCGCAGCGTGCCAGCGGAACAAGCGTTCTTCGGTGAGCGGTGCGAGGAAGTTGCGCGTGGCGTCGAGCATCATCTCGACCACACCGTCGACCTCCCGGTCGCCGCGTGGAATTCCACCGGCGTCGAGACCGAGCCGGCTTGCGATCGACGAACGAACTTCGTCCGCGTCGATCGTCTCGCCTTCGATCGCCCAGGATTTCACCACGTCCGTGGTCAGCATTTCGAGTCCGGCCTCGGCGCGGTACTCGAAGCCGAGTGACCGCATGCGGCCGAGGTGCAGGCCCTGGGCGTGGCGCACAGCGGCCAGCGGGGCGGCGAGGGCCCCGAGGTCCCAGGTGAAGTCGGGCCAGTTCGGGAGCTCGTGAATGAAGGTCATGGTGTGGAGGAGCCTCCGTGGGGGGACTCTATCGGCTGGTCTGGGCCGTGGGGGGCTATTCTCCGCAGATTTTGCGGCGAATAGACTGCCTATTCACCGCAGATCACCCAGAAGAGCGCCTGCACGGACCTCGGAGAGGTCATCCCGGGCGGGCAGCGCCTCGACTGCGACCGCCGGGTGGCGAGGTCCCTCAGCCGCCCCGATACCGGTCGAGCACCTCGTCGATCGCAACGACGCCGGTGGGGAACGGACCGACGGCGCCGAGGTCCGCGCCGGCGCGGCACAAGCGCTCGACGATCGCCGGGTAGTCGACGCCCGGCACCGGTGCATTCGCGGCGCCCCAGCAGGTCCCGTCGAGCACGGTCCCGCCGTAGGTGTTGTGCGCCTCGAGCGGTGCCCCGCGCTCGAGCAGCCACTCGAGGATGTCGGAGCGCCCGTACCAGGCGGGCGCCGCGTTCGTCCGCTGGCATGCAATCCTCGCGCTGGCACTCGTCGGGATTCGCCAGCTGCGCGGCCGCCTCACGCGGGCGCGGTCTTCGGCACGATGTCGGTCTGCAGTCGTGGGTCCGCCGCGGGGATGGGCGTGGGCTCCAGGCCGAGCTCGGCGCGCACGATGTTCGTGCCCTGCGCGATCGCCACGGCCTTGAAGAACGCGATGTCGCGGTTGCAGCCCTGGCGCCCGAACCCGCAGTCGCTCGAGATGATGAGCTGCTCGGGGGCGATGTACTCGAGGGCGCGGCGGATGCGGGCCGCGATGTCCTCCGGTCGGTCCACCTGCAGCGAACGGTGGCTCACGACGCCGACACAGACTTTCTTGGGCAAACGGCCCTTCAGCGCACCGAACAGCTCGATGTCCGCGAAGTCGCGGTCGGTCATCTCCACCGTCCAGACGTCGCCCTTGCACGCGTTCATGTACAGGTCGAACGAGGCCGCATAGCTGTCGTTGTCGATCACGCGCTGCATGTTCGGGTTGCCCCAGCACGTGTGGATCCAGAGCTCGATGTCTTCGAGGCCCTCCACCTCGCGGTTGAATGCCTCGACCATGAACTTCACCTCGTCGCTGTCCGCGCCGTAGGTGTTCGCCCAGAAGTGCAGCGTCGGCTCTTCGATCTGGATGCACTCACAACCCGCGTCACGGAGCGCGCGCAGCTCCACGTTCATCGCCTCGGCCATGGCCCAGATCACTTCGCGATTGTCCGTGTAGACGTCCGTGTGAATGTCGAGGAACAGGCCCATCACCTGCGAGCAGCACGTGCCGAACTTCACGGGTTTCTTCGTCCGCGCTTGCGCCATGCGCCAGATCTTCGCGTAACCGAGCGACCGGTGCTCGATCTTGTCCACGACGTGCGGCCAGCGCCAGCCGGTGTAGATCTCGTTGAGGAGGGTGCCCGGTGGGTAGCGCAGCCACGGGGAGCGGGTCTCTTCGGATTGGAGGTAGTCGCCTTC
>SMVQ01000229.1 GCA_004357655.1 Planctomycetota bacterium
CCCAGGAAGACGGCGAGGAGCAACAGGCGCACGCGGGTCATCGTTCCCAACCTTACCCCGGCCACCTTCCGGCACCAATCCCGTGGTACTGTTCTGAATGCGGTCTCGCCGCTTCCAGAGCACCGGCCGCCCGCCGCGATCCCGACCGAATGAGCCGAGCCGAGAAACAGCCCGTCTCGGGCCTGAAGAAGGCCGCGATCGCGCTCGCCGCGACGGTGGGAATGCTCGCCGCCGTCGAGGGCGCGCTCGCTTGGATGGACCGTTTTCCGCCCGAAGCGGAGTCGTTTCGGCGCGTGTTCACTGAAGCCGGAAACGTCGAGCTCTACCTCTGGGAGAAGCCGGTCGACCGCCACGTCACCGTGAGCATCGAGCCGGAGCAGGGCCAGCGGCGCGTGGTCGTCGTCGGCGCGTCGACGATCGAAGGCTTCCATCTGCAGCGACGCTCGACGATCTCGAAACACCTCAAGCCGATGCTCGACACGTTATTTCGGTCGCGGCACGAGGTCCTCAACCTCGGCGCGTCGGGCGTCGACGCGGCGCGCGTGCGCGCGGTGACGGAATTTGCGCTCGAGGAGCTCTCGCCCGACCTCGTCATCATCTACTCGGGACACAACCAGTTCATGGCGCGCTTCAGTACATCGTACTTGAGCCGCGCTGCGTCGCCCGTGGGGGCGCTACTGGGCGTCGTGCAGTCGACGCGCATGGGGCGCGGGCTCATCGGCGGGCTCCGTCGGCGCAAGACCGGCGCGCCGCCCGCCGCACCGGACGAGGGCCAGACGGCTTTCCGCGTCCTCCCGAGCTCGAAGATGGAGCCCGCGCGTGACGCGATCCTCGACGACTACGAGGAAGAGATCGAACGCATCGTGCGCGCCTGCGACGACGCGAACGTGCCGCTCCTTCTCTGTCGGCCGATCTCCAACGGGATCGAGTACGGCCCGTTCGTCTCCGCGTTCTCGCGCGAGCTCTCGGTCGCCGACCGCGAACGGTTCACGGGGCTACTCCAGGACACGGCGTCGGCTGTGCGTGCCGGCGAGCTCGACCGCGCGACTGCGTTGCTCGACGAGGCGCAGGCGATCGACCCCGAGGTCGCCGAGTTCCACCACCTGCGGGGCGCCGTCGCCTGGCGCCGGGGCGACGACGGGAGCGCGCGCGACTTCGACCGGCACAAGTGGGCGTGCGACGACTCGCCGCGCGTCGCGTCCGACATCCTGATCGCACGCCTCGAACGCGTCGCCCGGGCGACCGGTACGCCGCTCGTCGACCTCGCGCCGACGATGGAGCGCATGCCGCGGGAGGGCGAGTCGCGGCTCTTCCTCGACGAGGTCCACCCGAGCGTGATCGGGCAGTTCTTGATGGCGCGCGACATCGCGATCGCCTGCGCCGGCGTGCCCGGCTTCGGTTCACCAGAAGCGTGCGCGCGGGTCGACGGGCCCACGTTTCCGCCCGACTTCGAGCAGCAGTGTCGCAAGCTCGGCATCACGGACGGATTCCGACGCAACGCACGGCAGATGGGCGTGCTGGGCGACGTGAACCACGCCTGCTTCGCGCTCGTGCCCGAGCCCTACCTGGAACGCGCCCGCACCGTTCTCGCCGCGACGCCCGAGAAAGACAGGCGGACGACCTGGTTGGCGCTCGCTGAGGTCGTGCTCGGCGTGCTCGACGGGGACAAGCAGCGGGTCCTCACACGCTTCGAGCACGCGCGCGCGCTGGGCCCCGTGCCCTTCCAGAAGCTCCTCGGCACGTTGACGATCCAGCCGCGCCTCCAGGCGGGCCTCGAGCGGCTCGGGCTGCGGATCGAGGGCGAGGCGCTCGTCGAGGCCCCCGCCGAGTGAGGGTCCATCGGGCGAGCTCGACGACGCTCGGCGCGCCGTGGTCGCCGAACGGCAGGTCCGCCTGAACGTGGCCCGCTCGCAGGCGTGCGCCGGCGGGCGGGAGATACGGTGACGTTCCTACTCGTGTCCTGCGTCAGGGTTCCGTGGGCAATAGCCGTGCCGGACGGTGCTCAGGGCAAGGCGCCGATAGACTCCGCAGGGGGACCGGAACTTCCGGGTCGTTGCACCCGACGGGAGTATCGCCCGCCAAGAAGGGCGCAACTCCAGCCTAGAGGTCGAGGATCCCCGTGCGCTCACCCGAGGTCAGCGTCGGAGTCTCGGCCCGGTAGTTCGTGTTGCGGGCGAGCGCCGAGCGCCACGACCGCAAGCTGGAGTCGGCCACGTAGCCCAGGGCCACGACGGCGCGTTCGCGCGTGGCGTCCGCAACACCCTCGCGGGTCAAGAGGGCGACGAGCGCATCGATCGAGCGCTGGTCACCGATGAAGCCCAGGGCCTTCGCGATCGAGGCGCGCGTCTCCGCGCTCTCGGTCTGCTCGAGCAGGGTGACGAGCTCCATGGCCACGGTCGTATCGCCGAGCAGGCCGAGCGCCAGGCCGGCGCGCTCCTGGAGTTGGGGCGCATCGGTGGCACTTGCGAGGAGTGTCTGCAGGGGCTCGATCGAGGCGCGGTTGCCGAGGAGCCCGAGACCGAGCGCCGTGTAGGCCCGGGCGCTCTCGTCCTTCACCGCGGAGATCTTCGCCAACATGAGCGCCTGCGCCTTGGCGTCCCGTCGCAGGCCGCAGGCCACGCCGTAGGCGCCGAGGTCCGACGCCGACTTCGAGCTCTTCAGCGCGGTGCGGAGCGCAAGGCTCGCGTCGCTCGAGAGCGGTTGGCCGGCCTCGTGCAAGTGGAAGCCCATGACGCCGAGCGCGAGCCCGGCCCACGGCTTGACGCTCTTCTTGGCGTGCGCGAGGTGATGGAGGAGGTCCTTGCGCGCTGACGGGGTGCCGGCGTACGGCGCGTCGCCCCGGCCCGGGCGGCTGCCCACCTGGGCGAGCGCGACGAGGGCATAGCGCTTCTGCATCGGGTCGCCGTGGCCCGCCGCGCGGTTGAGTGCCCAGCGGATCCAGCCGTCGACCGGGTCGTCGTCGGCATCGCCGACGAGGCCCAGGGCGAGGACCGCGCTCTCCCGGATCACCTCCGGTTCACGCGCCGACTTCTCGAGCGAATCGACGAGTACCTCGGCCACGCCCATCTTCAGCTCCGCGGGCATGCCCGCGGGCTGCGCCTCGATCAGGCGCGCGAGGGTCGTCGCCGTGTGCGCGCGCACGAGCGTGTCGAACTCCTTCTTCGCCGTGAAGTAGCGCATCAGGTACGTGACCTGCGCCTGCAGGGACGTGTGCGGGTCCGCGACCTCGCACTCGCCGCAATAGCAGGCCGCCGTGCCCTCGACGACTTCGAGCGGGACGAGGCCCATGGCGACCATCGCGGCGACCTTGAGATCCTCGGTCGCCATGCCCGGCGTCTCCAGCAGCACGACGAGGTCGGCCACGATCCGTCGCCGCACGTCCGCGTCAGCGGTGGCCTGGCCGATGAGGCCGAGGCCGTACGCGGCGAACGCGCGCTGGCGCTCGCCGACGACGTCGTTGCCGACGATCTCGCGCCCGGCTTTCGTGTCCAGCGCGACGTCGCGGAGCAGCGGATAGAGCGACTCGCTTCCGAGGACGCCGAGCGCCACGGCGGCCGTGTCGCCGACCAGGTCGTCCGTGAGGAAGTACTTCAGGACGAACTCGAAGTCCCGCGCGTTCTCCTCACCGCCGATCTTGGCGATGGCGAGCATGGCGCCCTTGACGTAGCCGAGGCTGCCGCCGGTCTCGACGGCCTGCATCAGCGCGGGTTTGACCTTCGCCTGGATCGTCGCGCGCGACGCCCGGCCACCGACGCGGCCGGCATCACGCTGTCCGGTCCCGAGGAAGAAATCATCGCTGCCCGTGCGGGAGTCCGCGGTGTTGATGTGCGCGAAGCGGAGGTAGGGGTCCTTGTTGAACTCCCACCAGAGCTGCCAGGCCGTCAGATCCTCGACCGTCTCGTACTGGCCCAACCGGTACAGGTCGTACGGCGAATTGGGCCGCGCACCCCGGGTGCCGCCGGGGGCGCGGCCGCGGGTCGCGCCGGACCCGGCCGGCCTCCGCACGCCGCCGGCCAGGCCGCCCGCACGGCCGCCGCCGCGAGCAGCTCCACCCCATCCACCCGGCCCACGATAGCCGCCACCGGCGGCGCCGCGCGGGCCTCAGCAGCGCCGTTGGGCGTCGACCGTGTCGACGCCGACGAGGCCCGATCCGAGGATGAGGAGACCGAGGAGCAGCGCCTTCTTCATGGCATTCCTTCCGACTCGAGGGATCCGGTGGGGTGGGAGCCAGGCCCGGATCATTAGAAAGGCTGGACGGCCGGGCCACACCCCTTCCGCTCGGAATCACCGGATTCCTACCCCCGGGCCATCGCTCGCGCCGAAGCTCCGCTGCGGGTCGCCTATCGGTCCAGGATCTTGCAGTGAAGCACGACGAAGACGGGCGCCATGCCCGTGGCCCCGAGTACGGTGTACTCGCCGGCGTGGATCATCGTGGTCGTCTCGAACAGCAGCTCTTCGCCCACTGCACTCTTCTGGACGAACGAGCAGCGGGCGAGCGTGACGGAGCCGGTCTCCGCGTCGTACGCGCTGGGGTGGATCATCAGACTGTACGAGACCGGCGAGGCCTGGAGCTCGAGCAGCAGCCTGTCGTCCGTGGACGCCGTCGAGCGGAGCATCGCGAAGGCGAGCGGTTTCAGGTGCGGGTAGCCCACGAGCTCCCGCATGCCGCTCACGAGCTCCTTGGGCAGCGTGAGCCCGTCCGCGGACTCGGCCTGGGCGCCGTTGACGAGGTAGCATGTGAAGAGGACCTGCTGCGTCGGTACGTCGATGCGCGCGATGAGCTCCTTGATCTCTCGTACGCGGTCGGGCGTGTCGCGCACGACGATCGATCCCTGTCCTTCGACGAAAGTCATGTTGTCCCGGTGCGTGTCCGGCTGGTTGCGTTGGAGTGGCTGGAGGGCCTGGACCAGGGAGTAGAGGGACACGTAGCGCCGTCTGTACTCGAACAATTCGATCCCGGCGCGCTCCTCCTTCACCAGCAACGCGTCCATCATGGCCTCTTCGGCGGCGCGCGAGTTGAGCTCCGCCATCATCACCATGATCCGATCCGCGTTCTCGAGGAGGTCGTACACGAGAATGGTATTGCCGAAGAGTTGCAGATTCTCGTGAGTCGCGATCTGGAGCGTATTCGTGTCGCGCACGGAGACCGCCTGACCCGCGAAGGCCTTGATCGTGTCGAACAACTCGAGCGGATCGGCGGAGGTCGGCTGGTAGTTCCGCATCACGAGCTGCGATACGGTCGGCAACTCCGGCTGGCGTCCTTCTCGCTGTCGTGCGCCGGCGGGATCCTGCTGCAAAGGGGCGAGCGCGAGCGCGAGACATGTGATGGTTGCGTTCATCATCGGGCATTCTCCTGATCTGTCGGGTTCTCGGTGAGTGTGTGCGTGGGCGCTTTGCGGTGCGCGTCGAGCAGGATGAGGCGCACGTTGCCCGACCGCAGCTCGATGCCGTCGGTGCGGAAGGCGGCCTGGACGACTGGGGCGCGGGGCTCGAGGGGCGCCTCGGAAATTGGGTCGTGGGGCTCGTGTCGTTCCGCTCGCGAGACGAGCTCCGGTGACCGTGGCGCGCCGCCCTCGCCGCCTCCGACGAGTGCGCGCGCGCCGAACGCGAGGGCCAGAATCGCCGCGGCCGCCGCGAGCGCGCCGAGGCGCCGGACGAAAGGCCGCCGACCTGCCGACGCCCGTACCCAGGCGGGGAGCGCGGGGGCCGGAGGCTCCAGGTCTTCGAACGCGGCCTTCAGCCAGTCGATCGTGGCGCGCGTCTGCGCATCCGGCTCGGGCGCTGACGTGGGCGGCTCGAGCTCGTTCCAGGCGGCGGAGAGCTCGTCGAAGTCGCGCGGATCGCTCACGGCAGCCCTCCGTCCGGTCGCGCGGAGCCCGGCACGAGCCCGGGCACGCGCTCGCCGATGATCCGGCGCAGCCGGCGGCGGGCGAGCGTGAGGAGCGCGCGCACGGTGCTCTCGGTGACCCCGAGCGCCGCGGCGGTTTCCTGAGTAGGCAGGCCTTCGAGGTCGCGCAGCACGAACGCCTCGCGCTCGCGCGGCGAGAGCGCCGCGAGCGAAGCGCGGAGCACTTCACGCGCCTCGCTCTGGGCCGCTTCCTCGACGGGATCGGCCAGGTGCATGGCGGACCCGGCCCCGGCCGCGTGCTCCTCGGCGCGCCGGCGCGTCTTCGCTCGGCGCATGCGGTCGCGGCACAGGTTCAGCACCACCGTGTTGCGCCAGGCGCGATAGGGCCGGCCCTGGTCCCAGCGGGCGAGGTGATCGTGGAGGTGCAGCATCGCATCCTGCGCGGCGTCGTCCGCCTCCGCACCGTCCGCGAGCAGCCCGAAGCACAGCTTCCAAGTCGCCCGGTGCTCGGCGCCGAACCACGCGGCGAGGGCGCCGTCCTCACCGCGGAGGACAGCCCTGGCCAGCGCTTCCGGCCCCGAGCCGGAGGGAGGGGCGAGATCGCTCATCGCTGCCCACGGTACGCGCGCCCCGGCTCCAGCGCTGAAGCGTAACCGTCAGTACTGACGGTTACAGAGAGAAGTGTTCGGCCGCGCGCGCTGCGATGGTCTCGCCGATGACGATCGAGGCCGTCGCCGCCGGAGAGGGCGCGCAGAGGACGTGGAGCGAGGCGGGCCCTTCCACGAACCGGAAGTCGTCGACGAGGCTGCCGTCGGGTTCGAGCGCCTGGGCCCGCACGCCCGAGCCGCCGGGGATGAGGTCCTCGGGCCGGAGCTCGGGCAGGAGGCGCTGGAGCGCGCGCGTGAACGCCGCGTGGGACAGGGAGCGGTGGACTTCGCCCAGGGCCGTGCGCCAGTACCGGCGGCCCATGCGCCAGAAGCCCTTGTACGACAGCATGGCGAGCACGTCGCGCGCTGAGAAGTCCCGGCGCCGGTAGCCGTGGCGGTGCGTTGCGAGCACGGCGTTGGGGCCCGCCTCGATCGCGCCGTCGATGCGGCGCGTGAAGTGGACGCCCAGGAAGGGGAAGCGCGGATCGGGGACGGGGTAGACGAGGTTCCTGATGAGCCCGCGCCGCTCCGGGCGCAACGTCTTGTACTCGCCCCGGAACGGCACGATCGCGATCACCGGGTCGAGTCCCGCGCGGCGGGCGATGCGGTCCGCCTGCACGCCGCCGCAGTTCAGGAGGTGTCGGCAGCGCACGATTCCGCCCGGCGTCGTGATCGCAAAACCGTCGCCGTCGCGACGGATCGCGCCCGCCGCGGTGCTGAGGCGCACCTCGCCGCCGGCGGCTTCGACGTCCGCGGCGAACGAACGCGCCACCGCGCTGTAGTCGACGATCCCGGTCTCGGGCACGAAGAGCCCGGCGATGCCCGCGACGTGCGGCTCGTGCTTGCGCAACCCCGCCTGGGTGAGGCGCTCGAGCCCGGCGAGGCCGTTGGCGCGGCCGCGCCGTTCCAACTCGTCGAGGGCCGGGAGCTCGCTGTCCTCCGTCGCGACGACGACCTTGCCGCAGCGCTCGAACGGGATCTCCCGCTCCGTGCAATACGCCTCCAATGCGCGCCGGCCGGTGGTGCACAGCTCGGCCTTCAGCGATCCGGGCCGGTAGTAGAGGCCCGAGTGGATGACGCCGCTGTTGTGTCCGGTCTGGTGCGCGGCGGGTCGGTCCTCGGTCTCCAGGACGGCGAGCGCGAGCGGTGTCTGCGCGAGCAGAGCCCGTGCCGTGGCGAGGCCCAGGATGCCCGCGCCGATGACGGCGACGTCCAGATGGGAATCGGCGGGCGGCACGGGAGGGTGTGGGGGCAGGCTTGGAAGGGGGCGCGGGGAGCCGCGGACTCGAGCCCGAGGAACCCTATACTCCCACGTGATGCCGAAAAAGACAGGATCCGCCCGAGTCGCGGCGCCGCGCAGGTTCGCCGGCTGCGCGCGCGGGGCGCTGCTCCTCGGCCTCGCCGCGGCGGCGTGTACCGGGGCGGACGAAGCCCCGCGCCGGCCAAACGTCCTGTTCGTGATCGTGGACGACCTGCGCCCGACCCTCGGGTGCTACGGGGACCCGGTCGCGGTCACTCCGAACATCGATGCCATCGCCGCCGAGGGCATGTTGTTCGGCCGGGCCTATTGCCAGCAGGCGGTCTGCGGGCCGTCGCGCGCGAGCGTCCTCACGGGCTGCCGGCCCGATACCACGGGGGTGAAGGACCTCAATACGGACTTCCGCGACGCCCTGCCCGACGTCGTCACCCTGCCCCAGCTCTTCAAGCAGGCGGGCTATTCGACGCGCGCGTTCGGCAAGGTGCACCATGGCGGCGGGCGCCTCGACGACCTGCCTTCCTGGAGCGCCCCCCCGTGGTGGCCCGAGGGCTGGCGGCACTACCACACCGAGCGCGGACGGGCGATCGCGGATGACCTGGTGCGGAGGATTGCGGCCGCCGGCCGCGTCGAGCAGCCACGCGGACTCGCGGCGGAGGCGCCCGACGTGTCCGACGACGTGCTCGTCGACGGGATGATCGCGAACGAGGCGATCCGCGTGCTGGGGGAGCTCGAGCAGCCTTTCTTCCTCGCGGTCGGCTTCAAGAAGCCGCACATGCCGTTCGTCGCGCCACGGCGCTATTGGGAGCTCATCCCGGAGGACGCGATCCGGCTCGCGCCCGGGCGCAGTCTTCCGGAGGGCGCGCCGCCGTGCGCCGATTCGCGCTCGGGCGAGGCGCGCAGCTACGTCGACGTCCCCGACGAAGGGCCGATCGACGACGAGACCGCGTTGCGGATGATTCGCGGGTACTACGCCTGCGTGAGCCACGTGGACGCGATGGTCGGACGGCTCGTCGCAGCCTTGAAGGCGAAGGGCGTGTGGGACGACACGATCGTCGTCATCTGGGGCGATCACGGCTTCCACCTCGGCGAGCTGGGCCTCTTCGGGAAGCACACGAACTACGAGGAGGCGACGCGCGCGCCCCTCATCGTGCGCGCGCCGGGGGTGACGTTCGCGGGGCGGCGGAGCGACAGACTCGTCGAGCTCGTCGACCTGTACCCGACCCTGGCCGAGCTCGCGGGCCTCGATCTGCCCGAGCACCTCGAGGGCACGAGTCTCGTCCCGCTCTTCACCGACCCCGACCGGGCGTGGAAGCAGGGCGCGTACAGTCTGTTTCCCCGGCCCGTGCCGGGCTCCGGCAGCCTCGCCGGCAAGCGCGCCGTCGGCCGGTCCGTCCGCACCGATCGCTACCGCTTCACCGCCTGGCGCTTGCAGGGCGAGATCCACGCGACGGAGCTGTACGACTACGAGGCCTACCCGACGACGCCCGTGAACCTCGCCCACGATCCCGAGTACGCGGAAGTGGCACGGCGGATGCGGCGGATCCTCGACGAGGGCTGGAGCGCCTGGCGTCCCCCCGCGCCCGGGGCGGGGGGGTGACGGCGGGCGCGCTCGAGCGCCTCGGGTGTGCGCGCGGGGACATCACCCGCGAAGCCGCCGACGCGATCGTCAACGCGGCGGACGGGAGCCTGCGCGGCGGGGGCGGTGTGGACGGCGCGATCCACCGCGCGGCGGGGCCGGAGTTGCTCGCCGAGTGCATCCGCCGCCACCCCGACGGGTGTCCGACGGGCGAGGCCCGGATCACGGGCGGCCACGAGCTGCCCGCACGCTTCGTCATCCACACCGTGGGGCCCGTGTGGCGGGGCGGCGCGGCAGGCGAGGCGGAGCTCCTCGCCGCCTGCTTCGCGGCGAGTCTCGCGCTCGCGGCGGAGAACGGCGTCCGCACGGTCGCCTTCCCAGCGATCTCGACGGGGGTCTACGGCTACCCCGTGGGGTTGGCGGCGACCGTCACCTTGCGCGCGCTCGCGGCGGGGTTGGCGCGTCACACGACGATCGAGCGCGCGCGGATCGTGCTCTATTCCGACGGTTGGCACGACGTGTTCCGGCGCGAGCTGGAGCGGATGCGCGCCGGGTAAATCCGCGGTGCATCGAGACGTGATTCAGGTGCTCCGCGGAGCTACACTCCGGCCCGCCGCCAACTGTGGCGGCCCTGTCCGACGAGCTAGGGGCGGCGCCGATCCCGGCGCCTGAGAGGCACCCTCCGAACCTGAACCGGGTCATACCGGCGTAGGAAAGCGCGATGAACACGAAACCCAAGACGACGAACGCGGCGACCGGGCGCAAGGGCCTGCCGCCGATGGAGGAGAGTTTCCCGAGCTCTCACAAGGTCTACGTCGACGTGGAGCACGGCGGCTTCGCGCTGCGGGTTCCGAAGCGCCGCATCCACCTGACGGGGGATAGCGGCCACCTCGACGTGTACGACACCACCGGGCCGCAGGGCCACGATGTCCGCATGGGGCTGCCGAAGCTGCGGGCGCCGTGGATCCGGAAGCGCCTGGCGACATCGGACGGCAACGTCACGCAGATGCACTACGCGCGGAAGGGCGTGGTCACCGAGGAGATGGCCTTCATCGCGGTGCGCGAGGGCTGCGATCCGGAGTTCGTCCGCTCGGAGGTGGCGCGCGGGCGCGCGGTCATCACGGCGAACGTGAACCATCCCGAGCTCGAGCCGATGATCATCGGGCGCAACTTCCTCGTCAAGATCAACGCGAACATCGGCAACAGCGCCGTCTCGTCCTCGATCGAGGAAGAGGTCGAGAAGCTCCAGTGGTCGGTGCGCTGGGGCTCGGACACGGTGATGGACCTCTCCACCGGCGCGGACATCCACGAGACGCGCGAGCAGATCCTGCGCAACTCGCCCGTACCGATCGGAACGGTGCCCATCTACCAGGCGCTCGAGAAGGTGAACGGGAAGATCGAGGAGCTCTCACTCGACCTCTTCCTCGAGACGCTCGAGGAGCAGTGCGAGCAGGGTGTCGACTACTTCACGATCCACGCCGGCGTACTGCTGCGCTACGTGCCAATGACCGCGAAGCGCCTGACGGGCATCGTCTCGCGCGGCGGAGCGATACTCGCGAAGTGGTGCCTCATCCACCACGAGGAGAACTTCCTGTACACGGGCTTCGAGCGCATGTGCGAGCTCCTCAAGCGCTACGACGTCACGTTCAGTCTCGGCGATGGGCTGCGGCCCGGGTGCATCCGGGACGCGAACGACGAGGCGCAGCTCGCGGAGCTCGTGACGCTCGGCGAGCTGACCGAGATCGCCTGGCGGCACGACGTACAGGTGATCATCGAAGGACCGGGGCACGTGCCGATGCACAAGATCAAGGCGAACGTCACCTTGCAATTGGAGGCCTGCCACGAGGCGCCCTTCTACACGCTCGGGCCGCTCACGACGGACATCGCTCCCGGCTACGACCACATCACGTCCGCGATCGGCGCGGCGATGATCGGCTGGTACGGCACGGCGATGCTGTGCTACGTGACGCCGAAGGAGCACCTCGGCTTGCCGAACGCGGACGACGTGAAGGAAGGCGTGATCGCGTACAAGATCGCGGCGCACGCGGCCGATCTTGCGAAGGGCCACGCTGGCGCGCAGGCCTGGGACGACGCGCTCTCCAAGGCGCGCTTCGAGTTCCGGTGGGAGGACCAGTTCAACCTGGCCCTCGACCCGACGACTGCGCGCGGGTACCACGACGAGACCCTGCCCGCGGAGGGCGCGAAGACCGCGCACTTCTGCTCGATGTGCGGCCCGCACTTCTGCTCGATGAAGATCACGGAGGAAGTGCGCGAGTACGCCGCGACGCACGGCATGACCGACGAGGCGGCGCTCGGCGCCGGTATGGCCGACAAGAGCCGCGAATTCGTGGACACGGGCGCCGAGATCTACCGCGAGGGTTAGGGCTATCGAGCCTTCGATTCGCCCGGTTTATCGAAGGCCTCAGCGCGTTTGTTCGCGCGGGGCGCGCCAACATCCGATGCTTAGGGCCCGTCAGGGATTAAACGTCACATTTCGGCGAGGCATCGGCGCTCGTGGCAAGGCGCGCCGACGCAGGCAACCTAGCTGGATTCCGAGGAGGCGCAACGCAGCCACGGGCACCGAGGGCCGGCGAAATGTGACGTTTATTTCCGGACGGGCCCTTAGGGTGTCGGAGCCAGATCCGCGAGCGACGACGCCGCCTGGTCCAGCGGACTAGCCCAGGCTAGGCTCGCCGCGACAGGAGGACTCCAGGCAGAAAATGTTGTACCTGCTCCGAAAGCGATCGTTCGCCGCGCTGACCTGGACGCAGTTCCTGGGGGCGTTCAACGACAACGCCTTCAAGCAGGTCGTGCTGCTCCTGCTCGTGGCCACGACGCCACTCCCGTGGATGGCGGAGAGCTCGCTCGCCGAGAACTACGGCCAGGCGCTGCCCAGCGCCCTGTTCGCCCTGCCCTTCGTCATGTTCGGCGCGCTGACGGGCTCGCTCGCCGACCGGATGTCCAAGTCGCGGATCATCCAGGCCGCGAATGTGCTCGAGATCCTGGTGATGGGGCTGGCGCTGCTCGCGTTCCAGATCGAGAGTTACGGGCTCCTGCTCGCCACCGTGTTCATGATGGGCGGCCAGAGCGCCATCTTCGGGCCCAGCAAGTACGGCTCGATCCTCGAGATCGTCGAGCAGAAGCACGTCTCGGCCGCCAATGCCGTCATTCAGGTGACGACGATGATGGCCGTCCTGCTCGGGATCCTATTCGCGGGCGAGCTGCTCGAGGCGAGCGACGGGCGCCTGTGGATCCCCGGGCTCGTGTTCCTCGGCTTCGCGACAGTCGGTTTCCTGCTCTCGCTGCGCATCCGGTATCTCGCGCCCCGTGACCCGGACCGCCGCCTCGACTGGAACGTCGCCGCCGAGCTCCGCCGCCACTGGCAGGCGATGGAGGGCAACCGCACGCTCGTGCTGTCGGTCATCGCAAGCGGCGCCTTCTATCTCGTCGCCGCACTCCTCATCCTGGTCGTCAACGGATACGGAAAGCACCTCGGGCTCGAGACCGCGGCGACCGCGCGCCTGAACGGCATGGTCATCATCGGGATCGCGCTCGGCAGCGTCGTCGCCGGCCGATTGTCGCGCGATCACATCGAGGCCGGCCTCGTGCCCATCGGGCTCTTCGGGATGGCGGCCTGCCTGCTCGTCGTGCAGCTTGCCCCGGATTCGATGAATCTCCTGCGCGCGTCGCTCGTCGGCGTCGGGATCTCCGCCGGATTCTTCTCGATCCCGATCCGCGCACTGATCCAGAGCCTGCCGCGTGCGGAACGGCGCGGGTCGGTGCTCGGCTTGTCCGAGGTCATCGACTTCGTCGGCATCCTCTCCGCCGCGGGCTGCTACTACTTGTTCGAGAAGCAGCTCGGGCTCTCACCGCCGGGCATGTTCCTCGTCATCGCCGTGGCTTTGCTCGTGATGATGGGGGTCTCGCTCCTCTACACCGCGGAGTTCGCCGTTCGGCTCGGGCTATTCCTGATCGTCCACTCGGTGTATCGCCTGCGCGTGAAGAACCTGGAGCGGATCCCGGCGCGGGGCGGTGCGCTCCTGGTCTCGAACCACGTCTCGTTCATCGACGCGCTCCTGATCGGCGCAGCCATACCGCGTCCCGTCCGCTTCCTCATGTACCGCGCCTTCTTCGACGTGCCGTTCGTCGGCTGGTTCGCGCGCAAGATGGGGGCCATGCCCGTGTCCTCCGAGGACTCGCGCCGCGAGAAGATCGAGGCTTTGCGGGCTGCGGCCGCGCTCGCGGCATCCGGCGAGATCGTCGGCATCTTCGCCGAGGGCGAGATCACGCGCACGGGGACGATGCTGCCCTTCGCGCGCGGCATGGAGCGCATCGCCAAGAAGGCCGGCGTGCCGATCCTGCCCGTCGCGCTCGACCGCGTATGGGGCAGCATCTTCAGCTTCGACCGCGGCAAGGTGTTCTGGAAGCGGCCGCACCGGATCCCGTACCCCGTCGACGTGCTCGTCGGCGAGCCGCGCACCTCCGACACGCCCGCCTGGTCGATTCGCAACGACATCCAGGAGCTGATCGCGGATCACCGCAGCACGCGCAGCGGTCCGCGGGGCTCCCTCGCCTACCGGTTCCTGCGCGTCGCCCGGCTGCACGCCCGTCGGATTGCGATCGTGGACAGCACCGGTGTCGAGCTCACGTATCGCCGGCTCCTCGCCGCGACGATTGCCATGCGCGGCCTGTTGCGCAAGAAGCTCGGGCCTGCGCCGAACGTTGCGGTGATGCTGCCCCCGAGCGCCGGCGGCGCGATCGTCAACATCACGCTCGCGATGCTGGGGAAGACGAGTGTCAACCTCAACTACACCATGTCGAACGAGGCGCTCGCCGGGCCGCTCGAGCAAGCGGAGGTGCGCTGGATCCTGACTTCGCGTCGTTTTCTCGCCGTGCTGAAACGCGACTCGCCCCTCCCGGAGGACCGCACGCTCTTCGTCGAGGACCTCGCGCACGAGATCAGCCCCTGGAGCAAGATCCGCGCCGGCCTGATCACATTCCTGCCCGGCGCTTTCATCGCCCGCTACGGCTCCCCGCACCGGAGCGCGGGCGAGACGGCGACGATCATCTTCTCGAGTGGCAGTACCGGCACGCCGAAGGGCGTGCGGCTCTCGCACGCGAACATCCTCTCGAACGTGCAAGGCGTACTGCAGGTCCTGTCGGTGGGACCCGGGGACGCCCTGCTCGGCGTGTTGCCCTTCTTCCACTGCTTCGGCTACACGGTGACCCTGTGGGGGACGTTGCTCGGGGGTGCGAAGGCCGTCTACTACCCGAACCCGCTCGACGCCAAGCGAGTGGGGGAGCTGTGTGGTGAGGAGCGCGTCACGATCGTCGTGGCGACGCCGACGTTCTACAGGGGCTACCTGAAGCGCTGCACCAAAGAGCAGATGCAACACGTGCGAATCGCCGTGTCCGGGGCGGAGAAGCTTCCGTCGAACCTCGCCGAAGCCTGGGAGAAGAAGTTCGAAACCAAGCTCATGGAGGGCTACGGGTGCTCGGAGCTCTCACCGGTCGTGTCCCTCAACGTACCGGACGTCGGTATCGCCGGCGAGCGCCAAGTGGGCCACAAGCCGGGCACGATCGGTCGTCCGCTGCCGGGCGTCGCCGTGCGCATCGTCGGGCTCGAGACGCGCGAGGTCCTCGGGCCCGACGAAGACGGCTTGCTGGAGGTCAAGGGACCGACCGTGATGCAAGGCTATCTGGCGATGCCGCGCGAGACGGAGGAAGTCATGCGCGATGGCTGGTATTCGACCGGCGATGTCGCGCGCCTCGATCGCGACGGCTTCCTGGCCATCACCGACAGGCTGTCGCGATTCAGCAAGATCGGCGGCGAGATGGTCCCCCACGGGAGGATCGAGGAAGTCCTGCGGGGAATCGTCGACGAGCGCATGGAGCGCGACGATCCGTCCGGGAGGAGGGACGAGGACGGGGAGCCGAGGCTGGCCCTGGCTGTGACATCCGTGCCCGATCCGCGGAAGGGCGAGCAGCTCGTCGTGCTCCATACCGGGCTTCCCTGCACGGTGGAGGAGCTCCTGGCCTCCGCCTCGAAACGGGGCCTGCCGAATCTCTTTCTGCCGCGCGCAACCAACTTCGTGACCGTCGACGAGATCCCGAAGCTGGGGAGCGGCAAGATGGACCTCTGCGAGCTCCGACGTCTTGCGTTGGCGGCGACCGCAACGTCCTAGCCCGACCGATTCAAGAGGACGTGCCCCGGAGCGCTCCTACCCGGCCCCTGCCGGCACTTCTCACGCACCGCGTGCCCTCCCCATCCATCCACTGGATCGATCCGATCCCGCTTCGCGGGACGGGGGCTCAGCCCTCGCCGACCGGCACAGGTCGTCTGCGGGGCCGGTACGCGCAAGCTATGGCCAGGAGCTGGGTTGAAGCACTCTGGGCACTTCTTCATGGATAACCCGGGCTAGTGTCCTGCACCAGAAGTTCGTGCACATTGCCCGCACCTCCCAGCGCCCATGGCTGCGTTGCGCCTCCTCCGAGTATCACAGCGAATACGCGTCGTCGGCGCGCCTTGCCCTGGACACTGGGCGTCACGGCCAATGCACACGAACTCCTGGCGCAGAACACTAGCTGGAGTGCTCCGCGAACGAAGCCGCGTTCCGGCGCATCTGCCGCACATGGCGTTCGGCGTGCACGGCGATGATCGCGAGGAACTGGTAGAGGTCCAGGCGATCGTCACCGGGGACGGCCGACATCCGGATCCGGTGCAGGCTGCCCTCCCCGTTCGGCAGCTCCGCGAGCACGGTCCGGCACGCGGCGAGATCCGCAGCGAGCTGCTCGCGGACCGCGGGGACGGGGAGCGCGCCCGTGGGCGTCATGTGGTCGGGGTGCGGCCAATGGAATCCGCTCGCGCCGAGCGGCTCGAGGAGCTCGAGTTGCGGCGGCGAAGGGAGGGGCGCGCGTCGCGTCGCGGCCCGGTTCGCGCTCTTCGCGGCGATCTTGCTCACCAGGATCAGGAGGAACCGGTCGCAGAGCGCGACGTGCTCGGCCACTTCGCGCGCGGTCCAGGCGCCGGTCGTTGGCCGGAAGTCGAGCACCTCCGCGTCCGAGCCCAGGAGGGCGTCGAGGTCCTGGAAGGCGCGGTCGAGTCGACGTCCGAGCTCGCGCACGAAAGCGTCCCAGCGCGCGGTGTCAGGCGCTCCCATGGACCCGGGACCCGCTCGTGAAGCGGCCGGGCGTCGAGCCGTCCCCCGTGGCGGCTGGCGGTTCGCCCAGCAGCGCGCGTGCGGCGCGCTGCCCCACCGCCGCGGAGGTGCTCATGCCGTGCCCGGCGAGAGCGGCGACCCAGAAGAGCCCGGGCACGTCAGCGTCGGGACCGATCACGGGGTCCGCGTCGCCGGCGAAGGTCCGCATGCCCGCCCAGAAGTGCGTGGCCCCTGCGTTCGCGAACCCGGGGAGCAGGCGCAGGGCCTTGCGGGCGATCGTCGCTTTCACGCCCGGATCGGCCACGCAGGCGTCTGGATCGACTTCGGTCTGATCGCAGGCGCACAGGAGCAGGCCGCCGCTCTCGGGGCGCGCGTAGAAGCCCGCGCGCTCGTCCCACACGATCGGCCAGCGCGGGTCGACGCGCCCGTCCACCTGCGTGACCAGCAGGTGCCTGCGCAGGGGAGTGAGGGCGAGCCGCGACCCCGCGCGCTCGCCGAGCCGCCCGGCCCATCCGCCGGCGGCGATCACGGTGGTGTCGGCCTCGAGGACGGGACCGTCCGTAAGACGGGCGCCGTGGACGGCCCCATCCGCGG
>SMVQ01000230.1 GCA_004357655.1 Planctomycetota bacterium
AGAACTCGCCCGGCGGCACGCAAGCGCCGTTCTGGTGCGCGAAGTGCTTGCCGTGCGCGATGTACAGCTTGACCGGACTGGGCGGATCGTACGGACTGAATGCGATGCCCAGGATGTCGTCATTCGTATAGTTCTTGATCCCGTCATAGACCTGGGACACGCCGACGTAGGCGTCGTCGTACGTGATCGCGTAGATCTCCCCGTGAAGAGTGGCCACGTAGAACCGGCCGTCAGGGCCCCAGGCGCCCGTGGTCGCTCGGACGACGGGGACACTCCCCGCGCTGACGAACGTGTTCGGAACGATGTCGGGCGAGTACGTGAACCCCACGAAGTTGCTCGACCCCGCCGGGGTAGTGACCGAGACAGGGATGATGCTCACGCCGAAGAACGGCGGCGAGAGGAACTCACTTCTGGTCGAACTGATCGTGGTGAAGTCGGTGAGCGTCAGCTCGATGCTGGCACCCCAGTGCACCGTGACCAGGTCGTACGGGTAGAACCCGAAACCGTCGATCGTGATCACATCGCCGCCAAGCTCGCTGCCGACGGGGGTCATGTCGTGGATGACCGGCACGATGCCCAACTCGTCGTGCGTGACGTCGGTCCCGAAACCGGGGTCGACGAGTCCATCGATGCTCGCGACGAAGTAGAGCGGTAGGTCGCCGAGCATCGGCACCGCGTAGCGCGCGTCGAGG
Organism: Planctomycetota bacterium; assembly: GCA_004357655.1. Taxonomy (GTDB): domain Bacteria; phylum Planctomycetota; class UBA1135; order UBA1135; genus N075bin59. Next base: position 693 of record SMVQ01000230.1, read on the forward strand.
GTGTGGGTACCGACACCCAGCGCGGAGAGCGTGCCGGTGACGGGGATCCCGTCGACGAAGAGCCTCGTGTCCACGCCTCCGGTGAGCTGAAAGTCGTAGTCGGCCACCTGGTCGACCTCGAATTCCGCCAGCCAACGCACGACCACGTCGCCCGAGAACGGCGTGCCCCGGATGAACCCGTTTTCGGCCAGGGCCTGGAGGATCGAGATCCTGTGGATGAAATCGACCTGCGCGGGCAGGTTGTCCATCAGAGTGATGAGGTCGCCGCCGCCGCTGTCGTAGAGGTACTCGAGAATGCCGGGCACGGCGTCCGGGGGATACACGGAGACGGTCCGCCCGTCCGTCGCCACGCCCTGCGGAGTGTCATCGTCCTTGATCGTGAGCTCGATCACCGTGTCCCCCAGACCGAACACCTTTTCCGTATCGGGGTCCGTGGCGAAGATCACCGAGTTCTCGCTCCACTCAAAGGCCGCCGGGTCGAGCACGACGCCGGGCTCGTGCGTGTGCGACTCCGACCCGAACAGTTGGACCCGCTCCTGCATGTCCCCGTCATAGTCGACGACCAGGTCGGGGACGACCGTGATCACGGGGTGGAGGAAACCCCAGTCGAGGTTGTGGTCGCCCGTTCCCAGTAGGTCGACGTCGATGACGCCGAAGTCACCCTCGAGGCGCAGGATCAGGAGGTTCACCTCCTCCTCGGTCGGTTCGAACGTGACCGTGAAGACGACCTGCCCGCCCTCGGGAGCGATCGGAACGAAGACTGGGTACGTGACGGTCGCGTGATCCCCGTAGAGCACCTGACCATCGATCAGGATGGAGAAGTCGTGACCGGCCACGTGGCCGGAGGGCGGCGATATGAACGACACCGACTCGAGCGTGCCGGTGTCCAGACCGGTGTTCGTCAGCACGAGGTCGAGGTCCACGAACGATCCCTGGCCCACCGTACCGAAGTCGAGCAAGGTCTGGTCGGCATCGACGATCGGGGTCGAGAAGATCTCCATCGCGGCCAGCACGGCCTCGCCGGACGAACTCAGGAATCCGATGTCGAGCTGACCGTCGGCCAGAGTGACCGTGAGCGTCTCCTGGTGTGCGGTCAGGAACCCCGCAGTTTGGCGGATGTCGAACTCGTCGAGGACCACCGTTCCCTCGATCGAGACGTCGAACACGCGCGCCCCATTCGCGTCGTTCAGGGTCTCGGCGAAGTGCAGAACGACTTCGTAGACCCCGTTGGGCAGGTCGAAGGCGTAGCTGAAGCTCTGACCTCCCCGCTGACGCTGGTAGAGGGCGTCCTCGACCGTGTTCGCGATCGGTTGCACGACCGAGAACGTCGCCGTGGTGCCCGTCAAGCCGTAGTCGGGGAGCCAGACCTTGGACTCGGTATCGACGTATGGATCGATGAACGCGTTGACGCGAACCTCCTCGCCGGTCGCGCCGTACGCCGTCCCGAACACGGGGATCCTGGTCTTGGGAGATGCGTGGGGTGACTGCTGCACCACGAGCCGCGCGCGGCGGTTCCCGCCTTCTGTCGGTGCGAAAGTGACGTCGAAGGTCGTCGTCTGGCCCGGCAGGAGGGCCATCGGCAGCGAGCCCGGATAGTCGATGTCGAAGTCGGCGGGGTGGAGGCCGATCGAGTGGATGCCGTTGAAGGTGATCGGTACGAACTGCTGGTTGGTGACGGTCACGGTCACGGGGTCGGACGACTCGCCCACACGTCCTGCATCGAACGGGATCTCCATGACGTCCACGGCGAGACCCCGGACGTTCGAGTTCCACGTCGGTGAGTCGTTGTCCTCGATCATCACCGCGGATCGGAACATGATCGGGTCGACGAGCGCTCCCGTGGCGGACTGGATGGTCAGGATGACGCTCTCGGGTCCCTCGCTCGCGTCGAGGTCGTCCACCACCAGGACGTCGATGTTCCGCGTCAACGCGCCTGCCGGGATGCTGAGCGGGCCCGGGGCCGCTGGGGAGAGCGAGTAGTCATTGGGGTCCGTCGCCGTGCCGCTCGCGACGAAGTCCACCGTCACGATGCCCCCGGAGACCGCGGAGAGCTCCACCTGGACCGGCACCACGCCGGCGTCCTCCATGACTCTCTGCCGCAGGATCGTGAAGGACACCGTCGGCTCGGGATCGTCGTCCACGATCGTGGTCGTGTTCGACGTGCCCGCGCCGAGGCCCGCGTTGGTCGGAGCGTCGAGGTCGAGTCGGACGGTCTCGGACGGCTCGTTGAGCGCGTCGGGGACGGCGATGACCTGAATCGAGTCCGAGACGGCCCCCGCGGAGATGAAGAAGGGGCTACCGGAGAGGGTGTAGTCGGCGAGCAGCGTCGCGGTCCCGGAGACGGTGAACGGAACCGTGATGTCGAGCTCCGATGCGGCCGACAACTGCACCGTCACCGTCACGGGCGGGTCGCCCTCGCCCATCACCTGGGCGGCGGCAGTGAACTCGACCGTGGGCTGGGGGTCGTCGTCCTGGATCGTCACGGTGTGGACCGTGACGCCCCCAGGCGCCGCATTCGTCGGCGCGCCGAGGGTCAGCTCGACCGTCTCGTCGCCCTCGTGCGCGAGGTTGTCGACGATCGTGAGCGTGACGTCGTCGCTGGTCATCCCCGGCGGGATGACGAACGAGGACTCGGAGAGCGTGTAGTCACCGGGGCTCGTGGCCGTACCCGCCACGGTGAAGGGCACCGTCACCTCCAGGCCCGACGCGGCCGAGAGCTGGACGATCACGAGCGTCGACCCGTCGACCTCGTTCACCTGCTGGCTCGCGACGCTGAACTCGACCGTCGGACTTGGATCGTCGTCCTGCACCGTCGCCGTGTGCACCGTCGTCGTTCCGAGATCCGCGTTCGTCGGCGTGCCCAGGGTCAGGACGATCGTCTCGTCCGCCTCGTCCAGCGCGTCCCCGACGAGCGTGATCGTAATGTCGATCGTGGTCATGCCCGGCGTGAACGTGACGGGGCTCGCCGTGATCGTGTAGTCGTCCGGGTCCACGGCCGTACCGCCGACCGTGAACGGCACGTCCACGTCGACGCCGGCCGTCTCGGAGAGCTGCACGGTGACGGTCATCGTGGCCGTGCTCTCGGAGGCGCTCTGGGCCGCCGTCGTGAAGTCGACCGTGGGCACGACGCGCGATGTTCCCGCGCCGCCTACAGCCGCGCCGGCGAGCATCAGGGCACAGACGGAATACGAAGAAATATGGGCTGCGAAACGGGGTATCGAGGACATATGCGGCTGCGAGGCTAGGAAGAAACGACGGCTATGGACGCGCCCCGCACGAGGCCTACGTCGGCCACGAGCAGGAGCTGGGATGAGGGGGAGACCTCATTCCTCCCAGCTCATTTAACCATGATGAGCGCGGTCGCGCCGGTCCCCTGAGTGCGTAGCGCTCACAACCGCCGTCGGTGATGCGTCGCAGCGCGCTAAGGCTTTCCAGGGTAATGGCTTAGAGCAGGGTAAGCGCCGGCCGCCGACCCTACTGCACGAACGTCACTTCACGAAACCGGGCGGGCGATGCGCCGTGGCTCATCTCCGCGACCTGCATCGGGTTGCCTTTCCCGCAGTTCGGCACGCCGAACAGCTCCCAATGATCCTCGTTGCAGATCGCGTCGCAGGAGCGCCAGAAGGTCGGCGTCGACCCCTGGTACGTGGGGCTCCTCAGCATCCTGGCGAGCTTCCCGCCGCGGACCTCCCACCCGATCTCGCAGGTGAACTGGAAGTTGAGACGGCGCTGGTCGATCGACCACATCTTCACCGTGTCGCAGAAGACCGCGCCGTCCTCGGTGTCGGCGAGGAGGTCGTCGAGCTCCCAGGTGCCGGGCATCAGCGACAGGTTCGTGATCCGGATGATCGGCGGGTTGTACCAGCCTTCGGCTCGCATGGTCCCGCGGCTCTGCGACTCCCCGATCCGATGCGCCCATTCACGGCTCGTGTGGTAGCCGGTGAAGACTCCGCCCTCGACGACGTGCCAGCGGCCGGAGGGCACGCACTCGTCGTCGAAGCCACGCGTGTCGAGCCCACCCGGGACGGTCGAGTCCGCCACGAGGTTCACGATCTCCGATCCGTACTGGAACGTCCCGAGCTTCTCCGTCGTCGCGAAGGAGGAGCCCGCAAGATCCACCTCGTGCCCGAACACCCGATCGAGCTCGTTCGGGTGCCCTACCGACTCGTGGATCTGGAGCATGAGCTGGCTGGCGCCCAAGATGAGCGTCCGCTGCCCCGCCGGGCACGGGTCGGCGGAGCACAGCGCGACCGACTCGTCGCGCATCCGCTCGCCGTGCGCGGGCAGGTCCATCGCGACCACGTGCTCCCAGCCGCCGGTCTTGAAGTTCCCCCCGAAAGCCGCGGGGTAGCTCCGGCGCTCCACGTTCCCGTTCGCGGCCGCCGTCGTGCTGAGCCCCGCGCCCGTGCGCACGAGCACTTGATGGAGCTCCGCCCCTTCGCTCGAAGCCTGCCACTGCTCCTCGCGTCGGAGTGAGATCGAGACCTCGCGGATCACCGTCTCCGAGCGACCCTGCATCGGGCGGTCGGCCGCGTGCAACAGGTCCAGCTTGTCCTGCAGCGAGATTGCGAACGGATCGACTTCGACGGGTGTCGTGTACTCGGCGACCGTACTGCACTCGCCCGCGAGGCGGACGGGCTGCACCATCGCGGGGTGGAGGTCCCGGGCCGCCTTGAGCGCGCGCTGCGCCAGGGCGGGCGCGCCACCGAGCGCAGCCCCCGGCATCGTGGGTGCGGCCGCGAAGCCCCAGGCGCCGTCCTTCAGGACGCGCACCCCGATTCCGAGGTCTTCCGGCGCCTCCGCCGTTCCGACGGCCCCGTTGCGCAGGGCGAGGGATTCACGCGAGAGGCGGTTCACGCGGGCATCCGCGTAGTCCGCGCCGGCGGAGAGCGCCGCTTCGACGGCGGCCTGTGCTGCACGCATCATGGCTGGAGGACCTCGAGGATCGGGACCGTGGAACGATGAGTCAAGTGTTCTCCTGCGCGGCCTGCCGGCGCCCGCCGTGGTGATGGGCCGGCGGCGTAGCCGCCGCGGCCCCGCCCGCATCTCGCGCGCAGCGCGAAGCCACCGGCCCGCAGGGCCGTTCTGGAACCGTCATGGACATCGGCCCGTTCGCGCCTCAACCGGCCGCACCGCGCCGACTCCATGCCCGTTCGAGTGCAGCCGCCGCTCCTCCCCGTGACCCTGGGTGTCCTCATGCGTCGTCCGGTTCTGAAGCGAAGCATCGCTAGAACTCCGTGGTGGAAGTGAAGCGGAAACGTTCGATGCGAAGAGCCGGGGCGAGCACTTCGCCGTCGAACAGCGCGCCCGCCACCTCGACCTCGCGGCCGACGCCCGTGACGCGCGCCAGTGCGTTCACGAGCTTCTCCGTGAACCGCAGGTTGCGTACAGCGTGCCGCACCTCGCCGTGCTCGATCCAGAAGGTCCCGTTGCGCGTCATGCCGGTGAGCGTGAGGTCGCGCGGCTCGATCATGTTCGTGTAGTGGAACTGGCTCACGAGCAAGCCGCGGTCCACTCCACGGATGAGATCCTCGAGGCTGGCCTCGCCGGGTTGCACGACGAGGTTCGAAGCGATCGGGCCACACATGCTGGGCTGCGCAACGCCGTGACCCGTGTTCGGCATGTCGAGCTTCCGCGCCCACCGCGCATCGGTCACCGGCCCGCAGACCGTCCCGCGATCGATCAGTCCGACGCGCTGCTTGCGCGCGCCCTCGCCGTCGAACAGGAAGCCTGGATACGTGTCGTTCCCGGCGTCGTCCTCGACGGTGAGGAGCTCGGAGAACACGCGCTCGCCGATCCGCCCGCAAAGGAAGGACGACTGCTCATGGACCTCCTGGGCACCGAAGCCGTGGTAGGCGGCGAAGAGCAGGATCGAGCTCACCGCCGCCGGCTCCAGGACGACGGTGTACTCGCCCGGATCGATCGGCCGCGGGGAGCGGTTCGAGACAGCCTTCTCCACGGCCCGGCGCACGACATCGTCGGGGCGGATGGCCTCGACGCTGGCGGCGACGTGCTCGGCGAAGCCCGACCCGCCTTCCCCGGAGGCGGGGCTCGCGGTGAGGGCGAACGCCGCCCGCGTCAGCGCGCCCTGCACCTCGCGTCCGGTCGAGCTGATGAGCGAACGGCTCATCGCCGTCGTCTCGATCAGCCCGGCGGGCACGAGGTCCTGCGCGCGGCAGGCGTCGAGTGCCGCCTTCACCCAGTCCGCCTTCTCGCGGAACGTGTGGTCGATGGTCGGCCGTTCCGGCGCGGTCTCCGGCACCTGGACCGGACCGCCGAGCGGCGCGAGCTCCGGGTTCGGATCGGTGACTTCGGCGAGCTGCACCGCGCGCCCGAGCGCGGCCTTCGCGTCCACGGGATCGAGATTGCCGCACGTCGCCTTCGCTTCCCGGATCCCGGCGCCCGAGTGCAGCCGCACCCGGATGCCCACTTCGTATCGGTCGCGATCGGCGCTCTGGGTCGGACCCGAGTCGGCGTACCGCACGAAGCGGTCCTCGACGCACTCGATACTGACCTCCGTCTCGTCGGCGGAGCTCCAGTCGAGGATCCGATGTGCGAGCTCGAGCGCGTGGTCCTGATCGGGGAGGGGCATGATTCGGACGAAGCTCCTTGGATTCGGGGACACCGCGCGTCAGCGCACGACGAAGTTCACGAGCCGCCCGGGGACGACGACTGTCTTGATGACCTGCTTGCCCTCGAGCCACTCGGGCACGGCGGTGCGAGCGAGGTCGGCGAGGTCTTCCCGCGTCGCGGACTTCGGGGCCTTCACCCGCCCGCGCAGCTTGCCGAGCACCTGCACCACGAGCTCGAACTCGTCCTCTTCCAGGAATCGCTCGTCGACCTCGGGCCATGACGCGTAGGCGATCGTTTCCGCATGCCCGAGCCGCTGCCAGAGCTCCTCGCAGAAGTGCGGCGCGAAGGGCGACAAGGCGCGCACGAAGCGCTCCGCCTGGCTGCGGGTCAGCGCATCCGAGAGCTTCGTCGCTTCGTTCACGAAGGTCATGAAGCCCGCGACCGCGGTGTTGAAGTTGAAGTGTCGGAACGAGTCGTCGACGCGCTTGAGGCAGCGGTTGAGGGCGCGTTCGAGGTCGAGTGTCGCGCCCTCGAGCGGCGCGCCGGACTCCTCGGACAGGAGCTGCGGGCGCACGGGCTCGTCCCCCTCCGGGTCGACCAGGAGCTTCCACGCGCGGTCCACGAACCGCTTGCAGCCGGGCACGTCGCGCGGGTTCCAAGGCTTGGAGTCGGCCAGCGGTCCGATGAACATCTCGTACAGGCGGAAGGTGTCGACGCCGTACTCGCTGCACACGTCGTCGGGGTTGACGACGTTCTTCAGCGACTTGGCCATCTTCGCCACGACCTGCTCGAGCTTCTCGCCCGTCGCCTTCGAGAGCGCCTGATCGCCGTCCAACTCCACCTCGTCCGCGCTCAGGAGGCGTCCGGACCGGTCCCGGTACGCGAACGCGGTCAACATGCCCTGGTTGAACAGGCGCTGGAACGGCTCCTTGGTCGTGACGATGCCCAGGTCGTACAGGACCTTGTGCCAGAACCGCGCGTACAGGAGGTGCAGCACGGCGTGCTCCGTGCCGCCGATGTACAGGTCGACGCTGCGCCAATAACGCTCGGCCTCCGGCCCGACGAGCGCCGCCCCGTTGGCCGGATCCATGTACCGCAAGTAGTACCAGCAGGAGCCCGCCCAACCGGGCATCGTGTCGGTGTCGCGCAGCGCGGGCGCGCCCGTGCCCGGCATCGTCGTGTGCACCCAATCGGTGGCCTTCGACAGGGGCGGCGAACCGTCGTCGGGCGGCGAGAAGTCGTCCATCGGCGGCAGCTCGACGGGCAGGTCCTCGTCGGGGACGCGGATCGTCCCCCCCGACCCGTCGTGCAGCACGGGGAAGGGCTCGCCCCAGTAGCGCTGGCGGGAGAAGAGCCAATCGCGCAGGCGGTACGTCGTCTTCGCCCGCCCCACGCCCTTCTCGATGAGCACTTCGAGCGAGCGCGCGAGCGCCTCGTCCTTCGGCAGCCCGTCCCACGCCGGTGAGTTGACCGCGGTGCCTTCACCGACCCAGCAGGCGTCGCTCGGGACATCGGCGTCCGCCGGCGGCGCGACGACGCGAACGACGGGCAGGTCGTACTTCGCGGCGAATTCGTGATCGCGCTCGTCGTGCCCGGGCACCGACATGATCGCGCCGGTGCCGTAGCCGGTCAGCACGTAGTCCGCGACGTAGATCGGGATCCGCGCCCGCTCGTCCCCCGGCTCGAAGGCGGGGTTCAGGCCCCACGCGCCGATGAAGACGCCGGTCTTGTCCTTGGCGAGGTCCGTGCGCTCGAGGTCCGACTTCTTCGCGGCCGCCGCGACGTAGGCCTCGACCTCCGCGCGCTGGCTCTCACCGGTCAGCTTGGGCACGAGCTCGTGCTCGGGCGCGACGACCATGAAGGTCGCGCCGTAGAGCGTGTCCGGCCGCGTCGTGAACACGGTCATACTCTCGCTTGGATGGCCCTCGACCGCGAAGTCGATCTCCGCGCCTTCCGAGCGACCGATCCACTCGCGCTGCATCGTCTTGACGGACTCCGGCCAGTCGAGCTCGTCGAGGTCCTCGAGCAGGCGGTCGGCGTAGGCCGTGATCTTCAGCATCCACTGCCGGAGCGGTCGCTTCACGCAGGGGTAGTCGCCGCGCTCGGAGCGCCCGCCGATCACCTCCTCGTTGGACAGCACGGTCTTCAGCTCCTCGCACCACCACACGGGGGCCTCGGCCTGATAGGCGAGCCCCAGGTCGAACAGGCGCGTGAAGATCCACTGCGTCCAGCGGTAGAACCCGGGCTCGCACGTCGCCAGCTCGCGGCTCCAGTCGTAGGACAGCCCGATCTTCTTCATCTGCCGCCGGAACGTCGCGATGTTCTCGCGCGTCGTCTCCGCCGGGTGCCGCCCCGTCTTGATCGCGTACTGCTCCGCGGGGAGACCGAACGCGTCGTAGCCCATCGGATGGAGCACGTTCAGGCCCTCCATCCGCTTGCGCCGGGCGACGATGTCGCTGCCGATGTAGCCGATCGGGTGGCCGACGTGGAGGCCGGCGCCCGACGGGTATGGGAACATGTCGAGCACGTAGTACTTCGGCTTCGAGGGGTCGAAGCCCGGATCGCCCGGATTGGGCGTCCGGAACGTCTGGTGCTCTTCCCAGTAGGCCTGCCACTTGGCCTCGATCTCCTGGGGTGCGTAGGCGTTCTTCAACGGTGGGTCCTCGGTGCCTGCTCCCGCTCTGGCTTCGAGCCGGTCGTGACATCAGGGAGGCGGGCGATGACGGCGAACAGGATAGTGGGCC
>SMVQ01000231.1 GCA_004357655.1 Planctomycetota bacterium
GACGTCGAGCTCGATCGCGCGGCGGACGATGTCGGCCTTCGTGAGCTCGAGCAGCGGAGCGTGGACCCGGAAGCGCTGCCCTCCCTCCGTGCCCGCCGCGGTGGCGACGCCAGCGAGCGCCTCGAACGCGCGCAGGAACTCCGGCCGGCAGTCGGGGTAGCCCGAGTAGTCGACGGCGTTCACCCCGATGAAGAGGTCGCGCGCGCCGAGCACCTCGGCCCAGCCGAGCGCGACGGAGAGGAAGATCGTGTTGCGCGCCGGGACGTAGGTGACGGGCACGCCCGCGCCGATCTCGTGCTCGGAGCGGCCCTTCGGGACCTCGACGTCGGCCGTGAGCGCCGAGCCCCCGAGCGCGGCGAGGTCGACGGTGACGACGCGGTGCAGAATCGCGCCGCCGGCGGCGGACACGCGCTCGGCCGCCGCGAGCTCGATCGCGTGCCGCTGGCCGTAGCGGAACGAGAGCGCGTAGGGCGCGAAACCCGCGGCGCGCGCCTCGGCGAGCGTCACCGCGGAGTCCATCCCGCCGGAGACCAGGCAGACCGCCTTGCGGGCGCCGTTCGACGCGTCGTCGGTCACGGGCAGAGCCTACCGGAACACGAGGCGGCGGACCCGATCGGTCCGCCGCCTCCCCCATCACCCTCGGAGCCCGTCTCCCGGGCCCCTGTTCATTGCTCGACGTCGAGCTGCGCGATGAGCGCCTTGATCAGCGCCATCTCCATGGGCAGGGCAGCGACGATCAGGGAGTTGGTGCGCGCGTCCATCTGGATGTTGGGCATGCTCGGGTGCGCGGTGGCGCCCGACGCGCCCTCGCCCTCCCCGCCCTGCGCCTTGGCGCGGCCGGAACCGATGATGGCGCCGAGCGTCCCCACGAGATGCCGCGCGTCGGCGAACTCCAACCGGATGACCTCGAACTGCGGCACGACCCGCTCGACCTTCGCCGCTGCGTCGATGCGCCTGAGCATTACGACCAGCTCGGCGACGCTCGATCCGAAGCCCGTCAGCAGGATAGTGTTCGTGTTGCCAGCGGGCAGCATCTGCTGAGTGTTGGCGTCGGTGATCATCGTGCGCATCGAGTTCGTGAGCTGGCGCACGTCCGTGTTCGGCAGGGTGACCGTCGTTGTGATCAAGGTCGCAGCGTGCTTCGCATAGTGGCCGATCTCCTCGACCGGAATGAACGCCGCGCTGCCGCGGATGGTGTTCCGGTCCTGGGTCTTGAGCGAGACGATCCCCAGCATGCGCGGGCTGCCGGAGCGAATCGTCTTGAGCGCAAACTGGTTGGCGGAGAGGAGCTGCTCGAAGAACGACTGGACCTCGGACGCGGGAACCTTGACCGTCTCCTGGAGCCCACACCCCTGGCTCTGTAGGAGGGCCTTCGTCTCATCCGTATAGACGAGGTGCTGGCCGGTGAGGGCGGCGTACTGTGCGGCGATGTCCTCCATCTTGGGACCGGCGCTGTAGCGATCGTCGCCGTCCGGACCGATCTCGATCACGAGCTCGCCACTCGCGGCCGGAAAGAGGCCGCAGCAGACCTCCTGCGCTTCGGTCTCGACGAGCGGATTGCCCCCGAACGCGAGGGGCGCGATGAGCGCTGAAAGGATCCAGGGCATGGTGTGCATGGTTCTTCTCCGGGGTCTTCTGCGTGGCATGCTTCGTGGATGGACCGCGCGGCTCAGGAGCGCGCCGCTGTCCTCGACGGCCCCATCGACGATGAATCCGCCGGCTTCTTCCAGCCTTATGCGCGAAGCGCCCGATCGTTACGCGCCCCGCCCCCCCGCGGCCTTGAGATCCCGCGCGGAGGCCCTACGCTATCGGCCCTGAAGACGTGGGATCGCCCCTAGCCGCATCGGCGACGGACGCCTCCCCCCATAGCCCGGAGCCGCACCGTGAGCATTACGAAGGACCAGATTCTCGCCGAACTCTCCAAGATCCAGGATCCCGACCTCCACAAGGACATCGTGACTCTCGGCTTCATCACGAAGGCCGAGCCCGGGAACGGCGACATCGACGTCGTCATCAACCTGACCACGCCGGCGTGCCCGGTGAAGGACCAGATGCGGACGCAGGCGGAGGACCTCCTCCGCGCCCTGCCCGACGTGAAGTCCGTCAAGGTCGAGATGACGGCGGAGGTGAAGGGGCCCGCGGGCCCGGCGCCCGACCTCACGAAGAGCATCCGCCACGTGTTCGCGGTCTCGAGCGGGAAGGGCGGCGTCGGCAAGAGCACGGTCGCCGTCAACCTCGCGTGCGCCCTGGCGAAGACCGGCGCGCGGGTCGGTCTCCTCGACTGCGACGTCTACGGTCCCGACATCCCGATGATGATGGGCCTCCACGGCGAGCCGGAACGCGGCGGCGACGCGAGCAACCCGAAGCTGATCCCGAAGGAGCGGCACGGCGTGAAGACCATGTCGATCGGCTACCTCCTGCCCGACGACAAGCCCGCCGTGTGGCGCGGCCCGATGATCCACAAGCTGATCGAGCAGTTCCTCGGCGACGTCGAGTGGGGCGAGCTCGACTACCTGCTCGTCGACATGCCGCCGGGCACGGGCGACGCCCAGCTCTCCCTCGCGCAGCTCGTACCGCTCACCGGGACCGTGCTCGTCACGACCCCCCAGGCCGTGTCGACGTACGACGTGAACAAGGCCATCGCGATGTTCGCGCAGGTGAACGTCGACATCCTCGGCATCGTCGAGAACATGTCGGGCTACGTCATCGAAGGCATGGTCGAGGGCGGCCAGCCGGGCCAGAAGGTCCGCCTGCACATGGGCGGCCGCGAGGAGACGCTCGAGCTCGACCTCGAGTGCCGGTTCCGGACGGTGGCCCAGATCTTCGGCACGGGCGGCGCCAAGCTTCTCTCCGAGCGCTACGGCTTCCCGCTCCTCGGTACGATCCCGCTCAGCCCCGTCGTGCGCGTCGGTGGCGATGCAGGCGATCCGGTCGTCATCGCGGCCCCCGACTCGATGCTCGCGCGACTGTTCTCTGAGATCGCGGGCAAGGTCGCGCAGCGGATCGCCGTGAAGGCGTTCTCGTCGTTGCCCGTCCTGGATTGACGCTAGTCCTCTCCCTCCCTCCCTCTCCCTCCCTCTCCGTTCCGTTCCGTTCCCTTCCTGCCCTTCCTGTCTTCCTGCTATGTCTGCTTCTGGTCAGGCGTGGGCGGCCGTCCATGCCTGACCAGAAGCAGATATAGCAGGAAGACAGGAAGGGCAGGAAGGGAACGGAATGGGAGGGAGAGGACTAGCGTCGGATCGCCGCCAGGATCGTCCGCGTAGCGTGGCTCTTGTTGAGCGTGTAGAAGTGCAGCCCCGGCGCGCCGCGCTCGAGCAGCTCGCGGCATTGGGTGATGGCGTGCTCGACGCCTGTCGCCATGACGGCCGCGGGGTCGTCTGCGTGGCGGCGCAGCCGCGCGTCCAGCTCGGGCGGGATCGTGGCGCCGCACATCTTGGTGAAGCGTTGGATCTGGGCCACGTTCGTGATCGGCATGATGCCGGGCACGAGCGGGGTGTCGATGCCCGCGGCGGCGGCGCGGTCCACGAAGTCGAAGTAGTAGCGGTTGTCGAAGAAGATCTGGCTGATGAGGAAGTCCGCGCCCGCCGCGAGCTTCCGTTTCGTCCAGTGGAGGTCGTCCTCCGCGCTCGACGACTCGGGGTGGCCTTCGGGGTAGAAAGCGCCCCCGATCGACAGGTCGTGGCTCTCCCGCAGGTACTCGATCAGGTCCGTCGCGTGCGCGAATCCGCCCGCGGGCGGCTCGAAGCCGGCGTCCTCTTCGGGCGGATCGCCGCGCAGGGCGAGGATGTTCTCGATCCCGCTCGCCTCGAGGCTCTCCACGCTGCGGCGGACCTCGTCCCGGGTCGACGCGATGCACGTCTGGTGCGCCATCGCCGTGATGCGCAGCTCCTTCTGGACGCGCGACACGATCGCGTGCGTCCGGTCGCGCGTCGACCCTCCGGCACCGTAGGTCACCGAGACGAAGTCGGGCTGGACGGCGTCCTGGAGGTCGGCGCACGTCGCCATGAGGTTCGCCTCGCCCTTGTCCGTCTTCGGCGGGAAGAACTCGAAGCTGAAGACGGGCCGGCCGCGGCCGTAGACGTCGCGGATTTTCAAGTGGCTTCCTTGATCAACTCGAAGCGGGCACGGAACTCCGCAGGCATCTCGATGCTCCGCATGTCGTCGAGTTCGACACAGACGGTCGTCATCCGCGCCTCGGTGCACACGCTCTCACCCAGTTGGATGACGTATCTCAGGCCGAGCGCGGAACGGCCGAGGTGGAAGCACGTCACCCGGACGGTCGGCCGGTCGCCGAACCGGAGCGGCGCACGGAAGTCGACGTCGGAGTGGACGAGCGGGAACCCGATCTTGCGCTCGCTGAGCAGGTGGTAGTAGCGCTGGCCGACGTGCTGCTCCCACACCTCCTCGAACACGTCGTGGAGGTAGTCGAAGATGCGCGGAAAGTAGGCGATCCCGGCTGGGTCGACGTGGCCGAACCGGACCTGGATGGAGGTCTCGAACGAGCTCATCCGAACAGCTCCGGCCAGGTCTCCCGCACGGTGCCGACGATCACGTCCGCGAGGCGCTCGACGAGCACGTGCCCCTCCTCGACCGACGCCCGCGCCGGGTCGCCGCAGTAGGCGTTGTCCGCGCCCGCCTCCTTGAAGCTCTTGACTCCGTCCCGGATCTTCGCGAGCAGACCGATCTCGAGCGCGGGTAGCGCCTCGCGCTCCGCCGCGCGCACCGAGCTGCCGTCAGCGGCCATCACGATGCTCGATTCGTAGCGGCCGGCGTGGCACTCGCCGCTCAGAAACTCGTCTCCGAGCGTCCCCGCCCAGCGGCGCCGCGTATTGTCCGCGAAGACCACGTGCGCCTTGCCCGGCGCGCGCTCGGCGTGGTCGAGCGGGACGCCGCGCAGGACGGCGACGTGCTCGGGTTCGAGGTGACCGTTCGAGAAGACGACGTGCTCGATGCCCTGGTCCTCGAGGCTGCACACCACGTCCTCGAGCACCGCCCAGAGCGTGCCCGGTCGCAGGCTGACCCCGCCCGCGAAGCCGTCCGTGAACCGCGTGATGCCGTAGGCGAGGGCGGGCAGCACGACCGTGCGCACGCCCTCCGACGCGAGGCGCTCCGCGGCGCGCCGCGACTGGGCGAGCGCGATCGTCACGTCGGTATCGAGCGGCAGGTGCGGACCGTGCGGCTCCGTGCTGCCGATCGGGAGGATGGCGACGGTGCCCGGTACGAAGAGCTCCTCCGCCTCGGGCCAAGTGCGTTTCGCGAGGTCGGTCATCGCGCGCCGAGCGCCGGGGGCGCGCTCGCGACCTCGTCCCTCAGAACCTTGCGGGCGATCTTGCCGCGGTCGTTCTTGGGCAGGGAATCGCGCCACTCGAACCAGCGCGGGTACTTGTACGGCGCGAGCCGGGACTTCACGTGCTCCTTCAGCTCGCCGGCGAGGGCGTCGTCCGCCGTCCGGCCTTTATGGACCACGACGAACGCGCACGGCTTGACGAGCGTGTCGGCGTCCTCCCGACCGACGACGCAGACCTCGCCGACCGCCGGATGGCTGAGGAGCACGTTCTCGATCTCGAGCGGCGACACCCAGATCCCGCTGACCTTCAGGAGGTCGTCGTCGCGACCCTCGTAGAAGTAGTAGCCGTCCTCGCACCGGAAGATGTCGGCGGTCGTGCACCACTCGCCCTGGAACGTCGCGTTGGACTTCCACTTGTCGCCCCAGTAGCAGAGCGCCGTCGAGCCGCCGCGCACGCGCAGCCGCCCGGGCTCGCCGGCGGCGACGGGCCGGCCCGCCGGATCGACGATCTCCGCGTCGTAGCCGGGGACGAGCCGGCCGAGGCTGCCGAGCTTCACGTCGCCGACCCGGTTCGAGATGTAGATGTGGAACATCTCGGCCGAGCCGATGCCGTCGAGGATCTCCACGCCCGTGCGCTCCAGCCACGCCTCGTAGAGCTTCTGCGGCAGGGCCTCGCCGGCCGAGAGACAGATGCGCAGCGACGAAAGGTCAGCGGTCTCGATGCGCTCGGAGCGCAGCATGTTGTTGATGAGCGTCGGCACGCCGGTGAGGAAGGTCGGGCGGTGCCGCTCGATCTGGTCGAAGATCTCGTCCGCGGTGGAGCGGCCCGGGAACAGCACGACGCTCGCTCCCACGCGGAACGGGAACATGAGGTTCGTGCCGGTCGCGTACCCGAAGAACAGCTTCGGCACGGAGAGGCACACGTCGTCCTCCCGATAGCCCGCCACCTGGAGCGCATACGTCTCCGTCGAGTACGCGAAGTCGCCGTGCGTGTGCACGCACGCCTTGGGTTCGCCCGTCGAGCCCGAAGTGAACAGCCATCCCGCGAGGTCGTCGGGTCCGGTCGGCTCGACGAACGCGAGCTCTGAATCGGGTTCGTGGGCCCCGATCGCGGCCTCGTACGAGATGAACGGTCCGGCATCCTCTCCGACGACGAAGACCGCGTCGCAGAAACGCGACTCCCGCGCCGCCGCGCCGAGCTCGGGCAGGACGCCCGAGGTCGTGACCACGATCCGCGCCTTCGTGTAGCGGAGGTAGTACTCGAAGGACTCGCGCTTCTGCAGCGGGTTCACCATCGCGAACACGCCGCCGGCACGGAGCACTCCGAACCACGTCTCGACGAATTCGAAGCCGTCCGGAAGAACGATCAGGACGCGCTCCTCGGATCGCAGGCCCGCCGCGCGCAAGGCCGCCGCGAGGCGCTTCACGCGACCTGCGAGCTCCCCGTACGTGCGCTGCTCATCGCCGCAGAAAACCGCCGGCTTCCCGCCGCGACCCGCGGTCAGGTTGTGGTCGAGAAAGTAGCTGCAGAGGTTGAGGCCCTCTGGGAAGGAAGGCGCCGCACTGGAGGGTTCGGGAGCCCGTGACGTCGAATGTGCCCTCATGTCTCGCCCCCGGGGCATCTGCTCCGAGTGTCGGCGGGCTTGCGGCGCAGTCGCCGTGGCACCGCGCGCAGAACGAGGATTCCATGGCCGGCAGGGCCTTCCTGGCGGCTCACCACCTGCAGTGCGCGCCCCACACCGGGCCCCACCGACATACCTCGCCCAATGTGACGCAAAGCCTCGTTAGAGATGTCCTTGGCGGCCATGGCATGTCCCCGCCGAAGAGACTAGTCACTCTGCCCCGACGGACCAAGACTGGAGGACGCCGAGCGCGCGCGGCTAGTCCAGCTCGACGGTCACGTCGATCCGGTCAGGACCTTCCCAGCCCGGCCCGACGTCGAGGACGTGTGCGCGCACGCTGGACTGGGTCCACCCCTCCAGCTCCCCGAACCGGTCCGCGAGCTGCGCCGCGCGCAGCGCGGGCCAATCGGACTCGCCCGCCCAGGTTCCTCCGGCGAAGGCGACCGGTGGTCCGGTTGCGGGCACGGCGAGCGTCCCCCGGCTACTTCAGCTCGTGGGAGATCGCCACCCGCGGGGTCCCGCCGTCGAAGCTCACGTTCCGCTGGGTCGACTTGATCGACGGTGCGGGCGCAGGGGTGCCTGGCCCGACGACGGGCACGGCCCCGGAGATCGTGATCTCGTAGTTCGTGTTGTTGGCCATGGACCAGACGACCACGTGGAAGAATGGGTCCACGACCGGGTCGATCGTCACCGTCCCCGACTCGGGGCCGACCGTGCCGCTGTTGAAGGTGCCGGTGAGTGGGGCGCCGAACTCGCCGGCCACGAGAAACGCGATGTCGGCGGTACCGCTGGAGGGCACGACCTCGATCGAGAGGAGGGTGGTCTCGGAGACCTCGTGCCGGAACAGGTCGAACTCGCCGGGGAGGGCCTCGATCGTCCCCAGGATCTGGCACGAGAGGCCGGGAGCCAGCGTCGACAGTGTCCCAATCGCGTTGGACTCCGGGATGTCGTTGTTCGGCTCGATCTCGATGAAGACTCCGTCGTCGTCCTGGACGGTCGCCATGTGCACGGCCCGCGAGCCGAGGTCCGCGTTGGTCGGGGAGCCGAGCGTCACGACGATCGACTCGTCGGCCTCGCAGTCATCGTCGTCGATGATGTCGAACGTGATCTGCGCGACCAGGTCGCCGGCAAGGATTTCGAGCGGGCTCACCGCCATCGTCGTGTAGTCGAAGAACTCCGTCGCGGTGCCTCCGAGGGTGAACGGCACCGACACGTCGACACTCTCGACCGCCGACAGGGAGAGCGTGACGACGAGCTGACCGACGTCCTCCGCGGCGCTCGAGCTCGGAAGGTCGAAGCTGACGCTGGCGTTGTTGTTCGAGTTGGATCCGCCACCCCCGCCGCCGTTGCTGCAGGCGGGCA
>SMVQ01000232.1 GCA_004357655.1 Planctomycetota bacterium
CGTGGCCCAGGGCACGCGGATGAACAAGGTGACACAGCTCAGCCAGGAGATCGCGGCCACGCTACGGGCGCGGAGCGTGCGCATCATCGCGCCGATCCCCGGCAAGTCGACGATCGGCATCGAGGTGCCGAACGCCAAGCGCCGCACGGTCCGTATCTCCGAGCTGATCACGCAGAAGGCCTACGACAAGAAGCTCATGGCGCTGCCGCTCTTCCTCGGCATGGACGCGGAGGGCAACGTGATCGTCGAGGACCTCGCCCGCATGCCGCACCTCCTGATCGCGGGGACGACGGGCTCGGGCAAGTCGGTCTGCATCAACACGATCCTCGCGAGCATCCTCCTGACGCGCTCGCCCCACGACGTCCGGCTGATCCTCGTCGACCCGAAGATGGTCGAGTTGCAGGTGTTCGCGAGAGTCCCGCACCTCGAGCTGCCCGTCGTGTCGGACATGCGCCAGGCGACGCAGGTCATGCTCTGGGCCGTCGAGAAGATGGAAGGACGCTACGAGCTCTTCAAGAACGCCGGCGTCAAGAACATCAAGAGCTACAACGCCCTCGGCGAGGACGAGCTGCGCAAGCGACTCGGCGAGGACTTCCACGAGGATCGGACGCCGCGCCACGTGCCGTACATCGTGATCGTGATCGACGAGATGGCGGACCTGATGATGACCTCCAAGAAGGAGGCCGAGCAGGCGATCACGCGCCTCGCGCAGAAGTCGCGCGCGGTCGGTGTCCACGTGATCCTCGCCACGCAACGGCCCTCGACCGACGTCATCACCGGCGTCATCAAGGGCAACCTCCCCAGCCGGATCGCGTTCCAGGTGGCGAGCAAGATCGACAGTCGCGTGATCCTGGACGTGATGGGCGCGGAAAAGCTGCTGGGGCAGGGCGACATGCTCTACTCGCCGCCCCAGTCGTCCGTGATTCGGCGCGTGCAAGGCGCCCTGGTCGAGGATCACGAGCTCGAGGCGCTCGTCGACTTCGTCTGCACGGAGTCGGTGCAGACGTTCAACCAGGAGCTCGTCCAGACGACCACGGGGACGGCGGGGGCGGGCACGCCCGTCGAGCAGGGGATGGCGCAGGACGACATGTTCGACGAAGCCGTCCGGGTCATTCTCAAGACCCGGCGCGGTTCCGCCAGCCTGCTCCAGCGTGCGCTGGGCATCGGATACACTCGCGCGTCGCGCCTCATCGACATGATGACGGACGCCGGGATCGTTGGTGAGCACAAGGGCTCGAAGGCGCGCGAGATCCTCATGGACCTCGCGGATTGGGAGGAGATGAACCCGTCTCCTGCGGAGCAAGGGGTGAACGATGGTTGAGCAACCGAAGAAGTCCGAGATGACGCGCGACCTGGTCGGGGGGGCCCTGTTCATGATCGGGTCCTTCTCCCTCGTGCTCGTCAGCATGTCCCTGTTCGCCGAGTCCGGCCCGGGCCGGGCACCCCGCGGAACCGCCGCTCTCGCGGCCCGGATCGTCGCTGCCGGGGGGCACGCCGCGCCCATGCTCGGCGGACTCGGTCTGATCGTCCTCGGGGCGCTCATCGTGCTCCGGTCCCGTGCGTTCCCGGTCGGCCGGCACCTCCTCGGTTGCCTGGGGACCGCGCTGGGGCTGTGCGTCTTGCTCGGTGCGGTCACGGCTACGGGTGGGGGCGCGGTCGGCGCTGCGATCGGGGGGAGCGTGACCGGTGCGCTCTCGATCGCCGTCGGCGTGGTCGTGGGCTTCGCCGCGCTCATCGTGCCGGCATGGTTGGCCTGGTCGAGGGAAGTCGGGCGGATCACCCGGAATTACACACAAGGCCGCACCGTCGACCTGGCGAATACGGATGTGGATGGCCAAGGCGACGGCGTTTCCGCTGCGGAAGCGGAAGCGTTGGTACCCGACGCCAAGACGCTCGCCTATATGGAACAGGCGCTGCAGGAGGCCCGGGCCCACCAGCCGCCTGCCGTTCCCCTGGACGACCCACGATCGCAAGGCCATGTGCCCGAGGGGGCCACGGCGCTCGACCCGACAGATGCAGAAGAGCTCCTACACCGTTCGCCTCAAGCTGCTGCCAATCGTTGGCGCCCCGCCAAAGCCGGCGACGGGCCCGACGTCGCCGTTGGCGCGGATCTGGCTGCCGAAGCACCGGCAGCTCCCGCTGCTCGCGCAGAGCAAGCCAGCGAGCTGCCGGCCCAAGCGGACGTAGCGGAGGCCGAGGAGCGGGTCGAGATCGCGCCCGAGGTCCGGGCCGCCGCCGCCGAGCCCGTCACTCGCGGCGCCGCGACCCCGATCAAGGAGACCCACGTGCTCCTGAGTGACGGACCTCCAACCCCGTCGTGGGAACAGCCGGATCTGTTCGGTGAGGGCGAGTCGGAATCCGTGGCTGAGGTCGCGGGAACCCCCAAAGAGGATGCCGACGAGGCCGAGCCCGAGGCCGCTGTCGCCGAGGTGCCCGAAGTCGTCGACGAAGAGGACGACGAAGAGTACGAGGACGACGAGGACGACGAAGAGTACGAAGAGGACGACGACGAGGACGAGTACGAAGAGGACGACGAGGAGGAAGAGGAAGACGCGGAGGCCGCCGAGGACGAAGAAGAGGACGAAGAAGACGAAGAGGAGGACGAAGAAGAGGACGAGGAGGAAGAGGACGACGCGGAGGCCGCCGAGTACGAAGAGGAGGACGAAGAAGAAGACGAGGAGGACGACGAGGACGCTGCCGAGGACGAAGAGGAAGCCGCCGAGGCGAGCGAAGTGGAAGAGGGCGAGGCCGAGGAGCAGCTCCCCGAGGTCCCCGCTGCTCCGGAACCCGAGCTAGCAGCGGAGAACGAATCCCTCCCGCCTGGCGAATCGTCGGCGAGTGAGGCCGCGTCCACCGGCGACGAGCCGAATTCCGGCGAGCGCGAGGTCGTTCTCGTGCCCTCACCCGCGCGTGCTCCGGAGCCGGTCCTGAAAGCCGCGGCCGACCCGCCCCGTCCCGAGCGCACCCCCGCCGAGCTCGAGGACCTCGTGTACCAGGCGGGAGCCCTGTTCCTGGAGCGCGGTCGCGTCGCCGTCTCGCTCCTGCAGCGGAACTTCAACCTCGAGTTCGACGACGCCTGCGAAGTGCTCGACGAGCTCCAGACGCGCGGGCTCATCGGCCCGTACCTGGGAGGGCAGCGGCGCGATATACTCTTGACCCTCGAAGAGTGGACGGAAAAAGTGACGAGCGCCTGACCCTCCCTCTGGCCCAAGCCGCCGCCCCAACGGGCGGTGCTCTGTTCCGATCGTGAGCACCTCCGCCCTCGTCTCCCTGGTCCATCTCGGATGCGCCAGGAACCTCATCGATTCCGAGCTCATGCTCGCGAGGTTGGCGGAACAGGGCCTCGTCGTCACGGACGACCCCGCGGCGGCGCACACGGTCGTCCTCAACACCTGCTCCTTCATCGGCCCGGCGCGCGAAGAGTCGTACGCCTCCATCCGCGAGCTGCTGGATCGCAAGCAGCGGGGCGAGATCCAGGCGGTCGTCGTCGCCGGGTGTCTCGTCCAGCGCTACAAGCAATCGCTCGCGCAGGAGTTCCCCGGCGTCGACCTCTTCGCGGAGATTTCCGACTACCGGGCCCTCGCCGAGTCCGTCCGCGAGATTGTCGACGGGAAGACGGTGCCCGCGTACCTCGCGAGCCCTGGCCTGCGCCCGGCGGAGCGGGAGGGCTCGCGGCTGCTGGCGACCCCCGGCTCGTACGCCTACCTGCGCATCTCGCACGGGTGCGACCACACGTGCTCCTTCTGCGCCATACCCTCCATCCGCGGGCCGCATCGTTCGAAGCGGCCCGGAGCGGTCCTCTCGGAGGCGGAGGAGCTCATCGGCGCGGGCGTGCGCGAACTCGTCGTCGTCGCCGAGGACTCGACGGCCTGGGGCCGGGAGTTCGGGCTGGAGCTCCCGATGGTGATCGAGGGCCTCGCCGAGCTCGACGGGCCGCACACCGTGCGCGTAATGTACGCGTACCCCAACCGCTTCCCGTGGGACCTCACGCGGCTCCTCCGCGAGCACCCGCGCGTCGTGCCCTACCTGGACATCCCCATTCAGCATGCAGCCACGCCCGTTCTCCGCGCCATGCAGCGCGCGGGCAGCGGCGAACAGGTGCGCGCAACCCTCGATCGGCTGCTCGAGGAGGTGCCCGGGATCACGATCCGGACGACGGTGCTGCTCGGGTTCCCCGGCGAGCGCGACGAGGACGCCGAGGAGCTCGCGCAACTCGTGCGCGAGTACCGGCTATCGCGCCTCGGCGCATTCACGTACTCACCGGAGCAGGGTACCTCCGGGTACGAGCTCGAGGGTCGCGTCTCCGCGAGTGTGGCGCAGGCGCGTTGCGACGCCGTCCTGGCGGCGCGCGACGAGGTCCTGGCCGCCGATCAGGAGGCGCGCATCGGGAGCACGATCGAAGTACTCGTGGACGAGGTGTCCGACGACCTCGGGCGCGCCGTCGCGCGCGGGGACATGGACGCGCCCGAAGTCGACATGCTCGCCTTCATCGAACGCGCGAACGTGAGCGTGGGCGACCGGCTCGCAGTCCGGGTCGAGGGGCTGGACGCGGAATTCAACCTGATCTGCCGCCCGGTTCAGAGCTCCCGGAATACAGGGGAAGCGCCCGCATGAGATCGGAACAGAGCCACCCCAGACCTCCGCGGGAGCCTTGATCATGGGCGTCTTCGCACATTGGCCGAACCGCATCACGGCCCTCCGATTCGCGGGGGCCATGGTCCTCTTCGTGGTGCTCGCGGTGTATGGAGAGTGCGACCCGGAAGAGGTTCGCGGCGCACTCTGCATGGCGTTCTGGCTGTTCATCGTCACGGCGCTGACCGACTTCGTCGACGGGTACCTCGCGCGGCGCGACAACTACGTGACGGCCTTCGGCCGCATCGCGGACCCGTTCACGGACAAGGTCCTCATCCTGGGCACGATGATCTTCCTCTGCGTGATCCCTTGGACGCGCGAGCTGCTCCCGGCGTGGATGGTCGTCATCATCCTCGCCCGCGAGTTTCTCGTCACGGGGATCCGCGGCTACGTCGAGAGTGTCGGCGGCGAATTTCCGGCGGATGGGTTCGGCAAGATCAAGATGGTCGTGCAGTGCTTCGCGGTCGGTGGATTGCTCTGGCTCGAGGCGTACGACTGGCCGGACGCGTGGTTCACGTTCTGGCACGAGCTCGCGCGCTGGCTCGTGTATGCCACCCTGTTCGCGACCGTCGGGTCCGGCATCACGTACGTCATGAAGACGGGCAAGGTGCTCGCCAAGGCTGATCGATGAACTTCCTGAAGCTCGCGGTCGTCTCGTTCTTCTTCCTCGGATGCTCGCCGCTCATTCCCGGGACGGTAGGGACGCTCGGGGGCGTGCTCATCGCCTGGGCGCTGTCGGGGACGGAGTACTACCTCGCGTGGGTGCTCGTCACTTGCGCGGGGTTGTACCTCGTCACGCGCCCGCTGGGCGCCTGGGCGGAGGAGTACGCCGGCAAGAAGGACCCCGGCATCTTCGTCGTGGACGAGGTCATCGGCTACCTCATCACGGTCGCGTGGATCGCCGGGCCGAGCCCGCTCGCGCTCGTCGTGGCGTTCTTCGTCTTCCGGTTCTTCGACATCCTGAAACCACGCCTCGCCCGGCGCATGGAGGCGATCGGTGGGGGGCACGGCATCCTGCTCGACGATGTCGTCTCGGGCCTGTACGGTCTTGCCGTCATGGTCGCCGCCCGGCTCCTCCTGGGTGGCGCCGATGTCTGGAACCGCGGCCCGGACGCTTGGCCGTTCGGAGGGTAGAGCTTGGCGCGAACTCGGAAGGATGAGACACCCCGCAGGGGGCTGGGGCTCGCCGCCCGATTCGGGCTGGCCATGACGATCGCGCTGGCCGTCGTCATGGGGCTGTTCGGTTTCTCCCTTTTCAGTGCGACCCAGGGCATCGTCGACCGGTCGGTCGAGTCAGCGCTTCAGGCCTCCGCGCGGGCGATGGCCGAGGACCAGGGGCTGGAGATCTTCCAAACGGATTCCTCGGTGGTCGTGGCTGCTCCAGGCGGCAGGCCCGGCAAGCGCATCGGCATCAAGTTCATGGCAGGCGAGTTCAAGGGCTCTTCGGGCTACCTGTACCAATGGGACGACCGGGGCAACCTGGTCATCCCTGTCCGGTACGTCGACTCGCGGAGCGAGGACGTGGAACGAGCGCTGTGGTCGGCGGCTCAGGCGATGTCCGAGAACCAGCAGAGCAGGACGTATCGGCAGGAAGGCGAGAATGCGATCGTCTTCGGAGAGCAGAGTCTCGGCAACCGTTTTGACATCGTCTTCGAGTCCGGGAAGTTCGAGGGCGAGCCCGGACACCTGTACAAGTTCGACAAACGCGGCAACGTGGTCGTTCCCGTCCAGAGCCAGAGTCGGATCCACCGGAATCTCATCCGGCTCTTCTTGGCAGCGACGCTCACGGTGATCCTCGTGGGAGCCGGCGTGGCCTATTGGATCGCGCGCAAGGTGTCGATGCCGATCGAGGGCCTCGTCGACGACGTCCGGAACATCAGCCACGGGAACCTGCAGCACCGCACGCGCGTGCGGGGCGGCGGCGAGGTCGCCCTGCTCGCCCGCTCCATCGATCGGATGGCGAGCTCGCTCGAGGAGGCGCAGGATGCCGAGATCGAGCTCGGTATCCGCGAACGGGAGATCGAGGTTGCCCAGGAGGTCCGCGAGGCGCTCCTACCCGAGGGACAGCCCGTGCTCGAAGGCTACCGGTTCGGTGACCTCATGCTCGGATCGCCCGAGCCCGGCGGGGACTTCTACGACTACGTCGTCGCCGAGGGGCAGGTCGTCCTGCTCGTCTGCGAAGTCAGCGGCCAGGGCGTACCGGGGGCGCTGGTCGGCGCGACCGCCCGCGCCTACTTGCGGAACGAGCTGGCGCGCGGGGGCGAGCTCGTGGACACGCTCAAGCGCGTGAACCGGGACCTGGCGCGGGACGTGCGGCGCGGCATGTACGTGACCGCGCTCTGCGCCTCGATCGATCCTGAAGAGAACGTCGCGACCGTCGCGTGCGCCGGGCACAAGATCCCGCTGATTCGCTACTCGGCCGCCGAGCAGAAGGTGCGCGTCGTGCAACCGGAGGGGATCGCCCTCGGCTTCGACAAGGGCGCCGTCTTCGATCGCGGACTCGCCGTTCAGCGTGTGCCCCTCGAGCCGGGCGACCGCCTCGTGCTCGCGAACACGGGCACGGTTCGCGTCGTGAACTCCCACGGCGTGGAGCTCGGGGAGAAGGCCTTCTATCGCATGGTTCGCCAGGTAGCGCGCCTCGCCCCGGACGCGATGATCGAGCGGCTGCAGGCCGGGCTCGAGGAGTACGCCGAGGACGAGGATTTTCCCGCGGACATCTCCATCCTGATCCTGGCGCGGGAGGCCTTACCGTGAAGATCGCCGAGTTCCAGCAGCTCATCGAGAAGATCTACTTCGAGAAGGACTCCGCGCGCGGTCTGGCGGGTACGCACATGTGGTTTTGCGAAGAGGTCGGCGAGCTGACCCGCGCGCTCCGGCGCGGGAACTCCGAAGAGCTCGAGGGCGAGTTCGCGGACGTCCTGGCGTGGCTCTCGACCTTGGCTTCCATCGCGGGGATCGACCTGCAAGCGGCGGCGCACAAGAAATACGCGCAGGGCTGTCCGCGCTGCGCTGGCACGCCCTGCGCTTGCGGCTGAGGGTCCCGCCGTGGCGCGCCCCCCCGACCCCTGGCTCTTCGCGGTCGAGTCACCCGCGGCTCAGCCGGTCGAGCCGGAGCCGGACGCCGATTCCGCGCCGGCACTCTACGCGGACGTCGCCGTCAACCGCCCGATGCGATGCGAGTTCACGTACCGCGTCCCGGCGGAGCTCGTCGGGCGGATCGCGCCGGGTGTGCGCGTACTGGCGCCCTTCTCCGGGCGGCGCGAGGTGGCGGTCGTCGTCGGCCTGCGCGGCTCGACGGACGTCCCGGCGGCGCGGATCAAGCCGATCGCGGAAGTGCTCGACCCGGAACCCGTGGTCGACGAGGGGCTCCTCGAGCTCACGAAGTGGATGGCGTCGTACTACGCCTGCTCCTGGGGCGAGGCGCTGGCCGCGATCCTGCCGGCGGCGCTGAAGCGCGTGCGGCAACGTCGCAAGGTGGTCCAGCTCTCCGTCGCGGAAGGGGTGGGCGCCACGGAGCTCGCGACGCTCGCGGAGAGGCACGAGAAGCAGCACCGCCTGCTCCGCACGCTTCTCGAGCTCGACGCGCCGATCGAGATGGCGGAGGTGTTGCGCAGGCTCAAGCTGTCCGACTCGCCGGCGCGGACTCTCGCGCAGAAGGGCTGGATACGGATGGAGCGCGTCGTGGCGGAGACCGACGAGCTGCTCTCCTCGGCGCGCGACCTCGCGCGGGAGCGACCGGAGCGGCTCACACCCGAGCAGGGCGCGGCCATCGCGACGATCCTCGAGCGCCTCGAGGCGGGGACCTTCGGCGCCTTCCTCCTCCACGGCGTCACCGGCAGCGGGAAGACGGAGGTCTACCTGCGCGTGATCGAGGAGGCGCTCGCCCAGGGCAAGGGTGCGATCGTGCTCGTCCCGGAAATCGCCCTCACTCCGCAGACCGTCGGCTGGTTCCGGTCGCGGTTCGGGGAGATCGCGGTCCTGCACAGCAAGATGACGGACGCGCAGCGGCTCGAGATGTGGATGCGTGTCAAGCACGGCCAGGCGCGCGTCGTGGTCGGGGCGCGCTCCGCCGTGTTCGCGCCGGTCGCGAACCTGGGTGTGATCGTGGTCGACGAGGAGCACGAGAACTCGTTCAAGCAGGGCAACGTGCCGCGCTACCACGGCCGCGACGTGGCCGTCGTGCGCGCGAAGAACGCGAACGCGGTCTGCATCCTCGGCTCGGCGACGCCCTCGCTCGAGAGCTGGGAAAACGCCCGCCGCGGCCGGTACGAGCGGATCGAATTGACGAAGCGCGTCAAGGGCGGTCGCATGCCGCGCATCGACATCGTGGACATGCGGCTGGAGAAACCCGAGCGCGCCGAGACCTCGCTCTTCTCGCGCCACTTGCGCCGCTTGCTCGAGGGCGCCTTCGAACGCAAGGAGCAGTCGATTCTCTTCATGAACCGGCGCGGTTTCTCGCCGGTGCTGTGGTGCCGCGAATGCGGCCTCACCGTGCGCTGCTCACAGTGCGACGTCGCGCTCACGTTCCACCGCCGGATCGACCGCGCCGTCTGCCACACCTGTTGCGAGGAGACCCGCCCGCCGAAAGCGTGCCCGACGTGCACGGCTCCGGCGCTCCGCTTCCTGGGCGCCGGCTCCGAGCGCATCGAGCAGGCGATCGCGACAGTCCTCCCGAACGCGCGCGTCCGCCGCATGGACTCCGACACGATGCTCCGCCGCACGGACTACGAGGAGACGCTCGACGCGTTCGGTCGCGGCGAGGTCGACGTGCTCGTCGGCACGCAGATGATCGCGAAGGGCCTCGACTTCCCGCGCGTCACCGTGGTCGGCATCGTCTCGGCCGATTCTTCTCTGCACCTGCCCGACTTCCGCGCCTCGGAGCGCACTTTCCAACTCATCTCCCAGGTCTCCGGCCGCGCGGGCCGCGGCGACCTCGAAGGCCACATCGTCGTGCAGACGATCACCCCCGACCACCCGGCGATCGTGCAGGCCGCGCGCCACGACCACGAGAACTTCGCGCGGCTCGAGAGCGACCTGCGCCGCGAGCTCGGCTACCCGCCCTACGGCCGGCTCATCCGCGTCGTGTTCGAGGACGAGGACGACGCGCGCGTCCGAGCCGCGGCCGATCGGTTTGCGTCCGCCCTGACGGACGGACTCGCGGGCGAGCCGGTCACGGTGCTCGGACCGGCGCCGGCGCCGATCGCCTTGATCCGGGGCCGCCACCGCCAGCACGTGCTCGTCAAGACCGCCACAGACGGCACGGGCGCCGCCCGCGCCCGAGCGATCCTCGTCCGACTCTCCGCTGAGTGCGCCCGGCCGCGCGTCATCATCGATGTGGACCCGGTCGGGATGCTGTGAGTCTCCACCCAGGCGTCCCAGCGCGCGTGGTTGGCGCGAGTGCGTTGATGCTCAGTCTGCTCGAGAACCGGCAGCACCTTCCAGTCATCGAGCTGCGACGGGTTGCCTGACGTGCGAGGTCGTCACCGTCGCGATCGGTGGCCGCGCTCGATCGGGACAGCGCCATGCCTGCAGCGCCCGGAGCTCCTCTCGATCGGCGAGGATTCAGGCGGCACGGTCTCCGGCCGTCGCTGGGCCACGGCACCTTCACCCCCTCCTTCAGCATCTTCGGCGACTTCAGTGTGCAGGCGATCGCGAGCGAGCGGCGGCCCGTCAGCCGATTCCTGCCCAGCCCCGTCCGAAGTCGCCCATCAGCTTCCTGTGCCATTCTGAATGAGACGCGAAGTCCATTTCGCGTGGGACACTGCCGCGTCGCGTCTCGGCCCGGTGCGCGAGTGCGAAACCGCTAGCTGGTCGGCGACGCGACCTTGTCGGGTTGCGCCAGCACCATGTCGCGGAACCGGAGGAAGAGGTGCGCCGAGTCCAGGGGTCCCGGGGCGGCCTCCGGGTGGTATTGCACGCTGAAGAGCGGGGCGGTCGTGTGCCGGCAGCCCTCGACCGTCTGGTCGTTCAGGTTGACGTGCGTGAGCTCGAGGCTCTCCGGCAAGCTCGCGGGGTCCACGGCAAACGAGTGGTTCTGGGACGTGATCTCGACGCGGTTCGTCAGCATGTCGCGCACGGGGTGGTTCGCGCCGTGGTGGCCGAACGGCATCTTGTGCGTCTTCGCGCCGAGCACGAGCGAGAGGATCTGGTGGCCGAGGCAGATGCCGAAGATCGGCAGCTTGCCGACGAGGTAGCCGACCGCGTCCAGCGCCGGCTTCACCGCTTCCGGGTCCCCGGGGCCGTTCGACAGGAACACCGCGGCGGGATCCATGCCCAGCACGTCGCTGGCCGGCGTCCAGGCGGGGACGACGGTCACGTCGAAGCCGCAGTGCACGAGGCTGCGGAGGATGTTGCGCTTGGCGCCGAAGTCGTACGCGACGACGCGGATGGGCTCGTCCGAGGTCACGCGTGCAATCTCCGCGGGGTACGAGTCCGGGTAGGGCTCGCTCCACGAGTACGGCGCCTCGCACGACACGACGGAAGCGAGGTCGCGGCCATCGGTCGATGTCGTCGCCCGCGCCTTGGCCACGAGCGAGTCGTGGTCCGTGTCGATGGTCGAGACGACGCAGCGCAGGCAGCCCTCGGTCCGGACGGTCTTGGTGAGGAGGCGTGTGTCCACGCCTTCTATCGCGACGACGTCGTTCTTCCTGAGCCACTCGGGGAGGGTGAGGTCCGAGCGGTGATTGCTCGCGATCGAGGACATCTCCTTGACGACGAACGCTTCGGGCCACGCGCGTCCGCTCTCCGCGTCCTCCTCGGCCACGCCGCAGTTCCCGATCAAGGGATAGGTCATGAGCACGACCTGGCCGGCGTACGAGGGATCCGTGAGGATCTCGTGGTAGCCGGTCATCGCGGTGTTGAAGACGAGGTCGCCGCCCTTCTCGCCGCTCGCGCCGACGGCGCGGCCTTCGAGCACGAGCCCGTTCTCGAGCGCGAGGAATGCCCGGTTCGAATCACTCATGCCTGGCGTGTCGCTTGCGTCGTCCTGTTGATGAGCGCGGCCGCGTAGCCCGCGCCGAAGCCGTTGTCGATGTTGACCACCGTCACGCCGGAGGCGCAGGAGTTGAGCATCGCCAGGAGCGCCGCGATGCCCCCGAAGGACGCACCATAGCCGACGGAGGTGGGGACTGCGATCACCGGGCGGTCGACGAGGCCCCCCACGACACTCGGCAGGGCGCCTTCCATGCCGGCGACGACGATGAGGACGTTGGCCTCGCGCAGGCGCTCCGTGCGCGCGAGGAGCCGGTGGATGCCCGCTACGCCGACGTCGTAGAGGTGCTCGACCTCCGCGCCGAGCATGCGTGCCGTGATGACGGCCTCTTCGGCCACGCCTTGGTCGGAGGTCCCGGCGCTCACGACGAGGACGAGGCCGGTCGCCTCGCGCTCCGGGGCGCGGTCCACGGTCACGACGCGCGCGACAGTGTGGTGCTCCGCGTCGGGCAGGGCGGAGAGCAGGGCCGCGGCGCCGGTCTCGGGCACGCGCGTGACGAGCAGGCGCTCGTGCGCGGCGAGGATGGCCGTCGCGATTTCGACGAGCTGTTCGGGCGTCTTCCCCGCGCCGTAGACCACCTCGGGGTGTCCGCAGCGGAGCTCGCGCTGCAAGTCCAGCGTGGAATGGCCGAGGTCCTGAGACGGCCAGTGCGCGAGGCGTCGGACGCCCTCCGCGACGGTCAGGTGACCGGTGCTGACCGAGGCGAGGAGGGTTTCGAGTTCCTGGGGACCCAAGGCGGGAGCGCGCGTGCGCGGATTCGGCGCGACAGCTTACCGGAGCCGGGCCGGTAGGTCAGCGCGGGCTCGCGTCGAGGCTCCAGTCCGCCGCCTGGCCGGCCGCGAGGGCCTGCCAGCCGAGGCCGGCGATCATCACCGCGTTGTCCGTGCAGTAGGCGGGTGAGGGGAAGACCGTCCGGATCCCCTCCGCTGTCCCGCGGCGCGCCGTCACTTCGCGCAGGCGCCGGTTGCAGGCCACGCCACCCACGACGAAGAGGGTCTCCAGACCCTCCGCGTGAACGGCGCGGAAGGCGTTGTCCACGAGCGTGTCGACGACGGCCTCCTGGAAGGATGCCGCGACGTCCGCGCGGTCCGGAATCGACTCGGGCGCGGGCGTCGGCGCGCGGGCGTCGCCACCGCGGAGGTGGTACAGCACGGCCGTCTTCAGCCCGCTGAACGAGAAGCCCGGCTTGCCGTCCTTCGCCCGGTACCGCGTGAACTGGATCGCGCGCGGGTCGCCTTCCTCGGCGAGCGCCGACACCGAAGGGCCGCCAGGGTAGGGGAGGCCGAGCAGGTACGCGACCTTGTCGAAGGCTTCCCCAGCGGCGTCGTCGAGCGTCGTCGCAAGGAGCGTAAGAGCGAGCGGCGACTCCGCGCGGTAGAGCGCCGTGTGGCCGCCCGAGACGACGAGCGACACGTTCGGATACGGAGCGTCCTCGAGCTCCATCGCCGCGGCGTAGACGTGCGCCTCGATGTGGTGTACGCCGACGATCGGCAATCCACGGGTGAACGCGAGCGCCTTTGCGGTCGAGAGCCCGACGAGCAACGAGCCGATGAGCCCGGGGCGCGTGGTCACGGCGATCCCGCCGAGGTCGTCGAGCGTGAGCTCCGCTCCCGCGAGCGCGCGATCGACGACGGGCAGGATCGCGGCGAGGTGCGAGCGCCCGGCGAGCTCGGGCACGACGCCGCCGTAGACCGCGTGCTCCGCCGCCTGGCTCACGACCTCCGAGGACAGGATCTCGCGTCCCGCGCGGACCACCGCGGCCGCGGTCTCGTCGCACGAGGACTCGATGCCCAGCACGAGCTCGCTCACTTGTCCTCCAGCGCGGGCTGCGGGCCCGGTCGGTGGCCGGCGAGCAGCGCGATGGCCGCGTCGAGCTGGGCGTCCGCGGGGTGGCGCTCGATCAGCTTCGTACCTTCGGCGGCCTCCCAGGCCTCGATGGCGGGGATCGCATCGAGCGGCGGACTGTAGCGCGCGAGGAAGGAGTGGATCTCGCGCTGCTCGAGCGCTCCGATCGGGATCTCGACGTCGGGCAGGATGCCGTGCTCGCGGCCGGGGTCCACCGTCCGCTCGAAGTTCCTGTGCGTCGGTGAGTAGTAGTAGGCGGTCGTCACCTTCGCGCGCGTCTCTGTCTCGCGGAACTTCCGGATCGTCTGCACCATCCCCTTGCCGTAGGTGGGACTGCCGACGACGACGGCCGTGAGGTGGTCCTGGAGCGCCCCGGCGAGCACCTCGCTCGCACTGGCCGATCCGCCGTCGACGAGGAGCACGAGGGGCAAGTGCCCGTCCTGGCCCGCGGAGCTTCCGGACCGCCGCACGACGGGCTCGCCGCGACCCTCCACGGAGACGATCACCGCGCCCGGAGGGATGAACCGATTCGCGATCTCCTCCGCCGAGTCGAGCACTCCGCCGTAGTTCCGGCGCAGGTCGATGACGAGCGCCTGCATGCCGCGCTCAGTCAGGAACTCGAAAGCGCGCCCGAACTCCGCGGGGGTCTGGCGACTGAAGGACAGGATCGAGACGTATCCGATCGAACGGGTCTCGCCGATCAGGCGCGCATGCCTGACCGTGGGATCCACGACTGAGTCCGGCCGGATGCGCAGCTCGCGCCGCGCGCCGTCGAGCCCGAGCACGACGATCTCCAGCGCGCCCTGCTCGGGATCGTCGATGAGCTCCCGGAGCTCGGTCTCCGTGATCCCCGGGATGGGTCGGCCGTCGACCGCGAGGAAACGATCCCCGACGCGCACCCCCGCGCGCTCGGCCGGCGAGTCCGCGAGGGCGAAGAGCACCTGCCCATCCGCGATCGGCCGGCGGAAGACGACGCCGATCCCCGTGTATCGCCCCGTGGTCTCGCGCTCGAGCTCGATCGACTCGGCCCGGTTGTAATAGCGCGAATACTCATCGAGGGCCGCGACCATCCCGTGGAGGGCGTGATCGAGGAGCTCCTCGTTCGAGACCTCGCGCACGAACGACTCCCGCACGAAATCGCGCACGTCGCGGTAGTGCTCGATATCGGGCTCGCCCGCCGCCGGCCACACCTCCTCGACGATCAAGGCCACGAGCACGCCCGCGACCATTCCGCCGACGAACAGGGTGGAGCCGGAGCGGGTCATGGCGGGATGATACGGAGTCAGGACAAAATCCGCCGGCACTTGCGGCTGGCGGTCCGGTGCCGAGCACCGGACCGCCAGCCGCAAGTGCCGGCGGATTTTGTCCTGACTCCGTACTACGCGAGCTCCGCGAGCGCCAACTCGGCCTGCTCGTCGTTCGGGGCGACGCCGTGCCAGCCGGACTGGTTCTCCATGAAGGACACGCCCTTGCCGATCACCGTCTCGGCGATGATCGCGCTCGGGCGCTCCGTCTCCGCGGCGGCGGCGCAGAGCGCGGCGTCCACGGCGTCGATGTCGTGTCCGTCCACGTCGACGGCGTGCCAGCCGAATGCGGCGTACTTCTCACGCAGGTCGCGCACGTTCATCACTTCGCGCATGACGCCGTCGATCTGGATGTTGTTGAAGTCGACGATGACCGTGAGATTGGCGAGCCCGTAGTGCGCGGCGCTCGTCGCAGCCTCCCAGATCTGGCCCTCCTGGCTCTCGCCGTCGGAGGACGTGCTGTAGACGCGCGTGCTCCAGCCGTTGAGCTTGGCGGCGAGGGCCATGCCCGAGGCGACGGAGAGGCTGTTGCCGAGGCTGCCCGTGCTGAAGTCGATGCCGAGCTCGGCGTTCCGGTGCGGGTGGCCCTGCAGCGGCGATCCGAGCTTGCGGAACCGGAGCAACTCGTCACGTGGGATCAGCCCCTTCTGTGCCAGGAGGGCGTAGTACCCGGCGCACGTGTGCCCGTTGCCGAGGATGAACCGGTCGCGGTCGGCCGCGTGCAGGTTGGACCTGGTGAGCTTCAGGTGCGCGAGGAACAGGGTCGACATGAAGTCCGCCATGCCGAGCGGCCCCCCTGGATGACCACAGCCCGCGGCGTGCACCATCCGGATCACGTCGCGTCGGACCTCGTTCGCGGTCTCCCGGATCTCCGTTCTCTGCTCGTCGGTCAGCGTCACGGTCAGCCCTTTCTCGCAATGAGGTCCTTGGCGGCGGCGGCGATCGATGCGCCGTCGAGCCCGTAGTGCGCGATGAGCTCGCCCGCCTTGCCGCTCTGTCCGAACTCGCCGCGCATGCCGACCATGTGCATCGGTACCGGCCGACTCTCCACCAGGACGTGAGCCACGGCCTCGCCGAGCCCGCCGTTCACCTGGTGCTCTTCGGCCGTCAGGATCGCGCCGCATTCTTCGGCGGCCTGCCGGATCAGCTCGCCATCGATCGGGTCGATCGACGCGAGGCCGAGCACTCGCGCCTCGATACCCTCCCTGGCCAGGATCTCCGCCGCCTCCAGCACCTCGGCCACCTCGACTCCGCAAGCGGCGAGAGCGACGTCGCCGCCGTCTCGGAGGAGCGTCCCGCGCCCGATCTCGAACTGGTACTCGTCCGCGAGCACGACCGGCGTCGCCGCGCGCGACAAGCGCACGTACACGGGCCCCGGCGTCTCCGCCGCCACGCGGATCACCTGGCGCGCCTCGACGGCGTCGGCCGGCACGAACACCTTCATGTTGGGGAGGACGCGCATGAGCGCGATGTCCTCGAGCATCTGGTGCGACTTGCCGTCCTCGCCCACGGTGAGCCCCGCGTGCGTCGCGCAGATCTTCACGGACAGGTTCGGCACGCAGACGCTCTGCCGCAGTTGCTCCCAGGCCTTGCCCGCGGCGAACATCGCGAAGGAGCTCGCGAAGACCGTCTTGCCCATGGCGGCGAGGCCGGCGGCGGTGCCCATCATGTTCGCCTCGGCCACGCCCATGTTGAAGAAGCGCTCGGGATGCTTCGCACCGAAGGCCCTGGTCTTCGTCGAGCCGGAGAGGTCCGCGTCGAGGACCACGATGTCCTCGCGCTCGTCGCCGAGTTGGAGCAGCGCCTCGCCGTAGGCCTCACGGGTGGCCACTCTGCGTACGTCGCCGGTGGCGCGCGGGGCGATGTTGATTGACGGGCTCGACACGGATGTCCCAGACATGGGTTCTCAGGGGTGGGGTGTTCGCGGGGGGCGGCGGACCCGTGGGAAGAGCATTCGCGCGTTCGGCCCAGGCGATAGGATCGCTGGCGAGGGGATGGAATCGGGCTGCCGGGGTCCGTGCCAGGGGTTTCGAGCGCGGCGCGGGGGTCTCCACGGTCTTGTACTCCCGCCCGGAGGCCAAGGCAAACGCTCACCCGGGCAAGTTCGCGGGCTCGGGCGCCCGGCGGAGCCCGCTGCCCCGCGGGCCCCCGAGCCAGTTTTTTCGGGGTAGCTATTGGGCTCGGACCTCACTGTCCCCGATGGAGGACGGAGGAAGGACGGTGGAAGGTCACGTCCCTGTGGGCTCCTCAGGCTAAGCCCTTGCACCTCCGCTCGTTACGCCCGAATGTCCCGAAACCGAAGGCCTGGCATGATCCTCGCTGCACCGAACCCCTGGAATCAGTCGGGGCGGCAAGATCGTCATGGAGCAATGGTAATGAAGAGCAAGATCATCCTGACCACCCTCGTGGGCGGCCTCCTCCTCTCGTCGGCCGCCTTGGGGCAGGAATCGAGCCAGGGCGTCTCCCTGGCGACCGTGCGGGGCACGTTCCGCAAGGCCGATGCCGATGGGGACGGCGCGATCTCCGCGCGCGAAGCGGCCCGGGCGCGGATCCCGGCCAAGCACTTCGTCGCCCACGACATCGACGCCAATCGCAGCCTCACCCAGGAGGAGTTCGTCGCCTACTACCGGGAGCTGCTCGTGAAGGCCCGGCGCCCGGTGGGCAAGGACCTCGAGGCCGAGGTCGCGCGCGTCGAGACGCTCCGGCGCGCCAAGCTCGTGGAGCTGGAGCGGCAGCGCGCGGCCGACGAGTCCGGGACGACCGTGTCGCCGGCGGTCGCTCAGGGGACGGCCGAGAAGCTCAAGGCCGCGCAGGGCACCCTCGCGAAGCGCGGGCAGGCCTCCGGCGGTTCGCGGACGGAGATCCAGCAGGCCATCGATACGCTCGGGGACACCGGCACCAGCTCGCTCACGACGAGCGAGAAGCTGAAGCGGGCCAAGGACGCGCTCGAAGGCCGCTGGCAGGGGACGGGGTCGCCGCGGGAGAAAGTGCAGCGGGCCGTCGATGTCATGGAGGAGCGCGCGGCAGCCGTGGAGACGCCCGTCCAGAAGCCGGCGCGCGTCGAGGCGCCCGCGAGCGCCGAGGCGCCCGCGCTGAAGCAGGTCGCCGCAGCGGGCGTCGCCCCGGATTCCGAGACGACTGCCGCGGGTGAGACCGGCGACTCCAGCGGGCTGTCGGATGCCCGTCGCAAGCTGATCGAGCGGGCGCGCAACGCCCGGGCGAACGACGCTCCAGCGGGCAACCCGACGGCGAATGCGACGACCGCGCCGCCGAGCGAACGGGCCCGCGCGATCCTGAGGCGGCTCGTCGAGAGTGGCCGGATCACCCCTGACCAGGCGCGTGATTTCGACGCGATGCTCGCGGATCGCGCCGCCGCGACGACCGTGGGCAACGCGACGCCGATCGCCGACGAGAACGCCCTGCGGGCAGCCCTGCTGCGGGCGCAGGCCCAGGTCAAGGGCCAGCACCAGTCGGGTGCGATGACGGCGGAAGAGGCACGGCTCGTGAACTACGCCCTGGTGGCGCGGGCGCGCGTCATCGCTTCGACGCTGCGTCCGGCAGCGCGGGCCTCGGTGCCGGTCGAGCCGAAATCGGTCCGCCAGGAGACCCGACGGGTCACCACGGCGGCCGAGAGCACCCGCCCCGAGCGCAAGGCCCGCCCCGCGCAGGAGCAGCCAGCCCCCCCGCAGAGCGCGGAGCCCGCCCGGGCACGCGACAGAGCGGGACGGAAGGTCGGGCCCAAGGACGCGGAAGTCCGCGACCGGCCCGCGACGGAGCGGTCGACCCCGGAGGTGGAAGGCGTGAAGCCCGACACGCGGAGGGCACCCGGGGTGAAGAAGACGGATACCCCGCCCCCGGTCCGCGGCGCGGGTCAGCGCAGTGACGGCGGTCAGGACAGCGGTGCTCGGCGCAGTGGCGACGCGGGCACGGGCGGTCGTCGCGTCGGTGGCGAGGTCTGACTCTTCGGAGAGTGAATGGAGAGCGGGCCGCCTCGATCAACGAGGCGGCCCGCTCTCCGTTCGTACGGTAGTCCGTGCAGGCTCAGCTCGGCGTCGACTCGGGAGTCGCGTGGCGAATGGTCGAGTCGCCCGCCTCCCATCGGAAGCCGCT
Source organism: Planctomycetota bacterium (assembly GCA_004357655.1). Lineage (GTDB taxonomy): Bacteria > Planctomycetota > UBA1135 > UBA1135 > N075bin59. Next base: position 18,883 of record SMVQ01000232.1, read on the forward strand.
ATCGATCCTGCCGTTCGAGCCGGGGATGTAGATCCGCGTCGGCTGGCCTTGCTCGAGCACGCAGCCGAGTCCCTCGCACTCCTTCTTCGCGAGGCGCAGCTCGCGGCGGTGCGTAGCGAGCTCCGCCAGCAGGTTGAGGTATCGCGTGGTCTCGAGCTTATCCTCGAATAGTGCCGTCGCCTTGGCGTCCAGCTCGCGAACCGACGCGAGGCGCTCGCGGATCTCCGCCGCGATGGACTCCAGGAGGGGCACCAACTTCTTCGCGTTCTCGAGGTCGTAGGACTTCTTCATGGCTTTGAGCCTCCTTGGCTACTCTCCTCTAGCCGACAGTACTACCGTTCCGAAGGTGTATTCCAACGGACGACAGAAGCGTGACCGGGAGTGCCCCAAAAGGCCCTGCTCAGCGATCCTCGGCGGTTTCCCCGGGCGCGATCGAGAATGAAATTCCCGTCATGTCCACCGTAGTGAACATGCCCTCTTCGGCCGACGACGGTGGCGGGAAGGAGCGTTCGAGGTTAGATTCTCGGGCCGCCGAGCGCGAGGCCCCACAACCATGTCCCAGCACATCGTCGAGATCGTACACAGGGAGGAGTTCTCTTCCGCCCACCGGCTGGTCAGCGCTTCGCTCACCGATGAAGAGAACCGGGCGCTGTACGGCCCGTGCTATTCACTCCACGGTCACAACTACGCCGTCGAGGTGACCGTGCGCGGTCCGGTGCGAGCGGAGACCGGCATGGTCATGGACCTCAATCGCTTGATGGCGTTGATGCAGGAGCACATCGTGAGCGAGGTCGACCACAAGTACCTGAACGACGATGTGCCCTATCTCGAGGGCGTCATCACCACGGCCGAAAACCTTGCCATCGCTTTCTGGCGGCGGCTCCACCCGCACATCGCAGCATTCGAACCATGCCTTCTACACCGGATACGCGTCTACGAGAGCCGGCTGAACTTCGCGGACTACCACGGGCCGACCGCGGGTTGATCAACCCCGACCTCATCCGCCGCCTGCTCGTCGAGCTCGGCGAGGATCCCGACCGTGAGGGACTCATCAGGACTCCCGAGCGCGTCGCTCGTTCCCTGATGGATCTCACGTGCGGCCAGGGGATGACCGTCGAGGAGGTCGTAGGGGACGGCGTCTTCGATGAGGACTGCTCCGAGATGGTGATCGTCAAGGACATCGAGTTCTACAGCCTGTGCGAGCACCACCTCCTCCCGTTCTACGGCCGCGTCCATGTGGCCTACATCCCGGACGGTAGGATCATCGGCCTGTCGAAGGTCGCGCGGATCGTGGACGTGTTTGCCCGGCGCCTCCAGGTGCAGGAGCGCATGACGGTCCAGATCGCCGAAGCGATTCAGGACACCCTGACTCCCAAGGGCGTAGGCGTCGTGGCGGACGCGGCGCACCTCTGCATGATGATGCGCGGCGTGGGGAAGCAGAACTCGTCGACCATGACCTCGTGCCTGCTGGGCAGCTTCCGGGCGAACGCGAGCACGCGCAACGAGTTCCTGGGACTCGTGCGCAACATGTAGTACGGAGCCAGAGCAAATTCCGCCGGCCATCGCGACGGTTGGTCCGGTGCCATGCACCGGACCAACCGTCGCGATGGCCGGCGGAATTTGCTCTGGCTCCGTACTACACGTCCAGGTCTTCGTAGCCCGAGTCCATGTGGTAAGCCTTCCAGACGACTTCGGCCACGTCCTCCGGCTGGTTCAGCTTGCTCTTGTCCCAGTCGCCGGGCACGCCCGCGAGCATCGATGTGTCGGTTGCCGATGGGTAGATCGTCGATACGCGGATGCCCTTCGCGCGGAGGTCCTCGCGGAGGGCGTCGCTGAAGCCGCGCAGGCCGTACTTGGAGGCGCAATACCCCACATTGCCGGCGAAGCCCTGCTTCGCGGCGATCGAGCACATGTTGATGATGTGCGGGCGCTCGCTCTCCTGGAGGGCGCCGAGGGCCTCGAGCGTCACGACGAAGGGGCCCGTGAGGTTGATGTTCAGGAAGCGCTGCCAGACGTCGAGCGTCAGCTCCTCGAACGGCTGCATGCTGAAGATGCCGGCGTTGTTCACGAGGAGGTCCATCGTGCCGTCAAAAAATTCGGTGGCGCGAAAGACGGCGGCCTCCGCGGAGTTGTGGTCGGCGATGTCCATCTGCACGGCGTAACCTTCGCCGCCGGCGGCATCGATCTCCGCGACCACGGCATCGAGCTGTTCCGAGTTGCGCGCCGCGATGGCCACTTTCGCACCCTCGCGGGCGAAGCGCACGGCGATGGAGCGGCCGATGCCGCGACCGCCGCCAGTGATGAATACACGAAGCTGGGTCATGTCTGGCTGGGGGATTGCGTGGATCGACGGAGCCCGATTCCGCGGAGAGCATACCTTCTGCGACTACCGGCACCCGGCCAAAAAGACGCCGTGGCGCGCCGCGGTCTCAGCACTAGAATGCGCGCATGGAGTGGAGCGCCCTCGGTACTCAGTTCTGCCTCGAGCTCGCTTTCGGAGTGCTCCTCGGACTCACCCTCATCCCGAAGGCGCCGCTCGGCGTGTTCTTCTATCGCCTGATGGGGACGACTGCGTTCCTCCCCCTCGCGGCCGCCGCCGTCCTCCCGGCCCTCTACGGGACGAGCCCGAGGGCGGACGGTGCGGTGCTCGCCGCGGCGGCCGGAGCGCTGGCGTTTCCCGTCGTGGTCGCTCCCGTCCGAGCCAGGACCCGGTTCCGGGCTCTCGCGTGGGCCACGGCCTGCACGGGTGTGGCGCTCGTGCTCACCGTCCGCGAGGCGCCTGAGGTGACGGGCGTGGGAGCGCTCGTGCTCGGCAGCCTGTCGGCGATGGCGACGGGCACCGTCGCCGGGGTGGTGGGGCTCGCGATGGTGGTCGGGCACTGGTACCTGACGGTGCCCCAGCTCCCGATCTCTTTTCTCCGGCGGCTCAACCGGATCGCGGTCGTCGCCATGATCGCTTCCGCGGTGTTCGTCGCGCTCTCCTGCGTCACCCATGCGGACGCGCTCCGCGACGCTGCGACTCCGCTGTTCTCCTCGTTCGGGCTCTTCTTCCTCAGTGCGCGGGTCGCGGTCGGGCTGGCGTTGCCGCTCCTGTTCGCATGGATGGCGGCCGGTTCACTCGCGTACGAGAACACGCGCTCCGCGACGGGCATCCTCTACGCCTCCACGGTCCTCGTGCTCATCGGCGCGGCGGTGTCCATCTCGCTTCAGGACACCTACGGCATACCGCTGTGACCGTCACCGACGTCTCCGGCCGCGTCCGCATCGACCTGCCCTGTTCCGGGGATCACGACCGGTTCGCGGTCGTCTACGCGGAGGGCGCGCCGCGCGTGCCCGCTGTCGTCCCATGTCCGGAGTGCGCCGCAGAGCTCCCCCTGCACCTCGAGCGCCTCACGGAATCCGGGGGCCTCACGGGCTGTCTCGCCTGCGGGCACCCCGAGCTCTCCACCCGCAAGGACTTCCCACGCGCGCTCGGGATCGGCATCGTCGTCCTCGCGGCGGTGCTCGTGCCGTTCCTGCCCAAGTGGTACCCGAGCCTGATCGCGGCCGCGATACTCGACCTCCTCTTGCATCGGTTCGCGCCCGAGGTCGTCGTCTGCTACGTGTGCGAGGCCGAGCACCGCGGCTTCCCGACGAGCCCGCGCCACCCGCGCTTCGACCGCACGATCGAGGAGCGCCTGCGCTACGGCGACCGCGCCGTGATGGGCAGTCCGATGCGACCGGGGGGAACCGCGGACGCCCCCGAACCGGAGCACTGACGTCGGGTGGCCGGAGCGGCTCAGTCCGCCAGCGCTCGCGCGAGCGCGGCCACCGTCTCCACCGGCGCCTCGCACGTGAAGTTCCGGCACACGTAGGCCCGCGCCCCGTTCGGACCGGGCTCGCGCCCTTCGAGCAGGGGCACGAGGCTCTCGTCCGCACCCTCGTGGGCCAGCGCGACGACGCGTTGCGGCAGGAACGTGCCGCGCACCTCCGCCAGCATCGCCCGCACGAGGTCGTCCTGCGGGTCGCCCGCGACGACGATCTCGCGCGGACCCGCGGCGAGGTGATCCACGGCCGCGAGCAGTTGGCTGAACGCCGCGGGGTGGCGGTTCACGAGCTGTCCGAGCGCGCGGATCGTGCGCTCGGCGCGCTTCGCGAGCCGTCCGTCACCCGTGAGCTCGGCGAGGCGCAAGAGGTTCAGGGCGTGGACCCCGTTCCCCGACGGGAGCGCACCGTCGTGCGGGTTCTTGAGGCGCGCGATCAGCGTCTCGTGTTCCGCCCCGGTCGTGAAGTAGCCGCCGTTCCGCGCGTCGACGAATTGCTCCTCGACGATCCGCTCGAGCGCGAGGGCCGCCCGTAGCCAGTCCGGGTCGAAGTCCGACTCGTAGAGGTCGACGAGCCCCTGGATCATGAACGCGTAGTCGTCGAGGCAGGCGTTGCCGTGCGCGCGTCCACCGCGCGCGGTCGCGAAGAGGCGCCCATCCGGCTGCCGCATGCCCGTGAGCACGGTGCGCGCCGCCCGCGCCGCGGCGGCGAGCGTCTCGGGCGCTCCGAGCACCTGGTGGGAGAGCGCCAGGGCCGAGATCATCAGTCCGTTCCAAGCGCAGAGGACCTTGTCGTCGGTCGCGGGGTGCAGACGTCGCTCGCGTGCCGCGAAGAGGCTCGCCCGCGCGCCGCGCATCGCTTCCTCGAGCTCCGCCACGGGAACGCCCAGGCGCCGCGCGACCTCCGCCGCCGGTTCCGGGCGCCAGAGCGCGCTGCTCCCGTGCTCGAAGTTGCCCTCGCTCGTGACCCCGTACCACTCCTCGGCCCAGGCGCCCAGCTGCGCGCCCAGGACCTCCGCGAGCTCCTCCGGCGTCCACGCGAAGAACGCGCCCTCCTCGCCGCCGCTGTCGGCGTCCTGCGTGCTCGCGAAACCGCCCCCCTCCGTCACCATCTCGCGCAGCGCCCACTCGCAGCACTCGCGCGCCACCCGGGCGAAGCGCTCCTCGCCCGTCACGAGGTGCGCTTCCAGGTAGGCCGGGACGAGCAGCGCGTTGTCGTAGAGCATCTTCTCGAAGTGGGGGATCAGCCACCGCTCGTCCGTGCTGTAGCGGTGGAAGCCGCCGCCCAGTTGATCGTAGAGGCCGCCGTCCGCCATCTTGGCGAGCGTGAACAGCGCCATGTGCTTGGGTTCCTCGGCGCGCGTGCGCCGCCAATGACGCAGGAGGAGCCGGATGTCCATCGCGTGGGGAAACTTGGGCGCGTCCCCGAAGCCGCCCCAGGTCGGGTCGAAGCTCTGCCCGAGGAGCGCGAGTGAGCGATCGAGCGTACTGGGATCGAGCTCCCCGCCGGTGTCCACGCTGCCCTCGCGCGCGATCTCGGCCGCGAGCGTGCCCGCCGTGCGCTTCAGCTTGTCCGGATCGTTCGCCCACGCGTGCGCGAGGCTCGCGAGCACGTCGGCGAACCCCGGCCGCCCGTACGCGCGGAAGGCCGGGAAGTACGTGCCGCCGAAGAACGGCTCGAGCTCCGGCGTCAGGAACACGCTCATGGGCCAGCCGCCCGCCCCCGTCATGCGCATGACGGCCTTCATGTAGATCTCGTCCAGGTCCGGCCGTTCCTCCCGGTCGACCTTCACGTTGACGAAGTGCTCGTTCATGAGCGCGGCGATCCGCTCGTTCTCGAACGACTCGCGCTCCATCACGTGGCACCAGTGGCAGGCGGAGTAGCCGATCGAGAGGAAGATCGGCTTGCCCTCGTCGCGGGCGCGCCCGAGCGCCTCGGGTCCCCAGGGGTACCAGTCCACGGGGTTCCCGGCGTGCTGGAGGAGATACGGGCTCGTCTCCCCGGCGAGCCGGTTGGTCGATGGCTGGTTCGGGTCCGTCATGGGGGGGGCCGGGCGGCCAGGATAGCGCGGTGACCGGAGCGCCCGCGACGACGCCCGTGGAATCCCCAAATAGAGGAAAGGCCCCGCGTCGCGCGCGGGGCCTTTGTGTTTCACCGTTCCGGGCGCGACGCGCGCTCCCGGTGGGCTGATCGTCGAAATCCGATCAGAAACCGACCGTGAGGGTCACCGTGATGAGGTCGACGTCGGCGCCGTCGTTATCGGTCGTCGTCCAGTGGAGGCCGTACTTCAAGTCGTGCCCGTCGATGTAGCGATTGACGCCGACCGAGATGACCGTCGTGTCATTGGCGTCGTCCCAGTCCTGGTAGCGGACGCCACCTTCCCACTCGTCGGGGGTGAACATGTAGGTACCGGCGACCGACCACGGATTCGAGTCGTCCCTGAGGGCCCCGGCTCCCGAGAAGGCATTGGCTGCCGAGGAGCTGCTGCTGTTCCCGTAGCCGCCGACGCCGCGGCTGACCGTGTTGTTGCCGATGTCCACGTACTCTCCACTGAAGGAGTACGTGTTGCTGGCGAAGTAGGCATCGACCGTGAAGCCGTCGCTGTTGCTCGCCTCGCCGTCGTCGTAGTAGGCGGCACCGATGGTTCCGGACGGGCTGTCGGGACCGCCGTAGGCGCCCTCGACCATGCCGGCGCCTTCGCCCATCAGGGTGACTTCCACGCGCGCGGCGAGGAACAACTCGTCACCCTGGCCGTCGGTCCCGTTCTGACCGGCGATGTACCAGCCGACGGTGTCGAAGTCGCCGCTGAGCATGACGCCCTGGTCCCGCTGGGTCCAAGCCTGGCTGTTCGCCGTCTTGTAGGGGAAGAACGTGTCGCGGGCCGACATCGCCGCTCCGTGGAGGACCGGTGCCTTGAACTGGCCCACCGTGCCCGTGATGCTCCCGCCGATCGGGAACGTCGCGAAGGCGTCCAGCAGCGCGTCATCGCCGGTCTCGGCAAAGTCGTACTGGATGGTGAACCCGTAGTCGCCGTGACTACCGTCCCAGATCAGACGGGCGTCCGAGACGTCGAAGCCGCCCAGATCGTTGCTATCAATGCCGCCCCCGTCGTCAAAGAAGACATCGATGTCGGAGGAATAGTTGTAGTTCGTACGGAGCCAGCCGCTGAGGCCGATGCCATCAGCCAAGCTGAGACTCGAGGTAAGTGCCTCGACCTCCCGGTCGAGCTGTGACCACTCGTCCTCGGACGCTTGTCCGAGGCCGGCGGTCAGTGCCAGCGCGAATGCGCTGGGAACGAGCTTCTTCATGGGGTTGATACTCCAAAGAAGAGAGAAAACAGACAGAGAGATGAGGGATGGGGGTCTAGAGCGCGCAGAGCATGCCGCGCCGCCTACCCAAGGGAAAGAGGCGACGCGTGTTTTTCGCAGTTATGTCCGCAATCTCCTGCGGCGGTGGGTGTGAAAGGATGTCCCCAAAAACGGGCCGAGCACCCCCAAGACTGGCGTAACATGCTGGTGTCAATACACTTGCAGCGTTGTACGCGAAGCGCTCCGCGATCCCCTTCCGGGCGGATTCCGGTGCGATTTGGGTGGTCGGCGCCATGCTTGGAACTTGTACGGAACGGACCTCCGAATGGGACGGGCGGGGCCTGACACCCTATTCCTCGGCTCCGCGCCGACGTTTCAGCTCCCCCCGGCGGCGCTTCGCTTCGAGCCGCCGCCGCTTGGAGCCCGCCGTCGGGCGCGTCGCGCGCCGGGGGCGCTGCACCTGGAGGGCTTCCCGGAGGATCGCGGCCAGACGCTCGCGCGCATCGGCCAGGTTGCGGCCCCGCTCCCGATAGCGCGAGGCCTGTACGAGCAGTTCGCCCGAGCCCGTGAGTCGGCTGGCGAGGCGCCCGAGGAGCCGGGCGCGGCGCGTCTCGCCCAGGCTGGCGCTCGCTTCGATCGAAAAGCGCAGCACGACCTTGGTCGCGACCTTGTTCACGTTCTGACCGCCCGGGCCGCCCGAGCGGGCGAAAGCGACGGAGAGCTCCTCGGGCGGCAGGACCAGGCGCTCGTTCACCCGGAGCGGCTCCACCCGTTCACGTCCCCTGCGGGTCGTTCTTGCGCAGGTACGGGAACGGGAAGATCCCGGTTTCGTGACCGTCCGAGAACCGCAGGGCGATGGCGTAGTTGCCGACGAGGCGCAGATCCTGTTGCTCCAGGTCGTCGGACACGGAGCTCGGGTCGAGCATCCGCCGTCCGGTGGTCTCGCTGACGCAGTTGGCGCAGGGGCAGAGCCGCCTCAACTCCGCCGCCGTGTAGGACGTCGAGTGCCCATCGTCCCAATCGATCGCGATCCGCGCCGGATCCTTGCGGTGGATGACCTTGGGCGAGCTGCTGGACATGGTCGGGCGGGGGCTGGCGGCGGGTGGGACTAGCGGCCCGTGGTGGAGCGCACGGTCCGCTCGGGCGTGGCGGAATTCGAGCTGCCAGGGCTGGTGGCCAGGACCAGACTTGAACTGGTGACCCCTTGATTTTCAGTCAAGTGCTCTACCAACTGAGCTACCTGGCCGGTGTCCCTGGTCCGGCGCGAGGTCGCCGAAGCGGCGGGAGATTATCACGACGGCCCCGGGGATCGTCAAAGGGAAGGGCCGGATTCCCGCGCGAGCACGCGGCGCGCGTCCGCCACGTCCCGCGCGATCTGCTCGCCGAGGGCCTCCAGCCCGTCGAACCGGACCTCGCCCCGCAGGCACGCCACGAATTCGAGCTCGAGGTGTTCGCCGTAGAGGTCGCCCTCGAAATCGAGCAGGTGGACCTCGACGAGGGGGCGCTCGGGGCGCGTGCCCGCGACCGTCGGCCGGTAACCGATGTTGGCGACCGCTGGATGGGCGGCCGGGAGCTCGGATCGATCGGCGGGGTTCCGGCGGCGGGCGAGGCAGGCGTAGACTCCCGTGGGGGGGTGAAGCTCGTGGTGCAGGTCGAGGTTCGCCGTCGGAAACCCGATCTGGCGGCCCAGGGCGTCGCCCCTGACCACTTCGCCGAACACGCTGACGGCCCGCCCGAGCATCCGCGCGGCCCCTGCGAGATCGCCGAGCTCCACGGCCTCGCGGATGGCCGTGCTGGACACGGCGCGCCGGTCGACGTCGACCTCCGGCACCACCTGGACGTCGAAGCCCAGCTCCATGAGGAACTCGGGTCCGCCCTCGCGATCCCGACCGAACTTGCTGTCGAAGCCGAGCACGAAGCTCTTCGCCCCCAGCTCCGCGACCAGGAGCTCGCGGGTGAAGTCCTCCGCGGAAACCCGCCGGAGGTCCGCATCGAACTGCAACGCCAGGGTGTGTTCGATCCCGGCCCGCTGGAAGAGCTGGAGCCGGTGTTCGAGGGTCGTGAGCGTCCGCGGGGCGCGCCCGAGCAGCACGCGTTTCGGGTGGTCGCGGAACGTCACGACGGTCGGCACCGCGCCGAGCTCGGCGGCGCGGCACACGTTGGCCGCCAGGATGGCCTGGTGGCCGAGGTGCACGCCATCGAAGACGCCGATGCTGACCACCGACGGGGCCGCGTCCCCCCGGCCGAGCTCGGCCCGCTCGAACGTCGTCCTCACCGGCCCTTCGCGGCCTTGTACGCCTCGATCAGGTCCTCGAGCGCCAGCTTGTTCTTGAGCTTGTCCGCCGGTGACATCCGATCGACGAGAAGGACGCCCTCGAGGTGGTCGTACTCGTGCTGGATGATGCGGCTCACGAAGCCCTCGTACCCGCCCGAGATCGGGTTGCCCTGGATGTCGAAGGCCTCGACCTTGCACCGCTCGGGGCGCTCGATCTCGGCGTAGATCTCGGGGAACGAGAGGCAGCCCTCCTCGAGCTTCACCCGTGGACCGTTCTTCTCGACCAGCGTCGGGTTGATGAGCGTGATGTCGTCCTCTGGCTCGCCCGTGGGATTCAGGACGAGAATCCGCTGCTTCAGCCCGACCTGCGGGGCGGCCAGGCCCACGCCGTTGCTCTCCCGCATCCGGGCGAGCATGCCCTCCACGATGCGCGCCAGCTCGTCGTCGAAGGCCTCGACGGGCCCGGCGACCTTGCGCAGCACGGGCTGGGGGTAGAGGGCGAGGTCGAACTGCAGGGCTTCGGGCATGGATCCGGAGCGTGGGCCGAGTGCGGGGGGAGGGGCGCCGCGGAAGACCCCCTCCGGTCGCGGGCCGGAGGATAGCCGCACGTTGACGCCCCGGAGCCCCCTCTATAGTATTTTCCGCCTCAACTTCCGCGTGGACGCCGTCCGGAGCGGGTCGCGAGCGCATCGGGCGTGCGTCGGGCGTGCATCTGGCGTGCCCGCGGCAGTGCTCCGCGCGCGACGTGGTGCCCTCCGATCCGTGGAGCCCGGCGCCGCACGATCGTTTTCCAGTGGACTTCTCGAAGCATATCCAGAAGGCGGAAGAAGCCGCCCGCAAGCGGAACTACGACTTCGCCGTGCAGCTCTACCAGCAACTGCTCGAGATCGACCCCGACCAGGGCGAGGCGCGCGGCGGGCTGCGGCGCGCACTGAAGAAGCGGTTCGAGTCGAAGAAGCGCGGCAAGCTGCTCACTGCGCTGAGAGGCGCGACGCCCCTGGCCTTGGCGAAGACGCTGGCCAAGGCCGGCAAGCACGCGGCCGCGGCCCGCTCCTTGGAGACGTACCTGGCCTCCAACCCCCTGGACGTGGATGCGAACCTGCTCCTCGGGGTCTCGCTCGAGTCGGCGGGGTACTACGGCTCCGCCCTCGCCGTGTACGAATTCCTGGCGGAGATCGCGCCGCGCAACGCGGCGGGGCTGAAGCGCGCCGGGGCGATGATGCACCGCAAGGCGGACCACGCGAAGGCGCTCGAGTACTACGAGCGCGCGCTCGAGGCCGATCCCCGGGACCGGGACGCCCTCAAGGCGCGCAAGGACCTCGCCGCCGAGGCGGCCCTCACCGCCTCCCACGCGGGCTCGGTGGACCACAGCCGCGACCAGATCAAGGACAAGGAGGAGGCCCAGCGGCTGGAGCGTGCGCAGCGCATGCACCTGTCCGACGAGGAGCTCCAGGATCAGCTCGCGAAGCTCCAGGACCGGTACGCCGAGGAACCGACGAGCGTCGACCTTCTGATCGAGATGGCCGACGTCCACGAGAAGTTGCGGGACGCGGAGGCGGCCGTCGACGTCCTCGAGCGGGCTCTGCAGTACCGGAAGGACTCGATCGACCTCCGAGCGCGGGTCGGCACGCTGAAGTTGAAGGTCCTGAAGAAGGCCGTGGCGCGGGCGGACAAGGCCGGCGACCGGGCCGCGGCCGACCGGCTCGAGCGCGAGCTGCGGGAGTTCGAGGTCAAAGAGTACCGGCGCGGCCTCGAGCTACACCCCGCCGACGCTGCCCTGAGGCTCCAGCTCGGTCGCGCACTCCTGCGCCAGGAGCTCTTCGACGAGGCGGCCGCGGAGCTGCAGAAGGCCGTGCACGACCCGCGCCTGCAGGCGGACGCGCTCTTCCACCTCGCTCTCTGCTTCCAGAAGAAGGGCTTTCTCGATCTCGCCCGCAAGGAGTACTTGCGGGCCCTCGATGGACACCAGAGCGTGGACGAGCGCGCGCGGGAGATCCTGTACAATCTCGGGGCGATCGCCGAGGCCGAAGGAGACACGGCCGAAGCACGCTCCTGCTACGCGCGGGTGTACGCCGTCGACATCGGCTACCGCGACGTGGCGACCAAGATGGAGCAACTGAAGTAACCATGCCCAACAACAAGCAAGCGAAGAAGCGGGTGACCCAGGACGAGGGGCGTAGCGCGGCCAACAAGGTCGTGCGCTCCCGGATGCGTTCCGCGATGAAGAAGGTTCTGCAGGCCGAGTCGCCCGAAGCGGCGCGCGAGGCCCTGTCCGAGGCCACGAAGCGCGTGGACAAGGCGGCCAAGAAGAGAGTCATCCACGCCAACTCGGCCGCGCGCAAGAAGGCCCAGCTCACCCGCGCCACGAAAGGCTGATCCGCCTCGCCCATGGGTGTCTTCGAGACGAGCGACGATCACCCCGGACGTTTCCACCGGCCCGTTCGCGTCCCCGTGGCCAAGCGAGACGTCTTCGGCGCCGCGCAGGAGATGTGCGCGGACCTCGCCTGGACCGTCCGGGAGGTCGACGATGAGAGTCTGACCATCGTCTGCGAACGCAGCGGTGGTCTGCTCGGCGGCACGTCCAGGATCACGGTCCGGGTGGACGGACCCGACGGCATCCCGTCATCGACGACGACCGTGCGCTCCGAGTCCACGGGCGGCGTGCTCTCGCGCGACAAGTCGATCGTGGCCGAGTTCGTGAAGAAGTTCACGAATCGGGTCTGCTGATACGGAGCCAGGACAAAATCCGCCGCCACTTCCGACTGCCGGTGCGGAGCACCGGCAGTCGGAAGTGGCGGCGGATTTTGTCCTGGCTCCGTACTCTCAGCTAGCGACGACTCGACGGAGGGCCCTAAGGCGTCCTCCCATACCGAAACGGCGTCTCGAGGCACAGCGCCATCAGCGCCGTCGAATACACGCGCCCCCCCGCGTACCCCCACGGCCCGATCGGATCCCAGGACCCTGCATCCTCCCCGGTCTTCACCTGGTTGGGGAGGAGCGCGCGCTCCATCGCCGCGTGCCACGCATCCCAGAGCTCGCCCCCCATCTGGTGCATCGCGTACGACCCGAAGTACCAGTAGACCATGTCGCAGCCGTACCCCTCCGTATCCCACTCGGGCAGCTTCTTCAGGATGAGCTGCGCGTGCTTGGCGAGCATCGGCTGCCGCTCGGCCCGCTCGCCGAGTTGGATGCGGACCGCGAGACCCACCGCCGTCATCGCCTCGCCCCGCTCGGGGGGCATGTGCAAGTTCACGCCCACGACGCGCGAGCTCACCGAGCCCCGCGAGTCGTAGCCGACGCGGCCGGACTCCGGGTCGGTGACCGCGCGGATCCAGGCGAGCGCGCCCTCGTACGCGTCGTCGTCCATTTCCGCCAAGGCAACCCCGGCGTGTTCCGCGGCGGTGAGGGCCGTCACCATCCAGCCCGTGACGGAAGTGTCGTTGTCGCCGACCGGTGGTACGTCGTAGCGCCAGGCACCGTAGGGGTTGCGCGCGCGCACGATCAGCTTCACCGCTCTCCGCAGGCTGGACTCGAGCCGCGCCGAGGGGGAGAGGTCCTGCGCCTCCGCCACGGCGAGGGTCGCGATGGCGTGGTTGTAGAGGAACATGTAGCCCCGTTGCTCGCCGAAGAGTCCCGTCTCGAGGTCCTGGTGATCACCGAGCCAGGCGAGGGCGCGCGCGACCGTCGCGGCGTGGCGACCCTCGGCCTGTGTGTCCCCGTTGCCCAGGAACGCGAGGATGGCGAGCCCCGTCAGGCCTACGTCGTTGACCGAGGGATACCGCGTGATGGCGGGCGGTGGACCGGCCGTTTTCCACGAGCCGTCCGGTTGTTGCAGCTCCGCGAGCGAGGGGCGCCTGCGCTCGAGCTTCCACGAGCCGTCCGACTCCTGCTGCGCGGCGAGCCACGCGAGCCCGCGCTCCAGGGCCAACTCGGCGCCGGCGCGGCAGTTCGTCCGCATGAGCTCCCGATCGGCGAAGCGTCCCGCGAAGCGCGCGCGCTCGGTCTCCGTGCGCGCTCGTTCGGGGGCCGCGCCGGACGCAGGCGTGTCCTGAGCGGACACCGCCTGAGCGACCGAGCCCGCGAGGAACAGGACGACGCACGACAGGATGGCTCGAGAGCCCATGGGGTCTCCTTTCGGTCAGGATTGCGTGACGATGACCCCTAACGACCGAGGCGGCGCGAAGTTCAGTACGGAGCCAGGACAAAATCCGCCGCCACTTCCGACTGCCGGTGCGGAGCACCGGCAGTCGGAAGTGGCGGCGGATTTTGTCCTGGCTCCGTACTTGCCGGGCCCGGATCACCGGGCCCCGAGCACGCGCGCATACCGGAAGTACACCTCGAGGCAGAGCACGGAGAGCGCGGTCGAGTAGACGCGCCCCCCGTAGTGGCCCCAGGGGCCGAGCGGGTCCCACGAACCCTTCGCGTCGCCCGTCTCGATCTGCGAATCGAGCACGGCTTTCTTCATGGCCCGGTTCCAGCTCTTCCACCACTTGCCGCCCATCTGGTACATGGCGTACGACCCGTAGTACCAGTAGTACATGTCGCAGCCGCCGGCCTCGGGCTCCCACACCGGCAGGGACCTCAGCATCAGGTCGGCGTGCTTGGCCATGATCGCGTGGTCCCGCGGGTTCTGGCCGAGGAAGAAGCGACAGAGCAGGCCCACGGCCGTCATCGCCTCCCCTTTCTCCGGCGGGAAGTGGTCGTTGATGCCGACGACGCGCGAGCTGAGCGAACCCGGCGAGTCGTAGCCGACGCGGCCGCTCGCGGGGTCCGTGGCTTCGTCGAGCCACTGCAGGGCGCCGGCGAACGCGTCGCCCTCGACCGCGAGTCCGGCCTCCTCCGCGGACTTCAGGGCGAACACCATCCAGCCCGTGATCGAGGTGTCGTTGTCGCCCACGGGCGGCACGTCGTAGCGCCAGGCGCCGTACGGGTTGCGCGCCTGCATGATGTAGTTGGCGGCCTTCTGCGCGGTGTTCTTGATGAGCGGCGACTTCGAGAAGTAGTACGCCTCGCAAATCGCGAGCGTGGCGATGCCGTGGTTGTAGAGGAAGGTGGTGCCGAGCTCCTCGCCGAACAGACCCGTCTCGTAGTCCTGCTGCTCGCGCAGCCACTTGATGCCGCGGGTGACGGTCTCCTTGTAGGCCCCCTGGCGCATCGTGCTGCCGTCGCCCAGGAAGGCGAGCAGGGCGAGGCCGGTGAGCCCGACGTCGTGGAGCGCTTCGCCGCCGTTCTCGCAGACGTCCGAGCCCAGCTTCCCGCAGTTCTGCATGAACCCGTCGGAGTCCCACGAGCCGTCTGGCGACTGGTGCCGAGCGAGCCACTCGAGCCCGTCCTCGAGCGCTTTCTGAGTGCCCACCCCACCGTTCCCGCGCCCGCGCCCCCGACCGAAGCGCATGCCGAGCTTGCCCCTGCCCCCGCCGAACCCGAGGACGCCGTTGAACGCCACATCGTCGAACGGCGTGTCCAGCAGGGAATCGGACGGGTCGCCCAGCGCCGGCTCGATGTCCGTGTCCGTGTCGTCGGGAGTCTCATTGATGTCGACATCCTGCACGACCGGCTCGTCATCGGGCTCCTCCGCCGGCTCGATCACCGGTTGGGGCTCCTCGTGTGGCTCCTCGTAGACCTCGGGCGGCGTGGTGAGCGTGGCGCGGATCTCCACGGGTTCCTCATCCGTGAACAGGGCCCAGGGGATCGCCTGGATGATGAGGAAGAGTACGAGGTGCGCCGCCGCCGAGATGGCGAGCCAGGGAGCGCGACTCATCCAGTCGTACAGGACGTCGTTGAACGACTCCTCCTGCTCCCAGGACTTCGGCAGCGTCGTCTCGACGCGGAGCTCGGAATAGACGGATTCCCTGCGCATTGGAGCCTCCAAGTTGATTCGCGGGCCCGTCCTGTTCGGAGCGGGCCGGGAGAGGAGCGGAGGAGCGAACTCCTCCGGGCTTGGAACTATCCGAACGTCGCAGGGCGCGGGGGGTTCAGTACGGAGGCGGGAACGAATCCGCCGCCACCGTGCGATCTCGCACCACCCCGATCAGGAAGAAACCCTAGGGTTTCTTTCTGATCGGGGTGGTGCGAGATCGCACGGTGGCGGCGGATTCGTTCCCGCCTCCGTACTGGCGGTACTAGCGGGCGCCGAGCACGCGGGCGTACCGGAAGTACACCTCGAGGCAGAGCACGCTGAGCGCGGTCGAGTAGACGCGGCCGCCGTAATGGCCCCAGGGTCCGAGCGGGTCCCACGAGCCCTTGGCGTCGCCCGTCTTGACCTGCGACTCGAGCACGGCCTTCTTCATGGACACGTTCCAGCCCTTCCACCACTTGCCGCCCATCTGGTACATCGCGTA
Organism: Planctomycetota bacterium; assembly: GCA_004357655.1. Taxonomy (GTDB): domain Bacteria; phylum Planctomycetota; class UBA1135; order UBA1135; genus N075bin59. Next base: position 34,611 of record SMVQ01000232.1, read on the forward strand.
GGTGCCGTAGTACCAGTAGTACATGTCGCAGCCGTACTTCTCCGGATCCCACACGGGCAGCGACTTCAGCATCAGGTCGGCATGCTTGGCCATGATCGACTCGTCCTTCGGATCCTGGCCGAGGAAGAAGCGGCACAGCAGGGCTACCGAGGTCATCGCCTCCGCCTTCTCCGGCGGGAAGTGATCGTTGATGCCGATGACACGCGAGCTCATGGAGCCCTCCGAGTCGTAGCCGACGCGGCCGTTCGCGGGATCGGTGACCTCGTCGATCCACTGCAGCGCACCGACGAACGCGTCCTGCTCGACCAGCAGCCCGGCATCCTCGCCCGACGTCAGGGCGAACACCATCCAGCCCGTCATCGAGGTGTCGTTGTCCCCGACGGGCGGCACGTCGTAGCGCCAGGCGCCGTACGGGTTGCGCGCCCGCATGATGTAGTTCAGGGACTTCTGCGCCGTGCTCCTGATGAGCGGCGACTTCGAGAAGTAGTACGCCTCACAGACGGCGAGCGCGGCGATGCCATGGTTGTAGAGGAATGCGTGGCCGATCTCCTCGCCGAACAGACCCGTCTCGTAGTCCTGCTGCTCGCGGAGCCACTTGATGCCGCGGGTGACGACCTCCTTGTAGGGCCCCCGGCGCATCGTATTGCCGTCGCCCAGGAAGGCGAGGAGCGCGAGGCCGGTGAGCCCTACGTCGTGGAGCGCTTCGCCGCCGTTCTCGCAGACGTCCGAGCCGATCTTCCCGCAGTTCTGCATGAAGTTGTCGGAGTCCCACGAGCCGTCCGGCGACTGATGGTGCTTCAGCCACTCGAGCCCGTCCTTGAGCGCCTGCTGGGTGCCCGACCCGCCGGCCGCGCGCAGGTTGCGTCGCCCGCCGAACCGCCCACCGAACTTGCCGCCCGCGCCGCCACCGATTCCGATGACGTCGTTGAACGCCTTGTCGTCGAACGGGGAGTCGCTGAACATGTCCGGGTCGCCCTCGACCGACTCGTAGTCCTCGTCCACGTCCTCTTCGTTGTGGTCCGAGATCTCGAAGTCCTGGACGATGGGCTCCTCCTCGACCTCCTCTTCCTCGATCTCCTCCTCGATCTCCTCGGGGGGGTCTTCGAAGATCTCCGGCGGCACGTCGAGGCGCGCTTGGATCTCCGTGGGGTCCTCGTTCGAGAAGAGCGCCCACGGAACCGCCTGAATGATCAGGAAGATGACCAGGTGGGCGGCCGCGGAAATCGCGAGCCAGGGGGCGCGACTCATCCAGTCGTAGAGGACGTCGTTGAAGGTCTCCTCCTGCTCCCACGCCTTCGGCAGAGTGGTCTCGATGTGGATGTCGTCGTAGGCGTGGTTAATGCTCATGTTCGGAGGCTCCAGCTGGGCTCCTGGCCCCGTGGGTGGGGCCGCTCGGGGCAGCCTTGAATGACTAACGCGCCCGGGCGGAAAGGGTTCAGAGTATATCCAGGGCGTGTGACGGGGACTACGACCGCCGCGATCGCAGTCCCTTCAGTCCGAGCCCGGTTCCGTCGAGCGCCGGCGGGCAGGCCTGCTGTCCCGCCCCCGCTACTCCTCCCCGGTCGGCCGCAAGCTCGGCGGCCACACGTACACCGAATTGGCGACGCCCTTCAGGGCCACCCGCAGGCGGAGCTGGTCGAGCGAGCGCAGGATCCCCGCCCGGACCCGCCTCTGCAGCGCGGCGTCGAGGTAGTCCCTGGCCGAAGTGCTCTCGATGCGTTCGCGCATCAGGTAGACCCACACGCCGGACAGCCCCCTCTGCCAGCCAAGCATGGGGGCGGAGAACTCGCCCACCGCGGCCGTCGACGCGAACTCCCAGAGGGCGGCCGAGCGGTGCAAGAAACGCGAGGTCTGTTCGAGCTCGGTCAGCGTCCGCGGCTCCAGGATCCCGTCATCCGGCGCCGCGCCCCACAGTCGGGTGAGGTCCGTGAAATCCGTGCCGCTCCGCGCCTCCTCGATGAGCGTCCGCGCGAGCTCCAACGTGCTCTCCTCCCCCCCGTTATCCTCGACCAGCAGCACGAGCTGCTGGAGCACGACTTGGAGCGGCATCATCCCGACCATCGCCCGCTCTGCCGGGTCCGGCGACTTCAACGCGAGCTGGTAGGCGGACCAGTTCTGGCCGGGCCGCAGGTTCCGGTCGACGCTGACGCGGCCCGACGCACCGGCCGCCCTGCCCGTCTGCGCCCACTCCCAGCTCTGGATGTAGAGCCGCTGGCGGAGAAACTTCTGCAATTGCTCGGGCCGCTGTCCGAGGGCCGCGAACTCCTTGGATGCCGCGACGGGCCCACCCCGCAGCTCGACCTCCTCCGCGAACAGGCGCTGCTCCCCGCGCCGTACCAGCTCGGGATCGAAACCCATGTCCTGGCCCGCCTGCACCTTGAGCAGCAACAGGTAGCGTTCCTCGAGGTAACCAAGCCGGATCCGCGCCAGATCCTCGGGCCGCGAGAGCCCCATGGCGTTCGCCCTCTGCGCGGTGAACTCTTCGAGCTCGCGCAAGGTCACGATCTGGTCGCCGACGACCGCTGCGACCCCATCGACGGTCACCTCCACGGGGGCCTGGGCCGGGTCCGCCGGATTCCGGACGGGCCCCTGGCCCTGAGCGAGGCCGAGGCTCAGACAGCCGGTCGCAATGAGGTAGATCATGGTTCGTTCGCACCCATTCCCACGGGGTGAGGTTCGGCCGGCAACAAGCCCTCGAACCAGTCCAGGGCCGCTTCCGCGGTCTTTATACCCGCTGGCACGACGAGGTTGGCGACGCCGCGCCGGATCTTGCGGAGCTCGACGTCCAGGCCGCTGAAGAGCCGCTCGAGCGCGACGGGGTCCTCGTACTGGACGAGGTAGGCGGTTTCCTGCCAGGCGAGGCGCGTCAAGTGATAGGGCGCGAGCCGGGCCGCCAGGCGGAACATCCGGAGGAGCGTGAGCGCCTCGGGCGGCATGCGGCCGAAGCGGTCACGCAGGGTCGCCTGCATGCGATCCCGGTCCTCGTCCGTCGCGATCTGGGCCATCTGGCGCAGGAGCTCGAGGCGCGTCTCCTCGCTGGGGATCCAGGCCTCGGGGAGGAACGAGGCGAGGCCGAGCTCGAGCTCGACGCCGCCGTCGCGCTCCTCGGGTCGGCGCTGCACCGCATCGAGCGGCTCGCCCGACTGCAGGCGCTCGATCGTCAGTTTCAGGAGGCGGCAGAACATGTCGTAGCCGACCGCGGCGATGTGTCCCGACTGCTCGGCGCCGAGGATGTTGCCCGCGCCGCGGAGCTCGAGGTCCTTCACGCTGATGCCGAAGCCGGCGCCGAGGTGGTTCAGCTCCTCGAGCGCCTTCAGGCGCTGGCGCGCGATGTCCCGGATAGGCTTGTGCCGCTCGAGGAGCAGGTAGCAGTAGGCCTTGTGTTCGCCGCGTCCGACGCGCCCCCGTAGCTGGTGCAGCTCGGAGAGGCCGAAGCGGTCCGCGTCGTCGATCAGGATCGTGCCGGCCGTCGGGATGTCGAGGCCGTTCTCGATGATCGTCGTCGCGACGAGCACGTCGGTCTCGCCGCTCCCGACCGAGTCCATCACCGCTCGCAGGTCGCGCGAGCTCATCTGTCCGTGGCCTACTGCGAACGTGCAGTTCGGCGCGAGGTGCTGCAAGCGGCGCGCCACCGCTTCGATCGAGGACACGCGGTTGTGGAGGAAGAACACCTGCCCGCCGCGGTTCGTCTCGCGCAGGATCGCCTCGCGCACCAGGTCGTCGTCGTCGGAGTAGCCGAGCAGGGTCTCGATCTCCTGGCGGCCCTCCGGGGGCACGGTGAGGGCGGAGATGTCGCGGATGCCCGACAGGGACATGTGGAGCGTGCGCGGGATCGGCGTCGCGGTCAGCGTCAGCATGTCGATCTCGGCCCGGAGCCGCTTGAAGTGCTCCTTGTGAGCGACCCCGAAGCGCTGCTCCTCGTCGATGATGACGAGGCCGAGCCGCTTCCATGCGATGTCCTGCGAGAGGATGCGATGCGTGCCGATCAGGATGTCGACGGCGCCGCGCGCCGTCCGCTCCACGACGTCCTTCGCCGCCTTGCCGGTGACGTAGCGGCTGAGCATGGCGACCTCGACCGGGAAGTCGGCGAGCCGCTCGGAGAACGTCTCGAAGTGTTGCTGCGCCAGCACGGTCGTGGGCACGAGCACGGCCACCTGCCCGCCGCCGTTCACGACGCGGAACGCGGCGCGCACGGCGAGCTCCGTCTTCCCGAAGCCGACGTCGCCGCAGAGGAGGCGGTCCATGGGCCGCGGGCCGTAGAGGTCGGCGCTGATCTCGATGTCGACCTGCGCCTGGTCGACGGTGTCCTCCCAGGGAAACGAGCCGAGGAGCTCCTTCACGAGCTCCTCGTCGGCGCTCCACGAGGGGCGCTCCTTCATGGCACGTTGCGCCTGGATCCCGATCAGGTCGCTGGCGAGATCGAAGAGGCCGCGCTCGACCCGCTCCTTGCGCTTCCGGAACGTCGTGCCGCCGATCTTGTCGAGCGCGAGCGTCGAGGCGCCGGCGCCGATGTAGCGCTGCACCATGTCGATGCGTCCGGCGGGTACGAAGAGGCTCACCCCATCTGCGAACTCGAGGTGCAGGTGCTCTTCGTTGCCGCCACCGCGCTCCACGCGCTCGAGCCCGATGAAACGCGCGAGGCCGTGGACGGCGTGGACGACGAGGTCGCCCGCGCGCAGCTCGAAGAACGACTGGAGCGCGCGCACGCGGTGGTGGTGCTTCTTGCGCGCGAGGCGGCGCGTGCCCATGAGCCCCTTCAGCTCCCGGTGGTTGACGACGACGAGCCCGAGGGCGGGCAGGCGGAAGCCCTTCGTCACGGTCCCGAGCGCCGTCTCGAGCCCGGGCACGCCGCCCTGCTCGTCCAGGTATTCGCGGAAGCGCCGCGCCTCCATGGCGGTGTTGCAGAGCGCGAGGACGCGCGTACCCTTGGCGAGCTCCGCGCGCAGGGCGCCCGCGGCCTGGCGCATCCCGAGCTCGAGGCCCTGGACCGAGCGCGTGTCGAAGGACAGATCCTCGCCGGGCAGGCTCTGGAGCGCGAGTCGGCGGTGTGCGGCGCGCGTGCCCACGAACAGCCGCAGTTCGCGCTCGTGTGCCGGCGACTGGATGCGCAGCGCCTCGGCGCGCTCCTCGACGCGCAACGGCTCGATCTCGACGAACACCGTGTCGGCCGAGAGGAGCTGCCCCGCCTGCACGCCCGCACCGTCCTCGATGCTGCCCGTGTCCGCCGCGAGGCATAGCTCGAGCTCCGGGCTCGACTCGATCGAGCGCTGGTCGGCGGGTTCGAACGTGCGGAGGGATTCGATCTCGTCCTCGAACAACTCGATGCGGACGGGGAGCTCGGAGGCGAACGGGTAGAGGTCGAGGATGTCGCCGCGCAGGGAGACTTCGCCCGGCGCCTCGGCGAGCGGCTGCCGTGTGTAGCCGAGCCCGACGAGGCGGGCGAGCAGCTCTCCGGCGTCGAGCAGGTCGCCGACCCGCAACTTCAGGAACTCGTGCTCCAGGTCGCGTACGGTCGGGATCGGCTGGAGCATCGCCAGCACCGACGCGACGAGCACGCGCGGCCGCTCCGCGGGCTGTCCGGCGAGGCGCCCCGCCACGACGAGTCGCGCGCGGATGGCCTCGACGTCGGCGTGCGCGCCCCGGCCGCCGCCGCTGTAGCTCTCGCGCGCCGGGAAGAGCGTCGCCTCCAGCCCGAACGCGAGGAGGTCGTCTCGAAACGCGTCGGCCTCGTTGTCGGTCGAGGTGACGACGAGCAGGGGCGCTTGCGAGCGCGCCGCGAGGGCGGCGAGCGCGAGCGCCTGCGACGAGCCCCACAGGTTGCCGGCGCAGACGGCTGCCTGCTGCGCGTGCACGCGCTCGAGCCGCGAGATGTCCGGCCAGGCCGGCAGGGCCGCGGCGTCGAGGACGACCCCGGGCTGCCCGTCGTCCGACGCGCTCACGCCGGCTCCTGTTCCTCGAGCACGAGCAGCGCCTCGTACGCCGCCCACTGCTCCGCTTCCTTGCGCGTGCGGCCCCATGCGGGTGGAAAGCGCTCATCCCGGTCCCCGGTCCGGACCTGGGCGCACACGAGGAACGCCCGCGCGTGCGCGAGTCCACGGCGCTCGAGCTCGACGTACTCCGGCGGCGTCCCCCAGTGCTTCTGGCTGAGCTCCTGGAGCGCCTGTTTCGAGTTCACGCCGCACCGCTGCTCGCGCACTTCGGTGAGCGGCTCGGCCAGCGTCGTCATCACGAACGCATGCGCGCGCTCGAGCCCGCCGTCGAGGTAGACGGCGCCGAGCACGGCCTCGTACAGGTTGGCGAGCACCGAGCGGGAGAGCGTCCGGTTCGAGAGTCCGCGTCCGACCCGGGCCAGGCGCTCCAGCCCGAGCTTCCGCGCCGCCTCCGCCAGCGTCTTGCGCGACACCACCCACGCCTTGAGCTCGGTGAGGTCACCCTCCGCGAGGTCCGGGTGGTGCCGGAAGAGCTCCTCGGCCACGATCAGATCGAGGGCGGCGTCACCCAGGAATTCGAGCCGCTCGTTGTCCGCTCGCGACTCCATGGATGAGTGCGTGAGCGCGAGCTCGAGCAGCGCGGGATCGCGGAAATCGTGGGGGAGCGCTGACATCGGAGACCGCGGTTCCCGCGCCGGGAATCGCGGGGCCGAGTCCGCACATGCTACCCAGGCGTCTACGGCACGAATACGATCTCGAGCCCGTCCGAGAGGTTGAAGAGCTCGCCGCCCGCCGGCGGGTCACGGAACCAGTACTGGAATTCGGACGTCCCGGGCATGAGCCCGAAGGTGGGCAGGTCCACGACGCGCGTCGCGAGGTTGCCCACGGCCATGCTGGGGGGATTGATGCGCACGATCGGGTTGCCGACGCACAGGAAGCCATTGCCGAAGGGCACCTGAACCTGGGAGGGTCCGAAGAAGAAGAGGCCGGGTTGGTCGGGGACGGGCCCGGCCGTGAGGGTGAGGTTGTTCGCGCTCACGCTGTCACTGCCGGTGGCACCCATGAGCCCGCCTTGTCCGGTGGAGTTGACCGAGGTCGCGCAGTAGTTCGTGCCGAGGTCGGACGGTCCTCCGAGGACGCTGATGTCGAGTACGCCGGTGCCCGTGGCGCCCGCCCAGCCGTCGACCTGGATCAGGTAGGTCGTGAAGGGCGTGAGGCCGGCGAGGTCGATCTCGACGTCGTGAATGTCGTTCGAGCCGCAGCCCCCGATGTCGTCGCAGGCGAGCTCGCTGCCGCCGCAGGCGTCCCAGACCGCCATCATCACGTCGTACGAGGCGCCGCAGATCCGGAAAGTGTAGTCGGTCTCCGCGGCCGAGGTCCACTCGTACCAGACGTCGGCGGTGTTGCCGAAATTGCACGATGCCGTGACCTCGGACGTGGCCTGGCCGTTGTCGACGGGAAAGCTCCCCAGGCCGGCGATGGGGCTCGCGTTGGCGCACTCGTCGTTCGGGGGCGGAGTGTACGTCGCGATGTCCAGCTCGCCGGTGCCGGTCGCGCCGTCCCAGCCATCGATCTGGAGCAGATAGGTCGTGCCTCCCGTGAGGAAGGGCAGGCGGATCACCACGTCGAAGGCCGTGCCCGAGCACGTGCCCACGCCATCGCCACCGGCATCGTCACAGGCGAGCTCGATCCCGCCGCAGATGTCGTAGGCCGCGAGGACGACGTCGAAGCTGGCGCCGCAGATGGAGAGCTCGTAGCTGTCCGAGGTCGCCGGCGTCCAGGCGTACCAGGTATCGGCGCTCGTGACATTGTTGCACGCCGCGATCAGCCCGCTGTCCGTGGCGCTGAGGGTCGCGAAGGGGATGCTGCCCGTGCCGGAGATGGGCATCGCATTCGCGCAATCGTCGTTCGGCGGCGTGAGGGAGCCCGTTGCGATGTCGAGCGTCCCCGCGCCGGTCGCGCCGTTCCAACCGTCGAGCTGAATGAGGTAGGTCGTCCCGCCCACGAGTCCCGGCAGGTCGAGCGCGACGTCGAAGATCGTTCCAGAGCACGCTCCGGGGCCGATGGCGAAGCCGTCGTCACAGGCGAGGAGTGTGCCGCCGCACGCGTCGTACGCGGCCAGGACGATGTCGTAGCTCGCGCCGCAGACGGAGAGCGTGTAGTTCCCCGACGCCGTGGGGGTCCACGCGAACCAGACGTCGGCGCTCGCCATCGACGCCTGGTTGTTGCAGTCGGCGATCAGGCCGCTGTCGGTCGCGCCGATCGTCGCGAAGGGGAAGCTGCCCGTGTCGGCGATGGGCGTCGCCAGCGCACAGTCGTCGTCCTGGGCGAGGGCCGGGACAGCGGCGAGAGCGACCGAGATGGAGGCGAAAAGGGCCTTGATCATGATTCCGTTCGGGGGGCGGGGGATCCGAGTGTATGCGATATCGTAGCAGGGGTCCCCTGGCTCGCTAGTCGATCGCGCTTCCCGCGCGTCCTTCCGGCAGCGGGCGGGACGATCACCGCGGTGCCGCCGGAGGCGACCCGTTCACCCTGAACGCCTGGGCGGCGGACGCCGATCAGGGCATCCCCTGGTACGGACAGAGTCTCGCTGGCGTGTGGTGCGAGGTCCCTGTCCTGGTGGGTATCGCCGGGGTGCTCATCGCGCGCGCCTTCTCGGCTACCCGGGGCGGGCTCATGGAGGACCCACCCGATAGGTCGCGCGGACGATGCGCTCGGCGGGCTCCCCCGGAGTTTCCAGGAAACCCCCTTGATACTTCCGGGTGTAAGTGCCAGAGTGCTTCCCACCCCGCGCGAAGCACCGGCGAGACCCGGTGTCGAGCCATGGACCCGATTCCCCTGTAGGGCGGACCTACCCACTCCTCTCCCCGAACAACGAACGACCTGATCATGAAGATTCGACTCAGCCTCTCGCTCGCCGCCGCGCTCTTCGCGCTCCAGGGCAGCGCCTCCGCCGGCAACTTCAGCGGTTGCGGCATCCTCGTCCAGGACGGGGGCGGCTGCATCCTGCTCGAGGTCGCCAACGGCGATCGCTACATCCCGGACGATGGGGGTGGCGGCTTCCCGCTCGGTTCGATGGTGACCATCACCGGTGACTACGACCCCACCTGCGCCTCGATCTGCTGGGCGAACGTCGGTTGCATCTGGAGCGCGGTCACCACGCTCGGATGCTCCAATCCCATCGGTACGAACTACTGCCTCCTGGTCAACAACTCGACCGGCGCCCCGGCGATCATCTCCGGCTCGGGCTCCGACAGCGTCTCCGCCAACGACCTGGTGCTCTCCGCCACTTCGGTGCCCGACCAGTTCGGTGTCTTCTACTACGGCCCGGCCCAGACCCAGGTCCCCTTCGGCAACGGTTTCCGCTGCGTCGATGGTGTACTCAATCGTCTCGACATCGTCATGGCGACGGCCAATGAGCTGACCTTCGCGCTCGACAACACGAGCCCGCCCTCCGCGGGTGGCCAGATCACAGCCGGGTCGACCTGGAACTTCCAGGCGTGGTTCCGCGATCCCGTCGCCGGGGGCGCGTCCTTCAACCTCTCCGACGGCCTCGAGGTCACCTTCACTCCCTGAAGCTCGAGACTCTCATCCCGGCCCGACCCGCGGCGATCCTCTGCGAGGGTCCAGCGGGCCGGGCCGGAGCTCGTTCAAGGGAGCTCGTTCAAGGGAGCGACGCGCGCCGATGCCGTTCGAAGCGCGCTCCGAGCGTCCGCCCGCGCCCGCCCGCATCACGGGCGCATCGTGACCTCGAGCCCGTTGGATCCGTCGACGACGCCCGGGCCCGCCCGCGGGTCGCGGACCCCGGCCTCAGGATCCCGCGTCGAGCTGGGGAGGATCGTCCCGCCGCCCGTGGGGCGCGTGAAGCCGACCTGCGCGGAGAGCACGTCGAGTCGGCGTACGCCACTCCGGCGCTTCGCTTCGAGCTCGCGCGCCAAGACCGAGCGCGGCCTCAGTCGGCGTCCTCGACCACCGACCGACCCACCAGGCGCGCGTATTCCTGCTCTGCGAACCGGTCGGTCATGCCGGCGATGTAGTCGCAGATCGCGCGCTCCAGGCCGACCTCATCGGCCCACCCGCGGTACCAGGGCGAGAGCTCTTCGGGTTCGGCGCGGTAGGCCTCGAAGAGACCGCCGAGGATCTTCCGCGCGTAGACGAGGAAGCGCTGGAGGTGCTCGTGGCGATAGAAGTGCTCGTGCAGGAAGCGCTGGAGCTCGGCGACCTTCGGGTTCATCTCCGGGCCGTGGCCGATCAGCATGCGCTCCGCTGACTGCACTTCCTGCGGCGAGGCGACGCCCGACTGCTCGATGCGCGCGGCCGACGACTGGATCAGGTCCGTGATGCACGCGCCGATCAGCTCGTTGGCGATGCGCTGCACGAGGAGCTTGTCGTCGGTCGTCCCGGCGAGGAAACCGGGGTGGCGCGCCTCGACTCGCGCACGGGACTCGCGCCACAGCTCGGCGCCGGCCTGGAGCGCCTCCTCCGTGAACATCCCGGCGGACAGACCGTCCTCGATGTCGTGCTTGTCGTACGCCGTCGAGTCGGCGAGGTCGACGACCTGGCCCTCGAGCAGCGGGTGCGCGGGGCGGGGTGCGAACTCCTCGGGCCAATCGGCGCTCCGCTCGTGCTTGAGCAGGGACTCGCGCACCTCGCGCGTGAGGTTCAGCCCGGGAAAGTCGGGGTGGCGGCGCTCGAGCTGGTCGACGACGCGCAGCACCTGAGAGTTGTGCCGGAAGCCCCCGTGGCCCGCCATGATCGCGTCGAGCGCGCGCTCGCCGCGGTGGCCGAACGGCGGGTGCCCGAGATCGTGCGCCAGGGCGAGCGCTTCGCACAGGGGCTCATTCAGTCGCAACGCGGACCCGACGCTGCGCGCCACCTGGCAGACCTCCAGGCTGTGCGAGAGACGCGTGCGGTACTCGTCCCCCTCGGAGTTCACGAACACCTGCGTCTTGTACATGAGGCGCCGGAACGCGGTGCTGTGCACGACGCGGTCCCGGTCCCGCTCGAAGACGGTGCGCAGGGCATCCGGCTGCTCGGGGTGGCGGCGGCCCAGCGAGCGCGCGCTGCGCATCGCCCAGGGGGCGAGCTCGCGCTCCTCGCGTGCTTCCTTGGTCGTACGATCGAGCAGGATGTTCATCGGGGGTCGGTGGAGCGATCGCGCCGGCGGGATCGCGCCGACGGGTAGGACCGCCCTCGGACTCGTCCGGTGGCGGGCGGAGCGCGCAAGCCCTACTAATAGTCGGCCATTCGCGCCCGTCCATAGGAAGACGCGGCCGAAGTTCCCATGCCCCGACCTGCCGGAGAGCCCCGCGACCCGCGACCGTCCACCGACTCCGAGCCCTGGTACGTCACCGCCTTCGGGTCCGACTACCGGCGCGTCTATCCCCATCGGGACCTCGCGAGCGCGCGCGCGGAGGTCGCGTGGATCCGGGGCCAGGGAATCTCCGGGCGGGTGCTCGACCTCTGCTGCGGATTCGGTCGGCACAGCCTCGCGCTCGCCGCGGCCGGCGCCGACGTCTTCGGGCTCGACCTCTCCGCGCAGCTCCTGTCGGAGGCCCGCACGCTGCCGGGGGGGGAGCGGCTCGCGGGCCGGCTCGTGCGCGCGGACGCCCGGCTCATCCCCTTCGTCGACGGCGCATTCGATGCGCTCGTGAACCTGTTCTCATCGTTCGGCTACTTCGGCGACGACGGGGACCGCCGCGTCATCGCGGAGATCGCGCGCGTGCTCCGCCCCGGGGGTCGGGCGCTGCTCGACCTCATGAACCCCGCGCGGATCCGCGCGGACCTCGTGCCCGAGTCCACGACGGAGCGCGACGGTGTGATCCTCCACGAGCGCCGCGCGCTCAGGGACGCCGGGCGCAGGGTGACGAAGATCGTCCACCTCACGCTTCCGGAAGGGGAGGAGCGCACCTGGCGCGAGGACGTGCGCATGTACGAGACGGAGGAGCTGGCGGCGCTCCTCGCCCCGCGCGGCCTCGCGATCACCGCCGTGCACGGCGCGTTCGGCGGCGCGCCCTACGACGAGCGGGCGGAGCGCCAGATCCTCGTCCTCGAGCGGAAGCCGTAGCCCGGAGAGCCGCTGCACGCGTCCAGCGCGTATACTCCCGCCGGATTCTTGGTGCCCCGCGGTCGGGGATCGGCGCTCCACGGAATCAGACCGAGGTAGCCCACAATGTCCCACAACATCGTCTTCAGCGCGAAGGCACTCGAGCTCCAGGCCACGGCGCGCGAGATTGCCGACAAGCACGTCCGGCCCGCCGCGGCGCACTACGACAAGGCTCAGGAGTACAACTACGACGCGGCGCGCGCCGTAGCCGAGGCCGGCCTCTTCCGCACGTTCATCCCGGCCGAGTACGGCGGCTTCGGGGCGGGGATCCTCGCCCTCGCGCTCGTCACGGAGGAGCTCGCCAAGGCCGACTCGGGGTTCGGCGTGGCCTTCGCGGTGAACGCGCTCGGCTCCTTCCCGATCATCCTCGGAGGGACGGAGGAGCAGAAGCAGCACTGGCTGCCCCAGATTGCGACGGGCGACAAGTTCGTCGCCTTCTGCCTCTCCGAGAAGTTCGCGGGCTCCGACGCGCAAGCGCTCTCCGTGCGCGCGACCCTGGACGGCGACGACTACGTCATCTGTGGCGAGAAGAAGTGGACCACGAACGGCGGCGTGGCCGACGTGTACACCGTTTTCTGCGTGACCGACCCGAACTCGAGGTCGCGCCGCATCAGCGCGATCATCGTCGAGAAGGGCACCCCCGGCTTCGAGGTGAAGAAGGTCGAGGACAAGATGGGCATCCGCTGCGTGCCCGTGGTCGAGACGCACTTCGACCACGTGCGGGTGCCGAAGAAGAACCTGATCGGCGGCCGGCCGGGCCTGGGCTTCAAACATGCCATGATGACGCTCGACTACGCCCGCCCCGGCGTCGCGGCGCAGGCGTTGGGGGCCGCGCAGGGAGCGTTCGAGTTCGCCAACGTCTACGCGAATCGCCGCCAGACGTTCGGCGTGCCGATCAGCAAGCACCAGATGGTGCAGCAGCTCCTCGCCGACATGGCGATGAAGACGGAGGCCGCGCGGTGGCTCGTCTACTCGTCCGCGGCGGCCATCGACCAGCTCGGCCCGAGCCCGGCGAACAGCAAGATGGCCGCGATGGCCAAGTGCTACGCCTCGGACGTCGCCATGGAGGTGGCGACCGACGCCGTCCAGGTCTTCGGGGGCTACGGGTACATGGAGGACTACCCCATCGCCAAGTTCTTCCGGGACGCGAAGATCCTCCAGATCTACGAGGGCACGAACCAGATTCAGCGCCTCGTCATCGCGCGCCACCTCATCCGGGAGGCGGCCGAGCTCGAGCACCTTCAGGCCTTCATTCCGATCGAGATACAGAAAACATACGAAGAGGACGAGGTCACCCAGGAGGCGTAGGATTCCCACCGGTGCGGAGAATGTCGCACCTCAGCCCGGTTCAGCTTGCGCTCTGCGCGGGTTCGGATTGGAATCAGCCTGCGGTTTCGGGCCCTGACGGCCGCTCCGGAGCCCTAGGCCGTGCCGCACGGGCACTTGGGAGAAATTTCCGGGCCACTGGGTCGTCACTTGCATCGTCATCCGTAGTACAGGTCCGTAGCAAAAAGGAAGGTGCGCGGAACTCTTCCGTGCACGTAAGATATCTAGGTGGAAGCGGCACCCCCTCCCCCCCACTCGGAGGGTATTGCGAGGGGTTGTGTTCAGCTCGCACGAATGGTCTGGCAGGCCATATCGAGACCAGCTGACCAACGACCCACCTGCTCACTAACGCCATTGTCACCCTTGGAAACGGTGTTGGGTGAGTAGTACCAAGAGTGGGAACCCCCCGGTCCGCACGGTCAGGACCGGAAGGCAGGCAGGAGGACCGACATGATGAAGATGCTGACGTACGACGGGACCGACGAGAAGCTCGACGCCCTCGCGGTCGACACCGAGACCTTCGCCAAGAAGGCGCGCCGGCTCGCCGCGCGCCTCAACGCGAAGGGTGTCGACCTGGAGCTCCCCCGACCGGAGAGTTGGCGCGGCAGCGGGCCCAAGCCGCAGTTCTCGCGGGTCGCCTCGATCGAGGAACAACTCAGGAGCGAGATCGATTCCATCCTCACGCTGGATCGCATCGATGAAGCCCGCCTCGCGCGCCGCATCGAGTTCGCGCGCTACCGCCTCGCGGACGCCCTCGTGCGCCACGACCTCACGGAAGAGGATCTCGAGGGTGCGATGACCTACCACCCGTCGACCATCTGGGAGCCACAGCCCACGGACTGCTCGTTCCCCGCGCCGGTGTGCCGGCGTTGGCGCGAGCTGCACGCGCTCCGTACGGAGCTCGTCGAGCGCAACCTCTACCTCGTCCTCATCAATGTGGAGCGCTATGCGCACCTCTCGGTCGCGCGCCTCGACCTGATCCAGGAGGGCTCCGCGGCCCTGTTCCGCGCGGTCGACGGCTTCGACTGGCGGCGCGGGCTCCTGTTCCGCACGTACGCGGTGCACTGGCTGAACCAGGCGTTCCGCAGCCTCCTCTACAACTTCGGCAACACGGTCCGCGTCCCGGTGTACCTGCAGAAGGCGATGAAGCACGTCAACCAGGCGATCGCCCGGCTCGGGAATCCGAACGCGACGGCCGAGGAGATCGCGGAAGAGGCGGACCTCGGCGTCAACCTCGTCGAGAGCGCCCTCGCCGCTTCGCGCACCACGCTGTCGATGGATGCGCCGCTGCAGAAGTCCGAGGAAGGCGCCGGCCTCATCGAGCTGCTCGGGGTCGAGTCGCCCGAGGGCGTCTACTCGACGGACATGGAGGACATCTCCCTCAAGTCGGGAGTGCGCGAGGCCATGGACCGGCTGAGCGAGCGCGAACGTTACGTCGTCGAGATGCGCTTCGGCATCGGCATGGAGCGCGAGCACACCCTGTCCGAAGTGGCGAGCGAGCTGGGCGTCAGCCTCGAACGCGTGCGCCAGATCCAGGTCCGCGCCATCAACAAGATGCGGACGCCGGGCCTCCGCAAGGCGATCGACCCGTTCCTCTAGCGCCGCCGATACGGTGTCGCACACTCCCGCGCTGCCCAGCGACTGACGCGTGCCGCACAACTCCCGGATGAGAGGTGTGCGGCACGCGTCAGTCGCTGGGCAGCGCGGGAGTGTGCGACACCGTATCGCTGGCGGTGGGAAACGCTAGGGTGGTGACCATGGTCAGCCCTCTGGAGCCGCGGCAGGGCCGGCAGGACGACGGCCGGACGCACGCTCGCCCGGCGCGGCCGCTGGACGCCCACGTCCTCCGCACCCTGAGCCTCGACCTGATCGGGCGCCCGCCGTTCGCCGTCGAGGTGGAGGAGTGGTCCGGGAAGCCCGTGCAGGCGTTCCTCGACACGGTCCTCGGGTCGCAGGAGTTCTGGGAGCACTGGTACGAGGAGCAGCTCTACTACTTCCTCCTCATCGACAACTTCCGCCCCGCGACGGACTCGACGCGCACGATCCCCGCGAAGCTCGTCGAGGGCCGCATGAGCGTTCGCGACGCCCTGCACCGGGTCGCGCTCTCGTCGAGCTTCAACCTGCGCAACCCCGGGGCCGACACCTTCGTGACCGTCGTCATGGAGCAGGTCGTCGGGCTGACCGTCCAGAAGCACAAGGCCGAGCTCGAAATCGGTAAGCGGGTCTACGACGGCCACAACGGCCTGTTCCTCGGCAGCTTCGGCGAGAACCAGTCCGACGTCGTGCGCATCGCCATCGAGAGCAAAGCCGCCGCCCGCGCCTTCACGGCGCGGGAGTTCGTGCGTATGACCCACCGCGAGGCGCCGAAGAAGGAGCTCGCCGCTTGGACGCGCAAGCTCCACAAGGACCCCCACACTTTCATCGAGGTCGTCCGCGAGTGGCTGCTCTCCGAAGCGTACGAAGCGCGCCTCGCGCACCCGGTCCCCCTGGCGAATCGTCTGTTCGTGCGCGCCGTGTTCGTCGACCTGCTCGGACGGCTGCCGGAACCCGCGGAGGCCGAACCCCTCCGGAACGCCCTCGACGGGCTCTCCGACTCCCGGCCCCTGCGCTCCGTCCTCGTGCGCCTGCTCCTCGACTCGGGTTCGGTCCCGATTCCCGAGAAAAACTCGATCCGGGACGTGACGGAGTGGGTAGCCGGACTGTTCCCGCGGTTTCTCGGCCGGGAGGCGACCCCCGAGGAGTTGAAAGCGTTCGTGCTCGCCTTCGGCGAACCCGAGTGCCGACCGAAGACGATTCTCTACGCGATCCTGTCGAACGCCGAGTACCACACCTTCTGAGGCGACCCATGAATCCGAGCGAGACCTCACGCCGCACCTTCCTCAAGACGGCCGCGATCACCGGCGGCGCGCTCGTCGGGACGGGCCTCGTGCCCGGCCTGTCGCCCCTCGCGTTCGCGCGCGGGCCCCGGAGTCCCCTCCGCGACGACCGGAAGACGAAGCACATCGTCCTCATCGCTTTCGCGGGCGGCGTGCGCACGAAGGAGACCTTCGGCATGCCCGCGAACGTCCCGAACCTCACGGCGATGGCGGACGAGGGTGTGCTCTTCCCGCGCGTACGGACCGCGAATCTCGGGCACTTCGGCGCTTCGATGTCGATCTTCACGGGGATCAGCGAGCCGCGTGGGATTCGCGAGAACTCCCGCGGGCCGGACCCCACCCTCTTCGAGTACCTGCGCAAGGACCTCGGACTGCCTCAGAGCGATGTCTGGATCACGACCTCCGGCGGCGCGCAGCAGGTGAACTACTCGTACGGCCTGCACGCCGACTACGGTCCGAAGTACGGCGCCAACACCCTCGACGGCGACGGGATCTTCAACAAGGAGTTCCAGGAGGTGCTCGAGGCCTACGGCATGCCGAAGCCCATGGGCGAGGGCGAGAAAGAGATCCTCGACCGGCTCCGCGGGAGCCTCGGCGCCGGCGATGAGGAGTCCGCGCGGGAGGCCGAGGCGCTCGCCCGAGTGGAGCAGTACATCCTGGACGAGCTCACGCGCGGCACCTCCGACATCACGGGCGCAGGCGCGGCCGACGCCAAGGCCCTGCGGCTCGCGCGCAACCTGCTCAGTATCTTCAAGCCGCGCGTCGTCGGCGTCGTGCTGCAGAACGCGGACATCGCCCACGGATCCTTCAACGGCTACATGGAGGTCATCCGGCGCAACGACGCTGCCGTCGGCGAGCTGTGGAACGCCGTCAAGGACGACGCCGAGCTGGCCGACTCGACCGCATTCATCATCCTGCCCGAGTTCGGGCGGGACGCCGATCTGAACGCCCGCCGCGGACTCGACCACGGCGATGGCTCCGATGATCTCAACTACGTGAGCTGCGTCGCGTGGGGGCCCGACTTCAAGCGGGGCGCCGTCGTGCGCGACGTCGTGCGCACGATCGACGTGACGCCCACGATCTGCGACCTTCTCGGAGCCTCCGCCAGGCACTCGCGCGGCGGCCGGATGCCCGGTCTGTACGCTTGATTCGGGCCGCGATGGTCGACGTGGGGAACAGTGCGGCGGCGGCGACCGCCGGGCCGACGCGGTGGGTCGCCGGAGGCGCCCTCGTCCTCGCGCTCCTGGCCCTCGTCGCGGACGCGTTCGAGCCGCAGGAAGGAGCCGCGGGCGTGCGCCGCGGCCCGGCCCCTGTGTCGAGGGCGGCCGGCGGCTGCACGGACTGTCACGAGGGGATCGAGGCGATGCACCCCGGCGCGGACCTCGCCTGCGTCGACTGCCACGGTGGGGACGCGACGGCGCGCAAGAAGCTCGCGGCGCACGTTCAGCCGAAGTCTCGGGACCCGGGTGACGAGCGCGTCGTCAAGCTCGACGATGACCTCACGTACCGCCGGTTCGTGAACCCGATGGATCTGCGGATCGTCGACAGGACGTGCGGGGAGTGCCACGGCGGGCTCGTGCATGACTTGAGGACGAGCCTCCACGGCACGACCGCCGGCCACCTGTCCGACGGCTACTACGAGATGGGCTTGCTCGAGAAGCGCGGCTCCGTCTACTCGGTGTTCCCCGTGCCCAGGCGCTTGGCGGAAGGGGGCGAGGTCGAGCGCCTCGTACAGGTCCCGCCGTTCCGGCACTCGGGGCCGATGGATCGCCTCTCGACGCACTACACCGATCTAGCGCGCAAGGAGTGCATGCAGTGTCACCTCTGGTCCGAGGGGCGCGCCGTCCGCGGCCGCACGGGCCAGGACGGGGACTACCGCGGCCAGGGCTGCGCGGCGTGTCACGTGCGCTACGCGTTGGACGGCCTCACCGATACGGCCGACCGCGCCGCGGTGCGCAACGAACCGGGGCACCCCTGGCGGCACGCGATGACGCGCGCGCCGGGCACGGAGACGTGTACCTCGTGCCACTACGGGGACGCCTCGATCGGCCTGCACTTTCGCGGCCTCTCGCAGCTCCCCCCCGGGGCGCCGGGCGGACCCGATATCCCGGGTACGACGGACTCGCTGCTCAACCGCGTCTTCTACCTCGACGACAACGAGATCTGCCCGCCCGACGTGCACCACGAGCGCGGGATGAGCTGCATCGATTGCCACACGCTCGGCGACGTGATGGGGGACGGGCAGCTGCACGGCCAGATGGAGCACGCGGTCGAGATCTCGTGCCAGGCCTGTCACGGCACGTTCACCGCGCGCTCGACCCTGAAGACCGAACGCGGCACGCCGCTCGAGCACCTCTTCCTGGACGAAGTGGGCGACGTGTTCCTGCGCAGCAAGGTCTCGGGCGAAGTACACCGCGTCAAGCAGGTCGTCGACGTGCTCGACCCGGGGCACATCGACTACAACGAGGACGCCGAGCGGGCGATGACGGGCGAGCACGGCCAGGTCGAGTGCTACACCTGCCACGCCGGGTGGAACGCAAACTTCCTCGGCTTCCACTTCCAGCGCAACGAGGCGCTCTCGCAGCTCGACCTCCTCTCCGGGATGCGGACGCCGGGCCGCGTCACGACGCAGGAGAAGGTTTTTGCCACCTGGAAGAGCTTCTACGCCGGGCTCAACGAAGCCGGCCGCGTGGCGCCCTACTTGACGGGCTTCTCGACCATGGGCTCGGTCGACGACAAGGATGGCAAGCGGGTGCTCGACCAGGTGATGCCCGTGACCGCCGCGGGGCTCTCCGGCATGACCATGGTGCACCACCAACTGCACTCGGTGCGCCCGACCGCGCGCTCGTGCGTGGAGTGCCACCGGACCTCGACTACCTGGGGCATGGGCTCCGCGAACTTCCGCCTTGCGCGCCAGCTCGCGTTCGTCGCCGACCGGCGCGGGATCGAGGTCGTGGCCCTCAACCGCACGAACCTGTCCGCGTCGATTCCACTCGCGAAGATCGTGCTCCCCGACGTGGTCGACCTCGTGATCGACTGCGATCCCCTGCAAGGTCACGCGCGCTATCTCTACGCGGCCGAGGGCGGGCGCGGGATCCACGTGATCGACGTGCGCGATCCCACGACTCCCCGGCGGGTCGCGTTCATCGAGTCCATCGGACCGCGCGGGCTGGAGCTTGCGGGGGACTATCTCTATTCGGCGGACGGAATCGGCGGCCTGCGCATTTACGACGTGTCCGAGCCAGAGCAGATCCGACTCGTGGGGCTCGTGCCCATGTTCGACGCGCACGCGGTCACCCTGCAGTGGCCCTACGCGTACGTCGCGGACGGTCCCGGCGGGCTCGCCATCGTCGACGTGCGCGCCCCGATCGCCCCGCGCTTCCTGGCGGGCATCGACATGCAGCGCGCACGCGGCTCGGTCGCGATGGCGATCGACGTCGCGGTCCTGTTCCAGTACAGCCGGCCGCGCGCCGGTCCGGACGGCGCGCCGCTCGATTCGCGCTCGAGCGCGCGCAACCTCTGCGCCGTCGTCGACGAGCTCGAGGGCCTCATGCTGTTCGACGTGACCGAGCCGAAGCACCCGGAGGTCCTGTGGCCGCGTCCCGACCGCCGGACGGTGGCGCGCCGCAGAAACTCCCCCGAATACCGCGGCCTGGCGCTGTTGTCGCACGTCGACGTCGCGAGTCCGCAGGGCGGCGCGCGCACCGTGGAGCGCGACTACGTCTACCTGCTCGAGGAGCTTTCGGCGGGCAACGGCCGGCGGCGGTCGTTCGTGCGCTCGATCGACGTCACCAACCCGGAGCGGATACGCCTCGTGGGCCGCACCGCGGCCGGGTTCTCGACCGAGATGCTCGCGCCGATCGCGGTCTACAACCCGCCGTTCCTCCAGCAGATCCTCCTGACGCCGGGCGAGCTCGGGGTGTACGCGACCGACGCCTCCATCTCGGAGGAGCTGAACCAGCTCGGTGTTTTCTCCGCCCTGCGCAACACCTACGTGGTCGCCATCGAGGAGTTTCCGCTCGACCGGATGATCGACGCGGGCGGCCGGCGTCTGAAGGACGTGAGTCACCCGGTGTCGCGGTGGCTGTACCGCGCCGAGATCGAGCGCCTGCTCGACGTCTCGGCGGAGGCGCTCGGGACGCTCGAAAAAAACGACGCGGCCCTGCACGAGTCGCCGGGCGTGACGGCACGCAAGTTCTTCGCCCAGTACGACGAGGACCGGAGCGGACTCCTCACCGGCTCGGAGTACGCGAAGGCCGGGGGCGCGAACATCGACCGCAACGGCGACGGGCGCGTCACCCTGCTCGAGACGGCGCTCATGGGCGGCTACTTCGGCGGCCGAGACACCGCCGTTGCGGAGGGTCCGCCGCCGGTGTTCCTCGCGACGCGCGTGGACTCCGAAGGCGACCTCGCGCGCCTCCTCGACGGCGTGAACCCCTACGAGTTCGACCGGGACGACGACGACAAGCTGGACCGGCGCGAGTTGACCGCCGCCTTCTTCGAGGCCCTCGACCTCGACGACGACCACCGGCTCTCGTTCGCCGAGCTCTCGCGACACCCCGGCAACCTCAGGCAGCTCCGTTACGGCGACCACTCCGCCCTCGCGCGCTTCGATCGCAAGGACCTGAACGACGGCGGCTCGATCAGCCTGCGCGAGTTCGTGGTGGAGGACCGCGACTGGCGTGCGCTCGACATCGACGCGAGCGGTCACGTCCAACTGCGCGTGGAACCGACGCCGTGGGAACGCGAGTGGGGCTTCGTGGGCGCCATGACCGAGTGGCCGACGCGCCAACCGAACCGCACCGGCCTCCCCCCTGTGATCACGGCCGAACGCGTGCTCGCTGCCTTCGACTCGGATCACAACGAGCGCCTGAGCCAGCGCGAGCTGCGCAAGCGCCCCGATCTCTTCCGGGAGATGGAGCGCAACGGCGACGGCTTCGTCGACCTGCGCGAGATCCAATACCGCGTCCGCCTCGCCGCCGAACAAGGTGTCGACGTGACCGCCGACGGCTTCGTCGAGCGTTGGGATCTCGACGGCAACGGCCGCGTCGAAGACGACGAGCTCCCCGAGGGCGCCGAGCTCGTCCTCGCGCGCGAGCGCCAGGCACGCCGCTGACAGAACCTACCGGCCGCCCCGGGCCTTCGACGTCCCCGCGGAGCCGACGGGGAGGACGCCGGTGCGCGAAGAGTGCCGGCAGGGGCCGAGTAGGAGCGCTCCGGGTGCTCCTTCATGAGGGACCCCGGCTCGATCGATTCAGCGCTGCGTCGCCCCTGGCTGCGAGGGTCCCTGCCGTCCGTCCGCCGGCGAGAGTGCCGGCGAGCGACGGGGCGCCCCCCTCGGGCTCGCTGCACGCCGCCGCAACGAGGGCAGGAATGAGGCTACCAGGCCGAGTCGAGCACCGCGGTCCAACTCAGGGATTCTCCGCGCGACTCTCGACCGGGCCGGTGTGGCCGGGCGCGGCGGTGACGACTCCGCCGCGGTTCTGGAAGTACTGCGCAGCCGAGGTGACGGACGAGCTCGTCGAGACCGAGTAGTAGCTGATGTTCGCCACGCGAGCGCCGTGGTCGGCCGCCCATACGAGCCTCTCGGTGATCGCAGACCAGCTCCCCGTGCCGTCCGGGGCGCTGATGCGGATCGTCATCACCTTGCAGCTGCACGCCGTGCCCCTGACGCCCAGGGCGTTGTTGCCCACCGCGCCGGCGATACCCGCCATGAAGGTACCGTGGCCGTGGACGTCGCTCGTGTTCGAGTTGCCGTTGTAGGCGTTCCAGCCGGGGACGAGGTGCCCGACGAGGTCGGGACGGTTGCCATCGACGCCCGTGTCGAGGATCGCGATGGTCACGGTCTGGGCGCCGGGCGTGATCCCCCACGCGGCCGGCGAGCCGATCTGGCGGTGCTCGGGTTGCATCGGGTAGCGCGGGTCATCAGGGATGACGTCGGCCGCCGGGACGATGCGGTCGAGCTCGGCGAACTCGACCTCCGGTCGAGCGCGATCCGCCTCCGCCTGGAGCGGCTCGCTGGCGTCCGAGTGGGTACCCGCGCGCGCAGGGGCCCAGGAGCTCGCCCTCCGTCTCGTGAGTGCGGGGATCATTCGGGGCCGGGTCGTCGATGCGGCGGGCGCGGCCTCCGCCGCGGCCCGAGTGAGCGTCTGGCGCCTCGACCGCGGCAGGACGGGGGTGGAGGACATCGTCTGGTCCGGACCCCGGGGCGCGTTTCAGGTCGACGGTATGCACGACGGTCGCTACGACCTCACCGCCCGCACGGACGACGGCCGCGTCGTGGTCTCACGCGGCCTAGAGGTGCGACCCGGAGTCCTCGTCGATGGCATCGTCCTGACACTCGAGCCAGCCGCCCGGTGGGTCGTCGGTTACGAGGGGCACGCGGCGTCCGCGACCGTCGAGGTGCTGCTCGATGGCGAAGTCCTCGCCGCCGGCGGTGTCACACGCGGGACGCGCTCCGAGTTCTGGGTGCCGCCCGGGCAGGTGCGCGTGCGGTTCTTCGTCGACGGCAAGGATGTCGGTCGTCGGGACGCCCAGACCGTGCTCGAGTCGCGGTCGGAAGTCGTGTTCGAGTGAGGATTCCCGCCCCGCTCGGCGCCAGTCCTCGATATTCCGCCGGAATCGGCGCAACTGGATCGCGCTGGGGGAGGTCTTTGCTCCACGCGTGCGGGCCCCATGCGGGCTCGCGGGCGACATGCGGGCTCAACCCATTCCTACGCACAAGTACAGGAGGCAACCATGCAGAGAGCCATACTCGGGGCGATCATCCTCGCCCTTTCCTCATTCGTTCAGGCAGGCACCACACCGGCCGTCCCGGCTGGCTACAACTACTACACCTCGGGTCTGTCGAACGCGACGAACACGGGCACCTACAGGGTGACGTTCAAGCTCCACGACCCCAACGGACCGGACACCCATACGACGATCACGCTCGATCTCAGCGTGCCTGCCACGGGTGAGCAGAAAGCGGCCGAGCTCGCGGCGAAGATCAACGCCGACTCGAGTAACGGGCTCTCGGCCGCTTCGGTGGGAAACGTGATCACGGTCCAACCGACAACGGTGCCCCAGGGCGGCCACGGCATGCTCTCCGTGAAGGCGAAGGACAAGACCGGTCAGCGGGATTCCTGGACGAAAGTGCGTAACCCCGGCTCCGCCGCCGCCCTGCAGTGGCCTGCGACGGGAAGCGTGCCGGCGGTCGACGTCGTGCCGCAGCAGAGCCTTGGAATCTTCCGCGTCGAAGGCCTCGCCACGGGCGTTCACGGGCTCGGCGGGCAGAGCGAGGTCGTCTTCGGCGGGGACGACATCGTTGTGTCGGTCTTCCCGTTGCCGGGCGCAACCCCGGTGGAGATCGCGGCGGCCCTGTCGGCCGAGCTCACTCTCGCCGGGGCTCCGCACGTCCTCTTCGATGACGTCCTGATCCTGTTCCTGCGCCGGGACGCGCCCTCCATCGAGGCCGGGGCCATGGATAGGGGCCTCATGGCCATCTACAGTCTGCAGTAGCGATCGGACGCTCACCCGTGGGTTGGGCTCGGCGCTCTCCGGCGCCGGGCTCACTCCGGGCACGGCACCGAGGGCTCGCGGCGGGCTCGGAGGAGCATCTATTCCAGGAGGCTCTGGAGCGCGTCGCGAGCGGTTTCCGAAGTCGGAGCGCAATCGGTTCGCGGGCCTGGATCGCTCTCAGCACCTGCACCGCACCGGTGCCCTCGAACGGCCGGAACAGGACCGACGACTCGTACAGCGTGACTCCGAGCGAGTAGACGTCGGTGCGCGCGTCGACCCCACGCGCCGCCCCCGCGAGCTGCTCGGGGCAGATGTAGCAAGGCGTTCCTGTGAAGTCGCCCGAGCGCAGCATGATGTTGGATACTCGGAGGAGGTGCGACGCAACGAGGGGCGTCCAAGTGGCTCGACATATCTGCTGAACCATGGACCCACCCCACTGGCCACGTATCCCGACGACCTCGTCGGGACGTGGCACGCCTTCATGATCCGGCCGGCCTGGGAATCATGCCCCAGCCGGCGCGCGAGGGCCCATAGCCAGGCTTCGGTCGAGTTCATCTCGGAGGCGGGCACGGGTGGCTCTGGAATGCCACAGGGGTTCGGAATCCTTCGGCAAGCCTCCATTACTCTCGGTTTCCGTGAGAATTGCGGTGGCCGCGGGGAACTCGAGTATGGAAGCCGTGGCCTCGCGCCGGCATCCCCTCGCCCAAGGAGCCCCGTGCAACAGCCTCACTGCCCTACCCGCTGCGAAGCGATCGCCCTCACCGCAGGCCTGGGGAGCGCGCCCGCAGTCGCGCCAGCCCAGTCCGTCGCACTCTACGCCATTCGGCTTCCGGCCCCGTTCGCTCGGCATCTTCCCCTGCCGCCAGCGATCGTCGACGCGGGCCTGGTGCTGGGGCGTCCGAGCACCGATCGGACCGTTGGCACCGGGTGGGCCTGCCACGTCTCTCCCCG
The DNA here is from genome assembly GCA_004357655.1 of Planctomycetota bacterium. Classification (GTDB taxonomy): domain Bacteria; phylum Planctomycetota; class UBA1135; order UBA1135; genus N075bin59. The sequence goes on from SMVQ01000232.1 coordinate 59,300, forward strand.
GCCGGAGGGTGCCCTGTTCGACCTGTACACGCTGCCCGGCGAGGAGTCCTCGAGCGCCCTCGCGATCGACGCGGTGGGACGGATCGTCGAGCACGGTCACCTGGCCGGAATGACGCGCGTCTTCCCGCTCACGCCTCCGAAAGGGTGACCGCTGGCGCGCGGTGGTTAGCAGAAGCCATGACGTCTCCCCTGTCTCCCACGGTCGAAGTCCTCCTCGCGGACGTGAGCTGGGTTCGCGGCCTCGCACGCGGCCTGGTGCGCGATGCGGCTCTGGCCGATGACGCGGGCCAGGAGGCCTGGCTCGCGGCGCTGCGGCGAACGCGCACGTCACGCTCACCGCTGCGCGGCTGGCTCGCGGGTGCGACGCGCAACGCGGTGCTCAAGGCGCGCCGCTCGGAGGGACGGCGGCGCGCTCACGAGGAGATCGCCGCGAAGGCGGAGCGCACACCTTCGACGGCGGAGGTCGTGGAGGGCATCTCGACGCAGCTCGCCGTCGCGGAGGCCGTGCACGAGTTGGAGGAGCCGTATCGCGCGACGATCCTCCTGCGCTACTACGAGGACCTCTCCCTCAAGGCGATTGCGGTGCGCATGGACGCGCCGGTTCCGACCGTCGCGGCGCGCGTGCAGCGTGGACTCCGGATGCTGCAGCGCGTGCTCGAGCGGCGGCTCGGCGTGGATGGCGGAAACTGGATTTGCGCGCTGCTCCCGCTGCTCGAACGGGATGCCTCGATCGAGCCGAGGACGCCGCCGACCCCGCTCGTCGCCACCGCTGGAAAGGCCGCTATCCTTGCTGCCGCAATCGTCGCCGGGGGCTTCGGACTGCGGGCGATCCTGGTGCGGGATGCCGAACCCGTGCCCGCCCTGGTGACCCGCGCGGCGCTGGAAGAATCGGCCGTTGCGGATGTGGCTCCCACGGGCACCGAGCTCCCGGTCCCGGACCGTGCGACGAGGCGCGCGGCGATCGGTGCCGCGTCCCTCTCGAGCGCGGCAGACGACGAGGCCGCGCTGAGCGGCTCGCTGCTGGCGCGCATCGTGGACTCCGATGGCACGCCGGCTGCGGAACTCTTCGTGGAGGTGCGTCACGCCGATGCGCTCGATCCCTCCCGACCTGTCTTCCGGGTGCGAACCGGACGGCACGGCCGCCTGACCCTCGACGGCCTGTCGCCGGGCGAGTGGGTCGTCGCGCCGGCGCTCGGGGGGGCGATGGCGGTGAACGTCTCGGCGTCGGAGACCGCCAGCGTCACACTCCATCTGCCCCCGGGGCCTGCGCTCTCGGGTGTCGTGGTCGACGCCCGCGGTACGCCGGTGCCCCACGCGGGCGTGTGGCTCTCGCTCTCCCCACCACGGTCGATCACGGTCGATCGTCTCGTGCAATCGACGGTTGCCGACGAGTTCGTCGTGCGCGCCGACGAACGCGGGGCCTTTCGGCTGAGCACGATCGGGGCGGCCCGCACGGTCGGCGCGCGCGCCGCAGGACACTCTCCGTCGCCCGCCTACTCGCTGCGGGAACGCGGAGGGACCGAGCTCGAGATGCGCCTGGTGCTCGCCGGGGAGGGCGGCTCGGTCTCCGGCGTGGTGTCGGGCCCGGACGGGGCCCCGATCGCCGCCGCTGCGATCCTGCTCGACGTCGGCAGCACGGAGACGTCGCTCCCGGACGGACGGCGCTTCACCAGCTCCCTGCCACTCGTCCACGCCCGTAGTGACGCGAGCGGTCGCTTCCGCGTCTTCGGTGTGCGCCCGGGATCCCGGAGGCTGCTTGTCCGCGCGGCGGGTCTCGCCCCGTGGCGGGGTGAGGTGGAGGTTCGCGGCCACGATGAGGTGCGAGTCGACGTCCGTCTCCAGCGGGGCTTGACCGTCACAGGCACGATCACGGACGCCGGCGGCGCTCCGCTCGAAGGCGTCCTGGTCTGGGCCGCGCGCCGACACTGGACCGCCGCGCCCGACCCGCCCCATGCCATCGGAACGCGCACGGATCCGAACGGGCGCTACCGGCTCCGTGGGATCGAAGCGGGCTACTGCTGGATTACCGTCGATGGCGGCCGGAGGGGACGCGCCGCAGAAGTGCTCGTGGGCGGCGGGGAGCGCGAGCTCGTCCACGATGTGAGCTTGACGCCCGGCACCGACCTGCGCGGTCGCGTGCTCGACGCGGACGGAACGGGGCTCGCGGGCCTCTCGGTGCGGGCGAGGAGGCTGAACGACTGGCGTTCCATCGGCACCATCACGGACGAGGCTGGCGCGTTCACGATCTTCGGCCTGGGGGAACACGCGTACGCGCTCCGGGTCGCCGAGGGTGACGTCACGCTGGTCCGCGACCTTCGCGTGCGGCCGGGTGACGGCGAGACGATCATCCGGGTCGGAGCGGGGCTGCGCCCGAGTGCGAGGATCACGGGCGTCGTGACCGAGGCGGACGGAAGTGCTGCGGCGCTGAAGGGCGTACGCCTGGAACGGGTTGGCGACGACTGGACGCTCGAGTTGGGCGTCGAGCGCGGGGCCGGCGGGACCTTCCGCACGCACGCCTGCCCTCCGGGCGTCTGGCGGGTCGCCCTGCGGATCGCCGGGCATCCGGACCTGCCGATCGGAGCGGAGCACACGCTCGCGCCCCATCAGGTGCTGGACCTCGGTCGCATCCGCCTCGAGCCGGCGGGTTCCCTTCGGCTGCGCTTTCCGCCGGCCATGTCCGGCCAACTGTTCGATCTGGGCCTGAACATCCTCGACGCGGAGGGCCGGCTCGTCCACGACCTGCGGCTGGCCGAGCCCGAGCGCCACCTGCCGCTGACGCTCCCCGTGAACGCGGGCGTCCTCACGGTACGCGCCTTTGCGGCGGGCTTCGCGCCGAGCATCCAGAGCGTTCGCGTTCGCGAGCACGTAGTCGAGCCCGTCGAGCTGCGGCTCGAGCCCGGCACCGCGTGTACGCTGCGCTTCCACACGGTGGAAGGCGCGCGCGACCCCGCGCGGCTCCGGCTCCTCGTCCGTACCGAGTCCGGTGACGTACTCCTCGAGCGCAGGGTCCTTCGTACCGTCAATGCGCCGGACTTCCCGTTCGTCGAGACGATCGACCTGCTCGCGGGCGTGTACGAGGTCGAAGCCGGTACGCAGAAGCTCGTGGCCCATGGCGTTCTGATCGTCCATCAGGGTGTGATCGGACCACCCCTCGACCTACTTCTCGAACCAAGAGGATCCAGATGATCGCCAGCATCACGTGTCTACTGCTCACCTGCCTCGGCCCGTGGACCGGTACGCCGACTGCGCTGCGGCAGGGCGTCCAAGTCGCCGACGTCCCGCGCTACGAGTTTCAAAGACCCTTGCTCAACGGCATGGGCACGGCGAGTCTCGAGGACTTGCGCGGGAAGCCGGTCCTCCTGGAGTTCTGGGGCACCCAGGCCGCCGCGTTGGACGACACGATGCGCGAGGCGCTCGTGTGGCAGGCAGCCTACGGTGACGATCTCACCGTGCTGTTCGTCGAGGTCAAGGATGCGACCGATCTCCTGGTCACGAGCCTGGCCTTGAAGAAAAAGTGGCTCGGGGGTCGGGCCATGTGGACGACGGAGTCGCCCTGTCGTGTCGGCTTGAAGGGCGCGTTGCCGCAGTTCGTGCTGCTCTCGAGCGAGGGCGTCGTCCTGCTCAAGGGTACGACGGAATCCTACGAGCTCGGTTTTCGCGACGAACTGGTGGAAGCGATCGAGGACGAGTTGCGCGGTGAGGTCGAACGGCGGCGCCGTGGACCCGCGGACCATCCGGCGCGCCTGGCCCAGGCCTGGGACCTGTTCTCGCAAGGGCGCATCGAAGCGGCGTTCGACCTGGCTCTGTCGTTGGCTGCCGACCCGGAGAGCGACGGGACAGGAGCGGCGGCCGCCGGAACAACCCTGGACGTGTTCCGCGCGCGCGTCGAGCGACGCCTCCGGCGCGCCGCGTGGCAGATCGAGAACGGCTTCCTGCTGCAGGCCGAGGAAGCGCTCGCCCAGCTCGAGGGACAACTCGCCTCCGAAGCGTCCTTGGCATCCCAGCAAGCCGAGCTGAGTGCGGCTCTGCACGACGAGTCGCTGCGGGCGGAATGGAAGGCGGCCAAGGATCTCGCCAAGTTGGAGCAGAAGCTCTACGCCAAGGGCTCGAAGTCCGTCCTCGTCAGGCAGCTTGCAAGGCTGGCGAAGAAGCACTCCGGAACGAAGAGCGGCGAGCGCGCCGAGCACCTCTTCGAGGCCGCTCGAGTGTCGCCTTACAAGTGATCCTCCGGCCGGCCCTGGTCCGTGGACGACACTCCAGGGACAGCCAGGCAGAAACGTCTCTTCGTCGCACGAGCCCGCGATTCGTAGGACGCCGGGAGCGCGACACGACCCGCGGCGCTGGAGCCCGGCGAACGAGTCGAGCTCAGCGAAGCCGGAGTGAACCTGCCTCGCGACTTGCCTCGGCGCAATCAGATACGGGCCGCCCTGGCGCTCGCCCGCAACGCCCGCGCCGTCATGCGCAGGCGAGTGGCTCCCCGTCGTCGGCGAATTGCGAGGACGATCAAGACGGCCTCGGCGAGCAGGACGAGCAGCGTAGCGCTCCTATAGGAGAGCATGATCCGCCCCAGCCCGTCGCGGTGCGCGGGGCGTTCGATGCGCGCGAACGGGCCCTCGGTCCAGTAGGCGTCCTCGTGCTCGTAGATGTTCACGAGGCAGTACGAGCGAAAGTCGATGGGGTCGGGGCAGGCGGCGAAGCAGCCGTTGTACTCGTCCGGATAGAAGACTTGCGCGGCGAACACCTCCCAGCCGCCCGCCGAGCCTGGTGGTCAATCCTCTTCCAGCGTCAGCGAGTAGATGTCACCGTCGTCCACGTCCCGCGTGTAGACGATCCACTCGCCGTCCGGGGACCAGCTTCCGTTGTGAACGTGCCACAGGCCCTGGCCGCCCGTGATCAGCCTGGGTTCACCCCGGCTTCGCGGGAGCCCGTCCGCGGCATTCGGGGGCTCGAGCTCGAGCAGGTACAAGCTCTGGTTGAAGTGGCTGGCCGAGAGCACGAAGGCGACGGCCATGCCGTCGGGGGCGAGGATCATCTCGCTGTGGGGGCCCGCCCAGAGCAGGACGTCAGCCTGCGTCTCCAGATTGGCGGCCCGCAGCTCCATGCCTTCCGCGCTCAGCGTCGTGTACACGATTCGGTGTCGATCGAAGTACCAGTCGAAGCGCAGCACGCTGGGATACAGCGACTGCGTGTTCGTGGGACCCACGCGATCTATTGTCCACAGCGAAGGGCCTTGCGCGTCCGCGACGATGTAGCCGATCGATTGGCCGTCGGGCGTCCAGCGCAGGCTGAGGCTCACGGCCCACACCTTGCTCGGGATGTGGATCTCCTCGTCGGAGAGCTGCTCGGGGCGGCCCGTGCCGTCGGAGTTCGCGACCCAGATGTTCAGCGAGCCGGCCCGATCGGAGAGGAAAGCGATTTCCTCACCGTTCGGCGACCAGGCCGGTAGTACGTCCAGAAACTCTGGATTCTTCGTGAGGTTCAGCAGCTCGTCGCCCGTGACCGGATCGACGATCCAGAGCTCCGACTTCCCGGTCCGCGTCGACTGGTACGCGATGCGGTCGCCCGTCGGCGCGTAGCGGCCCACGAAGTTGTCCTGGGTATAGTCGGTCACCTGGATGCTCTCGCCGGTGGCGACGTTCACGCGATAGAGGTCCGTCTGATGGCTCCAGCGCGAGTAGATGACCCTGCCGTCCGCGGCGACGTTGGGGTACCAGTCCTTCCCGCCACCGAAGGTGAGCTGGCTGAGCTGGCCCGTGGCGATGTGCACCCCCCAGAGGTTGTCCATGCCGCCGCGGTCGGAAGTGAAGACGAGGTACTCGTCATCGAGCAGGAAGCCCGGCTCGTGGTCGCTGAACGGGCCTTGGGACAGGAGCCGACGTTCCGCACCGCCCGCCGCGGGGAGCAGCCAGATCTCCTGGACTCCTCCGTGCGAACGTGTGAACGCGATCCACTCGCCGTCCTCCGAGAAACTCGCGGCCAGGTCGTGGGCGCCCGGAGTCGGCGCGGTGAGCTGCCGCAACTCCCGGCTCTGAAGCTCGACCTGGAAGATCGCCAGCTCGCCCGTCTCGAGCCTGCGCGAGAACAGCAGGCGCTCGTCAGCCGGCGACCACGGGCTCGTGCCGAGCGCCTGCATCGCATCCCAGAACGAGTGGATAGGAGGGATGTGCGTCTCGATCAACATGGTCGGGACGCGCTCCGCGAACGAGATCGTGTAGACATCGCAATCGCGGCCGTTCCCGCGTACGTAGGCGATCTGTTTTCCGTCCCTGGACCAACGCGGCAGGAGCTCATCGCCCTCGCCCTCGGTCAGTGGCACCATCGCTCCAGCTGGAAGCGCCTGCACGTAGATGTCCATGGTGCCCCGGCGCGTGTGGCTGTACGCGAGGTACTCCGAGTCCGGTGACATGCTGCCGGAGTACTCGGGGCCGCCCCTCGAGGTCATGCGCGCCGTCGGTCCCGGGCTCAACTTGCCGCTGGGCGCCCAGGGTTGGATGAACCAGAGCGCAACTGCGACGGCGAGCGCGCCGGCACCCACGAGACGCAGCGTGCGCGACGCAGTCGGCGTGCGCTCGTCGCTCAAGGCCGCGACCATCTGAGCCGCCGATTGGAAACGATCCGCGGGCACCTTGGCCAGCGCCTTGCTCAACGTGGCGTCGACGCCCCGCGGGAGACTTGGCCTCACGCTGCGGATCGGCGGCGCTGGATCGGAGACGTGGCGCGCGAGCATCGCCTGCACGTTCGTACCGGCGAAGGGCGGATCCCCCGCGAACATCTCGTAGATGACACACCCCAGGCTGTAGATGTCGCTCTTGCTGTCCGCCCCGTTGCCCGTCGCCTGCTCGGGGCTCATGTACGCCGGTGTCCCGAGCATCACCCCGGACTGCGTCAGCTTCTGTTCGTCACCACCGGCGAAGGCCGTGGCCAGGCCGAAGTCGGCGAGCATGGCCCGCCCGTTGAGAAAGAGGATGTTCCCGGGCTTGATGTCGCGGTGGACGATGCCCTGCGCGTGGGCGTAGTCGAGCGCCTCCGCCACCTCGCGCGCGATGGCGAGCGCGTCGGCGAGCGGCAGCGGCCCTTCGCGCTGGATGCGCTTCTGCAGGGTCTCGCCTTCCAGGAACGGCATCGCGTAGTAGAGCCGTCCGTCGGCCTCGCCCGAGTCGTAGAGCGCAACGATGTTCGCGTGCTGGAGGCTCGCCGCGATGCGGATCTCGCGCAGGAAGCGTTCCGAGCCTACGGCGGCGGAGAGCTCGGGCGCGAGCACCTTGAGTGCGACGTCCCGGTCGTGGCGCAAGTCGCGCGCGCGGTAGACGACAGCCATCCCGCCGCGTCCGGCTTCCGCGATGATCTCGTAGCGCCCCGCGAGCGCGCGCGCCAGGCGCGCGACGGGGTCGTCATCTCACGAGCGCGTCCGGGCTGCGTCCTGGAGCTCGCGGACATGCCGCGCGAGCTCCGGGTCGCTGCCGCAGGCCTCGTTCACGTAGGCGTCGCGCTCGGTCTCCTCCAGCTCCGAGGCGGAGAGGAGTATCTGCTCAGCACGATCCTGGAGTGTTCCCATCGGAGTTGGCGGGTCGACCGCTCGGTGCTCCGAGTGCGCGGACCGGCGGACAGACTAGCCCGGGTCATTCATGAAGAAGTGCCCAAAGTGCTTCAACTCAGCTCCGGCCCATACTCTTGCGCGTACCGGCCCCGCAGATGACCTGTGCCGGTCGCCCTGGACGCCGGTGCGTGAGAAGTGCCGGCAGGGGCCGAGCAGGCGCGCTCTGAGTGCTGATTCGTGAATCATCAGGGCTAGAATGGCGCCGAGCGGAACGAGTGCCACGGGTGAGTCTGTACGCCCCATCCAACAGGAGAGTCCATGAGACCGTCACGACGAGATCTACTACGTTGCGCCGCGGGCGCCGCGGGCGCGGGGCTGCTGCACGCGCCGAAGCTGCAGGAAGTCGGCGAATCGGGACTGGTGACCGGCAAGCCGCAGGCGCTCGCCTACTCGGAGCTCCCGGGCTTCCTCTCGAAGGAGCAGGTTCGCTGGCACCATGACTCGCACTATGGCGGTGCGCTGAAGAAGTTCACGCAGCTCGACGCCGCGGTGACCGGCGACCCGCGGGCCCTCGCCTCGAAGGCGAACAGTGTGATCTTGCACGAGCTCTATTTCGACAACATGACGCCCGTTGACTCCGACCCGACGGAGCTTGCGAACGAGGCCCTCGCGGCGCGGTTCGGCTCGGTGGACGGATGGGTCGATGACTTCCGCGCCGCCGCGCTGTCATCACGGGGGTGGGCCGTGCTCGCCTGGCATCCGGTCAACGGCCGGCTCTACAACATCGCCACCGACTCCCACAGCGACGGTCCCTTGTGGTTCGGCGTGCCGCTCGCCGTCATCGACATGTACGAGCACGCCTACTACATCGACTTCCAGAACCGGAAGGCCGACTACGTCGAGGGCTTCATCGAGCACGTGAACTGGGCTGCGATCGACCGACGCATTCGCGCCACGAGTGGGTGAAGTGGCGGCGGTAAACGTGGTTGCTCGTCTTGGGCTGGGGGCCCGCGCAGAAACGAGTCCCCATTCTGGACGGCCCTCGCGGCCCCCGGCTGCGTAGCTCCGCCTTGGCGTACCGCAGAGGATACGCGGTCGTCGGCGCGCCTCGCCGGGAACGGCGATGGCTCGCCGGGACCGGGCATTTATTCTCGGACGGGCCCCCAAGGAGAACCCTGCGGCGCTGAACGGACGATTCCGAACCACCTCCGCCGGCGCGCTCCTCGCACTCTCGCCTACCTCCTCGCGCGCGCTGGGACAGCGACGGTGAGGACATCACGCGACCTTCACGGAGCGCATGGACGTCGCCCAGGCGTGCATGACCAAGCTCGCCCTGGAGCCGATTCCCGCGCTCATCGACCACATGGCGGACAGCGCGAACCATGCGTTCACCGCGTGGCCGCGGCGATACGGTGCCCCGATACGGTGTCGTGCCGATACGGTGCCGGACACTCGCGCGCCAACACCCGGCGATACGGTGCCGGACATTCGCGCACCAACACCAACAGCTCCCACCCGGCCGAGCACTCGACTCGGCGCGACGAGGACGGTTGTGAGGCGGAGCGCCGAGACGGACCTCCGGTTCGCCGGCCGAAGCACGTGCCGATACGGTGCCGGACACTCGCGCACCAACACCCGGCGATACGGTGCCGGACATTC
>SMVQ01000233.1 GCA_004357655.1 Planctomycetota bacterium
CGGAGAGAGCGGTCGGGTCACCCCGGGGCCCGAGAAAGTCGCGCAACCCATCGATCCCGCGGAGCGTAGTCCGGGCGTTGATCGTGCGCGGGTTCTCGGGCTCGTCGAGGTCCGCCTGCACCATCAGATAGCCGGGGTACAGCTTCCTCTCCACCGTGCGCTTCTTGCCGCCCTTCATGTCCGTCACGAGCTCGTACGGCACGATCACCTGCGGGATCACGTCGGTTGCGCCCGTGATCTTCAGGCGATGGGTCGCGTTGTCCCGGATGCGCTTCTCGCGCCCGGACTGGCAGCGGACGAAGTACCACTTGAACGCCATGATCAACCGTGACCCAGCAGGATGACTTTCGCGGCCCGACCGAGGAACCAGTCGGCGCCCGCGAGGAAGACCATGAGGAACAGCACGCAGATGATCACGACCACCGAGCTCGTGATCGCCTCGTCCAGCGAAGGCCACGTGACCTTGCGCAGCTCGGACTCGGTCTCGATGAGCAGGTCCGCGTTCTTCGGCTTGTCCTGCCAGCGGTAGAGCAGCCAGAGCGAAGTGGCCAGGACGAGCCCCGCGACGATGAGCGCCGGTGAGAAGTCCATCCCGAGGATCGGAATCCGGAAGCCGCCGAGCGCTCGGCCCATCTCCGGGAAGTCCGAGGCCAGCTCCGTGTGCAGGGACACGCACCCGTAGAAGATGAGCACCGCCAACGACCAGAACGCGGCCATGCGCGCCATCCGTCCTTGATCTTTCTTGTAGGCCATCGGTGTGCTGCTCGGGGTTCGTGCTGTGCGGGGGTTCCGGCGTGGGATCGCGCGCGGGGAGGAGGGGCTCGTCCGGGTCCGTTCGGGTCAGAGCTTTTTCTCTCTGTGCGACGTGTGCTTGCGACAGAAACGGCAGTACTTCTTCTTCTGGAGCTTGTACGCCGCCTTCAGGCGCTTGTGCGTCGTGTAGTTGCGGTTCCTGCACTCGGTGCACTCGAGGAAGACGTAACGTTCCTTGACCTTCATGTTCGGACCGACCTCTCGTACACGGATGGGGCGGGGGGAGCGGGCGTGAGCCGCAGGGACGGCGTACGGACCATGGCTCCCCCGTTGATTACTCGATGATCTTCGTGACGACCCCGGCACCCACGGTGCGGCCACCCTCGCGGATCGCGAAGCGGAGCTGCTCTTCCATGGCGATCGGCATTCCCAGCTCGATCGAGAGCTTGACGTTGTCGCCCGGCATGCACATCTCCGCGCCACCGAGGAGGTTGGCCGAGCCCGTCACGTCCGTGGTGCGGAAGTAGAACTGGGGCCGGTAGCCCGAGAAGAACGGGGTGTGACGGCCACCCTCTTCCTTGGAGAGGATGTAGACCTCCGCCTCGAACTTGGTGTGGGGGGTCACGGAGCCCGGCTTGGCCAGGACCTGCCCGCGCACGAGGTCCTTCTTGTCGATGCCGCGCAGGAGCACGCCGACGTTCTCGCCCGCACGACCCTCGTCGAGCGTCTTCTGGAACATCTCGACCCCCGTGCAGGTCGTCTTGCCGATCTCCTCCGTGATGCCGACGACCTCGAGCGCATCGCCCATATGGACGATGCCGCGCTCGATCCGGCCGGTCCCCACGGTTCCGCGACCCTTGATCGAGAACACGTCCTCGACCGGCATCAGGAAGGGCTTGTCGATGTCGCGCTCGGGGAGCGGGATGAAGCTGTCGACCGCGTCCAGCAGCTCGGTGATGCTCTTGAACGCCTCGTCGTCGTCGGGCTTGTCCTCGTTGAGAGCGACCTCGGCCGCGAGCGCCGAGCCGCGGATGATCGGCGTGTCGTCCCCGGGAAAATCGTACTTGTCGAGCAGCTCGCGGATCTCCAACTCGACGAGGTCGAGCAGCTCGGGATCGTCCACCTGGTCGACCTTGTTCATGTAGACGACGAGGGCCGGCACGTTCACCTGCCGGGCGAGGAGGATGTGCTCGCGCGTCTGAGGCATGGGGCCGTCCGCCGCGGAGACCACGAGGATGGCGCCGTCCATCTGGGCGGCGCCCGTGATCATGTTCTTCACGTAGTCGGCGTGACCGGGGCAGTCCACGTGGGCGTAGTGCCGCTTCTCGGTCTCGTACTCGACGTGGGCCGTCGAGATGGTGATGCCCCGCGCCTTCTCCTCCGGAGCCTTGTCGATGTCGTCGAAGCCCATCGGCTTGGCCAGCCCCTTGCGGGCCTGATACCGGCAGATCACGGACGTCAGAGTCGTCTTGCCATGGTCGACGTGACCGATGGTGCCGACGTTGACGTGGTCCTTGGTCCGCTCGAAGACTTCCTTGGCCATTGTTGTGGTTCCTTCAGGTTCCTTGGGCGTTGCCCAGGTCGGGTTCTCTCTGGGAGCTGTTCACGCCCGTTTCGAACCGCGGGGCGGTCCGTCGTGGCGCAGGATTCAGGTTGTCTTTGTATCGCTGGTGGAGCTGCTGATGGGGCTCGAACCCATGACCTCTTCCTTACCAAGGAAGTGCTCTACCACTGAGCTACAGCAGCGAGGTCGCCGCCCCCCTGCGGGGGGGCGATGATCGTGGACTCGAGAGCGCCGTCCTCTGGGACGGACGTGCCCCTTGCGGCGGGGACGGCGCGGGACGGCGTCACCGGCGAGGCGTGGAGCGGGTGAAGGGAATCGGACCCTCGTGTACAGCTTGGAAGGCTGTCGTTCTACCATTGAACTACACCCGCTGAGGCACGCCCGCGGTGTATGGGCCAGCGGCCATTCGGCGTCGTGCAAGGGTTCGAGGTTCGGCCTGGAGGCCGGCGTCGTCGTTCGTAAGGAGGTCGGACCGGAACGGGTGCCGGGCACCCGTCGCGAGCGGCCACTCCATGGTCAGCGACTCCCCGCCGAGCACCTGTGCCGGGCGCGGGAACCGGGTGGTGGGGAGAACAGGATTCGAACCTGTGAAGGCGGAACCATCAGATTTACAGTCTGACCCCTTTGGCCACTCGGGAATCTCCCCACGCAGTACAGGGTATGGAGTGATCTCGTGATGCCCGGTCCAAACGCGCGCGTCCGTCGCACGGTCGCGGCCCGGGGCCGGACCACGGCGGCGCAGCGCTCCCGTGTCATCCTCTCGAGTCGGTTTCGTTTCCATGGAACGGACCGGAGCGCCTCCGGGGCTCTCCGGCTCCACCGTGCCGGCCTTCGTCGCGGCGCGGAGCCAGCGGCGGGACTCGAACCCGCAACCTGCTGATTACAAATCAGCTGCTCTGCCAATTGAGCCACGCTGGCGGTACCGCCGTGCGAGACCCAACATCGGGTTCCGGGTCGCCCCCGTCCGCTGGGACTGCGGGCGGCAAGTGGAGCGGCGTATCGTACGGGCACGGACCTTGCGGTCAAGGCTGGCGCGGGAATTCGTGCCGCTTCTGGAATTCCCGTCCGTGAGCCCGTCAGAGCCGCCCGAGCTCCTCCACATAGTAGTCGAAGGCCGCTCGCACCTGGGCCATCGAGTCACCCCCGAACTTGTCGAGGAAGGCCTCCGTCAAGGCGAGCGCGATCACCGCCTCCCCCACGACACTGGCCGCCGGCACGGAGGTCACGTCCGAGCGCTGGTAGGTGGCCTGGACGGCTTCGCCGCTCTCGAAATCGACCGTCGGCATACCCTGGCGCAGGGTGGGGATGGGCTTCATGGCGGCGCGGACGACGACGGGAGCACCGTTCGTCATGCCCCCCTCGAGGCCCCCCGCCCCGTTCCGGGAGCGGGCGAAGCGGCCCCAGGGACGGTTCCCCGCGGGCGCGTGCACGATCGGGTCGTGGACCTCCGAACCCGGCATGGCCGCCCCCGCGAACCCGAGCCCGAACTCGACACCCTTGATCGCAGGCACGGCGAAGAGCGCGGCGGCGAGGCGCGCGGTCAGCCGCTCGGGTCCGCTCGCGTAGCTCCCGAGGCCGGGCGGCAGCCCGGTGGCCCGCACCTCGAACACGCCCCCCAGGCTGTCCCCCGCCGCTCTCGCCCGATCGACCGCGGCGCGCATCGCCACGTCGGCCGCGGGGTCCAGGGAGAGGAAATCACTGGCGTCGCGCAGGGTGTGCCGGTCGCTGCCGGCGGCCTCGTAGGCCCCCTCGCGGACGGCCTCGCCCCCCAGCTCGACGACGTGCGCGAAGATCTCGACCCCGAACGCCTCCAAGACCTGGCGGGCGACGGCCGCGGCGGCGACGCGCGCTGCCGTCTCGCGCGCACTCGCGCGCTCGAGGATCGCGCGCGGATCGCGGTGCCCGAACTTCTGACACCCCGCGAGGTCGGCGTGACCGGGGCGCGGGTTGGTCGGCACGGGGAGCTGCTCGATCGTGTGATCCTTGTTCGCCACGAGGAGCGCAACGGGCGAGCCGAGGGTCAGCCCCCCCTTCGTGCCGGCCAGGATCTCGACCCGGTCGCGCTCGATCTTCATCCGGCCGCCGCGGCCGTACCCGCGCTGGCGCCGCGCGAGCTGCTCATCGATGCGACCCGTGTCGAGCGGGAGCCCCGCCGGGATACCCTCGACGATGGCGACGAGACCGATCCCGTGCGACTCCCCCGCGGTCCTCCACTGCAACCGCGTCATGTGCCCGCACTCATGAGAGCCGGAAGGGCATGGGACCCGCCGCGGATCCGGACTCGGGCGCGCGTGCAGGCGCTCGCGCGCGACCCGCCGCCGGGTCCTGCGGGACGATCTCGATCCAGCCGTCGTCGTCCGTGTCGTCCTCGACATCGCCCTCGCCCTCGCCCGCCCCAGTGACGACCGGGCTGGCTCCCGCGCCGGCCCCGGCCCCGGCCCCGGCGAGCTGGGCGCAGCACGCCCGCACGCGCTCCTCGAGCACGGCGAAGTCGTACGGTTTCGCGAGCGTCCCGATGACCTGCGGCAGGGCCTCCAGCTCCACCACGAGGTCCGCGTCGAGGTAACCGGACACGACGAGCGTCGGCGGCAGGAGCCCGAGCGCCGCCAGCCGCGGCAACTCCTCGCGCGCGTTCTCCGCGCCCAGATCGATGTCGGAGAGGAGCAGGTCCGGGGCACGGGCCGCGATCGACGCGCGCGCTTCGCGGAACGAGAGCGCCGTCCGTACAGAGAAGCCGCGCCGCTCGAGGAACCAGGCCACGAGCTCCAGGATGCGCGCGTCGTTGTCGACGAGCAGCAGGTCGGTCTGCCGGGCCCCTGGTGCGGACATTACGACCTTGTACGCCGCCCGGGTACCCCCGTGCAACTGCCTTCCGTCCCTGCTTTCCCGGCTTCGCCTGCTCCCGCTCAGGTACGGGTGGACCGTGTCCGGAGAGCGGCCGGTCAGAGGGACTCGTACCAGGTCACCTCGTCGAAGGACACCTGCACCTTCATCGACCCGAGACGGGCCGTGACGAGCCGCCTGGCCTTGTCGACCTTGTGAACGATGCACCGCTGCCGGTAGCGCGGCAGGTACACGAAGGTGCCCTTCGCGAGCGAGGCCAGGAACCGTTGGCGCCGCTCGGTCAGCGTCGCGCCGGAGAGGTGGCGGTGAAGGGCGTCGAGACGCTCCCGCATGGCGTCGGCGGGCCCGCGCGGGAGCTGATCGAGGAGCTTCCGGGCCAGTTCGAGCTGGCGCATGGCGTCTCGGACGCGCTCCTCGAGCCCGCGCTGAGCCTCCTGCTCGAGCAGCTCCGAGCGCCGGTCGAGGTCTTCGTGCTTGTCCGCGAGATCGCGCGTCCGCTGCTCGACGTGCTCGAGCTGGCTCTCGGCCCGGCTACGGACGCGCTCGGCTTCCGTGCGGGCCGCGCGGACGTCCTCCATGAGGCGCGCGAGCTCGCCGTCGCGGCGCTCGGTCCGCTCGCTCGCGAGGTCGACGACCTCGTCGGGCAGCCCGAGGCGCCGCGCGATCGCGAGGGCGCTGGACTCGCCCGGCGTTCCGATGTGCAGCTTGTAGAGCGGCGCGAGCGTGCCGAGGTCGAACTCGGTGCAGGCGTTCTCGGCGCGCTTGTTGCGGTAGGCGAACTCCTTCAGCTTGCCGAGGTGCGTCGAGACGATCGTCGGGACTGCGCGCGTGCACAGGAATTGGAGCACGGCCTCCCCCAGGGCCGCGCCCTCGTCGGGGTCCGTGCCCCCGCCGAGCTCGTCGAGGAGGACGAGCGTGCGCTCCGTCGAGTGGTCGAGCCCGGCCTTGATGCGCACGAGGTGCGAGGCGAAGGTCGAGAGGTTCTGGCTGATCTCCTGCTCGTCACCGATATCGGCGCAGATCCTGTCGTAGAGGGGCACCGTCGTGCCGACCGCGGCGGGGACGGGCAGGCCGCAGCGCGTCAGGAGCGCAAACAGCCCCGCCGTCTTCAGGGCGAGCGTCTTCCCGCCCGTGTTCGGGCCCGTGATGATCAGCATGTCGAACTCCGCGCCGAGTCGGACGTCGATGGGCACGACGGCCTCGATGCTTCCGGAGCGCGCCTGCTCGATCAGGAGCGGATGGCGGGCCGTGCGCAGGAGCAGCCCCTCCGCGGCGCCTTCATCACCCGGCTGGAGCGCGATCCGCGCCTCGTACTCCTCCGAGTACCGCGCGGCGACGACCGCGAGCTCGATCTCGGACACGCAGCGCGCGGCACTCTGGATCCTCGGTGCCGCGGAGAGGATCGTGCGGGTGAGCAGGAGGAGCACGCGCTCCACCTCGCGGCGTTCGTCCGCGCGCGTCTCCGCCAGGCGGTTCCCGAGCTCGATCACCTGGCGCGGCTCGATGAACACGGTCTGCTCGCTCTGGGAACGATCGTGCACGATGCCCGGCACGCGCCCCGCGCTCTTCGCCTTGACGGCGAGCACCGGCCGGCCGCCGCGGCGGTGGACGTTGCCGTCCGAGAGCACGTTGCGGACACTCCCGGCCTGCATGAGCTCCGAGAGCGACCGGTCGATCGACCGGGAGAGCTGGCCGAGGTCCCGTCGCAGCCGCGCGAGCAGGTCGGAGGCGTCGCTCCGCACCCGGCCGCGTTCGTCGACGACCGCGCCGATCTCGCTCCGGAGCCCCGCGAGCTCGGGGATCTCCGCGGCGACGGCGCACAGCCGGGGCACCTCCGCCGTGCGGGACGCGAACCATTCGCGCAGCCGCGCGCAGGCCTCGAGGAACCTGACGAGGGCGACCAGCTCCAGCTCTTCGAGGGCGCGCGTCGGCCGGGCGCTCGCGGGCAGCGGGTCGGTGACCCCGGCGAGCGAAGGGAGCTCGCCGAGCCTGTGGAGCGCCTGCATCTCGCGCGCGCGCGCGAGCGCGTCCCGCGCCCCCGCATCCGTGCGCGGCGCGAGCTCCCTGAGGGCCCGCTTGCCGAGCGAGGTCGAGGTGAAGCGCTCGAAGCCCGCGAGCACGAGCTCGAGCTCCAGCACGCCCGCCGCGAAGTCGTGGCGGTCGAGGAAGGCATCGCGGTCGGGGCGGTCGAGGAAGTCGCCGCCCGCGGCTTCGGGGTCGGGAGCGGGGCTCACGACGTGCCCGATTCCGATTCCGACACCTCAGGACCGTGGCGGGCGGGGGACCGCGGAAACGGCGAGAGGGCTGTGTCCGACACGTCCGGCATTCTAGAAGTACCCAGGGTGCACCACTACACTCCCTCCCACCTCATACCCGCCTGAACGAGGCCCGCTCGCGCGAACGATCGAAGGAATCACCATGCCGACTCCCAGGAACGCCCACGGCCGCTTCGAGACCCGCGCCATCCACGCGGGACAGCGACCCGACCCGGCGAACGGAGCCGTGATGACCCCGGTGTACCTCACGAGCACCTACGCCCAGGACGCCCCCGGCCGACCGCGGGGGGGCTACGAGTATTCGCGCACGTCCAACCCGACGCGCACGGCGCTCGAGGAGAACCTCGCCGCCCTCGAGAGCGGCGACTGGGGGCTGTGCTTCGCCTCGGGCCTGGCGGCGACGAACGCCTTCCTGGACACGCTCGCCCCGGGCGACCACGTCGTGGCGGGGAACGACCTGTACGGCGGCACGTACCGGCTCTTCACGAAGGTGTTCGAGAAGTACGGCGTGAAGTTCTCGTTCGTCGACACGACCGACGTCGCCGCGATCGAAGCCGCGCTGACCGAGGCGACGCGCTGGGTGTACCTCGAGTCCCCTTCCAACCCCCTCCTGCGCCTCTCGGACATCTCCGCCGCGGCCGAGGTCGCCCATGCCCGGGGCGCGCGCGTCGTCGTCGACAACACGTTCGCCTCGCCGTACCTCCAACGCCCGCTCGAGCTCGGAGCGGACCTCGTCCTGCACTCGCTCTCGAAGTATCTCGGCGGCCACTCCGACCTCATCGGCGGGGCGCTGATCGGCCGCGGCGAGGAGCTGCGCGATCCGCTCGCCTTCCATCAGAACGCCGTCGGGGGCTGCCTGGCTCCGCTCGACAGCTTCCTCGTGCTGCGCGGCACGAAGACGCTCGCGATCCGCATGGAGCGCCACTCCGCGAACGCGATGGCCCTCGCCGAACACCTCGCCACGCAGGAGCTCGTGCAGCGGGTCTATTATCCCGGCCTCCCCGATCATCCCCAGCACGAGCTCGCGAAGCGCCAGATGCACGGCTTCGGCGGCATGGTCTCGTTCGAGCTCGAAGGCGGCGTGGCGGCGGGCGAGACCTTCGCGAGCGCCACGAGGATCTTCACGCTGGCGGAGTCGCTCGGGGGTGTCGAATCGCTGATCGAGACGCCGCCGACGATGACGCACGCCAGCATCCCGGCCGAAGTCCGCCATGCCGCGGGCCTCGCCGACGGCCTCGTGCGGCTCTCGGTCGGCATCGAGCACGTCGACGACCTCGCGGCGGATCTCGATCAGGCGCTGACGGCGGTCCGGTCGTCGGCCCGGGCGGGGGCGCGCGTCTGAGGTCCGCGCGGGCGCACTCCATGGCTGACGCCAACCTCGCCACGACCCGGCAGATGCTCGAGTTCCTCGACGCATCGACCTCCCCGTACCACGCCTGTGAAGAGACCGGGGCGCGGCTCGGCAAGGCCGGCTTCCGGCGCCTGGCGGAGATCGATGCCTGGGAGCTCGGGCCGGGTCGGTACTTCGTCGTGCGCGGCGGCAGCCTCGTCGCCTGGACCCTGCCGCAGGCAGCGCAGGCGTCCACGGGCTTCCGGATCGTCGGCGCGCACACGGACAGCCCGAACCTGCGCGTGAAGCCGCGGCCGGACGCCAACGCGGCGGGGTTCAACCGGCTCGGCATCGAGGTCTACGGGGGAGTGCTCCTGAACTCGTGGCTCGACCGCGACCTCGGTCTCTCGGGGCGCGTTTTCGTGCGCGGCGAGAAGGGCCTGGAGCCGCACCTGTTCAAGATCGACCGACCGCTGCTGCGCGTCCCCCAGCTCGCCATCCACCTGCACCGCGAGATCCACGAGAAGGGACTGCGCCTGGACAAGCAGCAGCACATGGCGCCGGTGTGGGGTCTCGAGGCGAGCGGGGCCGGCAATTTCATCGACCTGCTCGCGCGGGAGCTCCGGGTGCGACCCGACGAGATCAAGAGCTGGGAGGCCATGTGCCACGACACGACGCCCGCCACCCTATGGGGCGCGGACGAGGAGTTCGTGGCGTCCGGGCGGCTCGACAACCTGTGCTCATGCTTCTGTGCCCTGCAAGCGCTGCTCTCGCGCGCGGGCGCCGACGAGGAGCCGGAGTACGTCCCGGTCATCTCGCTCTTCGACCATGAAGAGGTCGGCAGCACCTCGCGCAGTGGAGCGACGGGGTCGATGCTGAAGAGCCTTCTCGAGCGCACCGTGCTCGCGCGGGGCGGCACGCGCGAGGACTACCACCGGGCCCTGGCCGACTCGGTCTGTGTCTCGGCCGACATGGCCCACGCCACACACCCGAACTACATCGAGAAGCACGACCCCGAGCACCACCTCGCCATGAACGCGGGCCCGGTCATCAAGCTCAATGCCAATCTGCGCTACGCGAGCGAGGCCGAGACCGAGGCGCTCTTCCAACTCGCC
The DNA here is from genome assembly GCA_004357655.1 of Planctomycetota bacterium. Classification (GTDB taxonomy): domain Bacteria; phylum Planctomycetota; class UBA1135; order UBA1135; genus N075bin59. The sequence goes on from SMVQ01000233.1 coordinate 9,883, forward strand.
TGCGAGCGCGCCGACGTCCCGTATCAGAAGTGGGTCAACCGCTCGGACCTCGCCTGCGGCTCGACGATCGGCCCGCTGACCGCTGCCAACCTGGGCATCCGCACGGTCGACGTCGGCAACCCGCAGCTCGCCATGCACTCCGCGCGCGAGACGTGCGGCGCGCACGACCCTGGGCACCTCGCGCGCGCGCTCGCCTCGTTCTTCGAGTAGCCCCGCGGAGGGGCAGGGCAGGGGGGCTAGAACGGCGAGTTGGGCTTCGACGGCGGAGGCTGGGGCGGCGGCGGCGGCTTGGGGGGCGGGGGCGCCTCCAGCGGCTTGCCCTGGGACTGGGGCTCGGGCCTCAGGTCCTCGGGCCGCTCGTCGCAGACGCGCTCGCGCATCGTCCGGCCGACCTTGAACTTCACGACCCGCTTGGCCGGCACGAAGACCTTCTCGAGGGTCCGGGGGTTCTGGGCCTTGCGCGCGGCGCGCTCACGCACCTCGAACACGCCGAATTCACGGAACTCCAGGCGGTTCCCCACCGAGAGCTCCTGGATGATCTCGTTCAGGAAGCTCTGCAGGATCTCCTTCACGATCACCTTCGTCTGGCCGCTCTCCTCCGCGATGCGGTTCACGAGCTCCTTCTTGGTGATCGTCCTGCACTCGGAGTCGGTCATGGGCGAGGTCGGCTGGCTGGCCTCCGGAGGCTGGCTGGGGTTCCGGATTCGCGGTCAGCGGGGGGCGGCGAGGCGCCCCTGGAGGGTCGGTGCACGGGTGAGGAGCTCCGGGGTCGACCGCGGCGATTGTTGAACTGCATTATGTTCGTGTCAAGCAAGAACTTGCGTCGGGTGGAGGCCTCTGGCGAGCCCTCGGAGCGCCCGCCCGTCGCGAGCGGCTCGAACGACGCAACCCAAAGTATCGCAACGGGTTGCGGATAATCTTTAGGTCCCTGAGCGGAGGCGACGCGGAGACCGTCCGGACGAAGCTCGGACCTTAACCACAAGTCCATTCAGGAAAGTGACTTAGGAGCGTTTCCAACGGCTCGGACGGGTTCCTCGAGGACGAAGGTCACGGGGCCGTCGCCGACGCTCTCGACGGCCATGAGCGCCCCGAACCGACCGGTGCGCACGGGTACCCCCAACTCGTCGAGGACGGCGACGAACAGCTCGATGAGGGGCTCGGCGAGCTCCGGCGGCGCGGCCCGCTCGAACGACGGTCGCCGGCCCTTCCGGCCGTCGGCGACGAGCGTGAACTGGCTGACGACGAGCGCGGAACCGCCGCTCTCGAGGATCGACCGGTCCATGCGTCCAGCCTCGTCCCGAAAGAACCGGAAGCGCGCGATGCGCTCGGCGAGTCGCCTGGTACGCGCGGCGTCGTCCCCGCGCACAACCCCCAGGAGGATGAGCATGCCCGCCTCGATCGCGCCGACGACCTCGCCCTCGACGCGCACCTCCGCGCGCGACACACGGCTGACGACCGCGATCACGGCGGTCCGTCCCGCGCCTGCTCGTACCGCTCGAGCATCACCTGGGCGCGCAGCACCTGCAGGAGCCCGGACAGCTCGGTATTCCCCCGCGACAGCTCGGTCACCTTCCGCCACTGCCGCTCGGCGGCCTCGTCGTCCTCGAGCCAATACTCGTAGAGCACCGCCTGCTGCAAGTGCGGCAGGAGGTCGTCCTTCATCGCTCCCTCCGCCCTCCGCGCTGCATCGAGCGCCGCGAAGAGGTCGCCCAGCGCCTGCTCCGTCGCCGCGAGCAGCGCGAGCCGGCGACCGCGCGCAACCGTGTTGCCCTCGAGTCCGGCGAGCAGCTCGCGCGCACGAGCGGGACGACCGTCCAGGAGCAGGAACAGGGCGAGGTCGAGCTCCGCCGTGATGCGCGCTACGGTCGTGACGCGCGGGTCACCGCGCGTCACCTCGAGCCAGGCCGCCAGGTAGTTCGCGGCCACGGAGACGGCGCCCTCCTGGGCGCGCATCCAGGCCTCGAGCCGGCGGGCGCCCACGTGGCCGGGGTCGAGCTCGAGGGCGCGCGCGAGCGCCTCGCCGGCCTCGAGCCAGCGATCGTTCTTCCCCCTTTGGCGCAGGAGCGCGTGCGCCTGCCCGTAGTGCGCCCACGCGCAGCCCGGGTCCAGTTCGAGCGCGCGGTCGAGCAGGTGCTGGCACGCGATGGAGTCGCTCTCGAGCCGCGCCGCGAGGACGAAGTTCACCACGGTGGCGTCCGCCTCCGCCCGCTCCGCGTACGCCTTGCGCAGGGCCTCCTCCGGGTCCGGCTCGCGCGCGAGGGCCGCGAGCGCCGGGTCGGCCGGCGAACGCGCGGCGAGCAGCTCCAGCTCGACCTCTTGCAGATCCACCGCCAATTGCAGGTTATAAGGATGGGCGCGGGTGAGCGGTACGAGCAGGCCCCAGCTCGACTCCCATTCGCCGGCCTCGGCGAAGTCGCGCGCGGCGCGATACTCCGCGCGCAATTGGGCATCGAAGCGCCCGTACTCCGAGTCCCAGCCCGTCTCCCAGCGGACCCCCGACGAGCCGCACGCGGCGGCCGCGCAGAGCCCCACCGAGACGGCAGCCCGCACGAGCCGAGGGGAGGTTCGAGAGCGCGCGCTCACTCCTCGATCGTCGCAGAAAAACGGAGCACGTCCTCCCGCTCTTCCTTGCCCGTCGCCGGATCCATCCAGTACGCGTCGCCGCGGGCCACGATCGAGACCTCGCAGTCATCGACCCGCTCGAGGATCGTGAGCTCTTCGAGCGCCATGATCTGCCAGCCGTCGAGCTGCACGCTGATCGGAGGCGATTCGGGGCCGAGGACCTTCGTCACCTGCAAGAACCCCTCCGCGATCACCTTCACCGTGTAGCTGTAGACGCGCGCGTCCACGCTGGGCACGACGTGCTCGAGCAGGCCGGCCGGTCCCTCGATGTGGATGCGATCCGCGAGGAGCGCCGCACGACGGTAAAACTCGTCGGTCCACGGCTTGGGCTGCGGCGGCTCCCACGGCTCCGCCTCGAGCGGCCCCGACGGTGAGACCGGCTGTGCATCCTGCTCGGGGGACGGTTCCGTCGATGCGCACGCGGTGGCTGCGAGCGCCGCTCCGAACAGGAGCGCGGCCAGCCATCGTGAGTGCCGGGGAGAGCGGTGGTTCATGGCTGCTTCCGTTTCTCGATCGCCGTCACCGTAGCCCACAAGCCGCGAGGGCGCGGTCGCGTGTCGCCCGCGCCCGCACGCGGGCCCGCTCGGCTCCGCGCGCGAGGATCTCGTCGACCTCGCCCGGGTTCGCGATCAGCGCCTCCCGCCGCTCGCGCGCGGGTCCGAATCGCTCGTCGATGGCCTCGACGAGCCGGGCCTTGAGATGTCCGTAGCCGGGCGCGCCCTCGCCGCCGGTGCGCACGCGCTCCTGCCACCCGGCGAGCTCCTCCGGGTCGAGGAACAGCTCGAGGAAGTCGAAGAGGAGGAGCGCGTCGGGGTCCTTCGGCTCCTCGGGCGGCCGACTGTCGGTCGGGATGCGGCCGATGGCCTTTTTCAGCTTCTTTTCCGACTCGAAGATCCACAGGTGGTTGCCGTAGGACTTGCTCATCTTCTCGCCGTCGAGTCCCGGAACCCGCGCCAGGGTGTCGGTCGCAGGCAGGCGGCACTCCGGCCGCACGAAGACATCGCCGTACGCGGCGTTGAAATACCCCGCCATGTCCTGTGCCATCTCGACGTGCTGCTTCTGGTCCTTCCCCACCGGGACGATGTTGGAATCGTAGGCGAGGATGTCGGCCGCCATGAGGACCGGGTACGTGAAGAGCCCCACCGTCGGTTTGATGCCGCGGGCGAGCTTGTCCTTGTAGGAGTGGGCCCGCTCCAGGAGCCCCATGCCCGTGACCGTCGAGAGGAGCCAGGTCAGCTCGGTCACCTCGGGTACGTCGCTCTGCCGGAAGAGCACGGCCTGCTCCGGATCGAGCCCGAGGGCCAGGTACGTGATGGCCGTCTCGCGGACGTTCTCGCGCAAGGCGGCGGGGTCACGACTCGTCGTCAGCGAGTGATAGTCCGCGATGAAGTAGAAGTGCTCACCGCCTTCCGCGACCGCCTCGATGTGCTGCTTGATCGCGCCGAAGTAGTTTCCGACGTGCGGCAGCCCGCTGGGCTGGATGCCGGAGAGAAAGGTGGTCATGGTTCCGCGCCGCTCGTGGCTCGGCGCGATCTCGGGCGAGGGCGCGAGACGCTCTTGACACGAACGGCGGGACGGTACCACCGCCGTCGGGCCCGGGCAAGTCGCCCCGGACACCTTGCAACGGCCGCCGCGAACTCGACAATCCCTGCTTCGCCGATGTCGAACGAACGCTCGTACGAGGGAAACCCCGCTGAGACGGTGCCGATCTGTTCGGCGCGGTGGCACCGGGCGTTCACGTCCCTCCTGCTCGCCCTCTCGGTGAGCTGCGCGTCCGTCTACGACGAGCGCCACGTCGCCCCGGTCTTCAGCCGGTTCTCCCCCGCCGGCGGCGGCATCGGGACCGAGTCGGTCGGCGGCATGTTCGTCAGTCACAAGCCGGGCTTGGAGGGACCGCTCGACTACTGGGCGATACGCCCGCTCTACTCGAAGCGCGTCGCGGAGAACGGCAACCGCTTCTACTGGTTCCTCCCGCCCCTGGGCACCTACAAGGTACGCGAGCGCGAGCGGGTCTGGCAGCTCCTCCCTATCGCGCGCTACCAGTGGCGGCTGGACGAGGGCGACACCGAACGCTGGTCGTTCCTCAGCCTGCCGGGGATCTATTGGGCGAAGACGAGCGACGGCCGGATCGTCCGCGCGTGGTTCCCGTTCGGCGGGGTCGCCGACGAGTTCTTCTCGTTCGATCGCCTCGAGTTCTTCATGTTCCCGCTGTTCGTCAGGACGGAGCGCAACGGTCGCAGGACCACACACTTCCTCTTCCCGATCTTCTCCGTCAGTCGGGGCGCCGGAGGACTGGCCTGGCGCTTCTGGCCCCTCATCGGACACAACCGCTGGGAAGGACGCTACGAGCGGTTGTTCTTCCTGTGGCCGATCTTCCATTACCAGAGGAACGCTCTGAACAAGTCCAAGAAGCTGCGGGAGACGGCCTGGACGGTCTTCCCTCTCTTCGGGCAGAGCTCGCGCGGCACGCGGCGCAACTACATGTTCTTGTGGCCGTTCTTCGGCTATGGCCACGACCCGGTGACGGGCTACTGGTCGCTCGATGCGCCCTGGCCGATCGTACGGTTCCTCGAGCCCGGGACCACGGGCGGCGGACGGCGGCACCGGGTCTGGCCCTTCTATTCCTGGTACGAGGGCGACGGGCTCACTTCGCGCTGGATCCTGTGGCCGTTCTTCAACCGGAGGACGGAGGTGTACGGGCGAGTCTCGAAGAAAACCACCAACGTCTTCCCGTTCTGGCACAGTTGGACGCGCGACGGCGAGGAGGGCCGGTCGACTTTCCGCCGGTTCTGGCCGCTCGTGAGGGTGACGCGAGGACCGGATTCGGGCTCCTTCGCGACGCTGGCGCTGAACCCGTTCCCCCCGCTCGAATTCATCGATGAGCACTACGCCTGGCTCTGGGAGATCTACACCTACGACCACGCGGCCGACGAGGTCCAGGAGCGGAGCTGGCTGGGCCTCTGGCGCCGCGAGAAGGACCGCGACGAGGACCGGCGCTCCTTCAGCCTGCTCTGGGCCCGGCGCGACTACACGCAGGCGGGGGCGAGAGTCCGAGAAACATCGTGGCTTTTCGGGCTCCTGCGCTTTAGGAAGCGTGAGGGCGAAGGCACTCGATGGCTCCGCCCAGCGATCCCCGGCCCCGGCTGGCCGCTCGCCCGTGTCCCCCGCTCGATCCCGCCCGCCGACGCCGACTGACACCCATGGCGCTCGTCTCCGCAGCATTCCTGCAGCTCGTCCAGGAGTTCGGCAACAGGCTCGAGCTCCTGGGACAGGTCCTCGCACGCCTCCACCACCTCCCGCGCCGGAAGCGCTGGATCCTGGACCAGTTCTACGTCGGCGGCGTCCAGACCTTTCATGTCGTCCTCCTCGTGGGGCTGTTCATGGGCATGATCGTCGCGCTGCAGACGGGCGTCGAGCTCGCCCGGCTCGGCCAGCAGGACCAGATCGGCATGATCGTCGCCTTGAGCATGGCGCGCGAGATGGGGCCGTTCACGACGGGCATCGTGCTCTCGGCCACGGTGGGGAGTGCGCTCGCGGCGGAGCTCGGCACGATGTCCGTCTCGGACGAGCTGTCGGCGCTCGAGGTCCTGTCGGTCGACATCGTCTCGTTCCTCGTGCTGCCGCGCGTGTTCGCGCTCGCCATCATCTGCCCCGCGCTGACCATCATCTGCGACGCCATCGGAATCTGGGGCGGCGGGTTCGTCGCCGAGTCCCAGTTGCACGTCTCCTGGAGCCTCTACGCGGACGGCGCGCTGGACGCCCTGCGGAAGCCGGGTCAGCTCATCCCGTTGCCGATCGAGATCTACTCGGGGCTCATGAAGGCCTTCGTGTTCGGCCTCCTCATCTCCGTGATCTCGTGTGCCAGCGGCCTGAAAGCGCGCGGCGGGGCGCTCGGCGTGGGCCAGGCGACACGGCAGGCCGTGCGCGACTCGATCATCGCGATCATCGTCTCCAACTACTTCATGACCTGGTTCATCCAGCAGATGGAGATGCGGTGAGCGAGGCCGCCTCGAACGACGTGCTGATCCGGTTCAGGGACGTCCACAAGTCCTTCGGGGACCAGGAGATCCTGTGCGGACTCGACCTCGAAGTACGGCGCGGCAAGACGCTCGGGATCATGGGCGGCTCGGGGACGGGCAAGTCGGTCACACTGCGGCACGTCATCGGTCTGTTGCAGCCCGACTCGGGGCTCGTCGAGGTCGACGGGCACGACATGTCGACGATCACCGCCAAGGACCTCGCGGCCCTGCGCAGACGCATGGGCTACGTCTTCCAGGAAGGCGCCCTCATCAACTGGCTCACGGTCGCGGAGAACCTTGCGCTACCCCTGCGCGAGAACACAAAGTTCTCCGAGGAACGGATCAAGGAGCTCGTCCAGGAAAAGCTCGAGCTGGTGTACATCCCGGACGCGGGCGAGAAGCTGCCTTCGGAGATATCCGGCGGGATGAAGAAGCGCGTGGGCCTCGCCCGGGCGCTCATCACGGATCCCGAGATCATCCTCTACGACGAGCCGAACGCGGGACTCGATCCCGAGATCTCGGCCTCCGTCAACCACCTGATCCGCGAGCTGTCCGACAAGCTCGAGGTGACGGCGATCGTCGTCGAACACAGAATCGGCTGCCTCAAGATCGTCGCCGATGAAGTCGCCTTCCTGCACGAGGGACAGGTCCTCGTGCTCGAACCCACAGAGTCCTTTTTCAAACCCACTCATCCGCGCCTCGCACGGTTCCTCGGCGACGGACAGGACTGACGGAGAACGAGACATGTCCAGTGAACGCCAACTGATCCTCGGCTTCTTCTTCATGGTCGTCTTCTCGATCCTGATCTACTTCACGCTCTTCCTGACGGACTTTCAGCTGTTCGGCGAGCGATTCGAGCGGACGGTGTACTTCTCGGAGACGAACGGGCTGCGCGTCGGGGATCCCGTCCTCGTGGCAGGGATGCGCTGGGGCAAGGTCGAGGATCTCGAGTTCGATCCGCAGGCGGAGGTCTCGAAGCGGATCCTCGTGACGTTCACGCTGAACGACCGGGTCGACCTGCACGAAGACCACGAGGTCAAGATCGAGGACGCGACGATCCTGGGCGGCAAGCACCTGTCGGTCGACCCGGGCACGGCGTCGAGTCCGCTGCTCGCTCCGGGCACGGAACTGCACGGCAAAGTGTCGCCGAACGTGATGAAGGCGGTCGAGCAGCTCGTTGAAGAGAACCGCGAGACGCTCCGGGGCGCACTGGCGGGGCTCGACATCATCATCCAGGACATCCAGTCGAGCCGCAGCATGCTCAGCAAGATCATGTACGACGACGAGGTGTCCGCGAACTTCTCCAGCGCCGTGGCCCGCATTGCGAGCTCTTTCGAGAACATCGATATCCTGTCGCGCGACCTGCGGCGCGGCACGGGGACCTTCGGCATGCTCCTGACCGATGACGGCGCCGCCTACGAGGACCTGTCGAGTCTCCTCCGGACCGGACGCGAGATCGTGGAGAGAGCGCAGGCGGGCCTAGGGGCCATCGGGATGCTGCTCGCGGACGAGGACGTGGCGGAGGATGTCGGAGTCTTCTTCGGGAACCTCGCCCGGATCTCGACGAGCATCGATGGAACCGCGCGAGCCATCGACGAGGGCGAGGGCGTGCTCGGCATGTTCGTCCGGGACTCGGAGTTTCGCGATGACGTGAAGGGCGTGTTCAGCATGCTGGCGAACGGCGAGGGCACGCTCGGCAAGTTGATCACCGACCGCAGGGTCTACGACGACCTCGTCGTCGTGGCGAAGAACCTGCGCGAGCTCTCGGACGCGGCCAACAACGGCGACGGGACGGTCGCGCTGCTCATCCACGACGACGCCCTCTACCAGGACCTGCGGACAATGCTCGCCAAGCTGACGGGGAGCCTCGAGGAGGCGCGCGAGGCGGCGCCCATCTCGACGTTCCTCAATACGGTGTTCCTGGGCTTCTGACCTGGCGTCCGTATCTGGCCGAGAAGGCGAAGAATCCCCGGCCGAACGCCACACACCACCGGTCTCCCCCCCGGGGACCAGGATGCTCTCGACGCGCGCACGACCACACGAACCGGAGACCGAGCCCAGTTTCCAGGCCTCAGCCCTCGCGCTGAAGAACCAGGCGCTCGATCCACTTCCCGATCATGTCCGCCTCGACGTTCACGCGCTGGCCGATCTCCGCGGTGCCGAAGTTCGTCAGCGCGAGCGTCACCGGGATGACGGCCACACGGAACCGCGCCCCCTCCGGCTCCACCACGGTCAGGCTGATCCCGTCGATCGTGACGCTCCCCTTCTCGACCAGATAGCGATCGAGCCCGCCGTCCACCTCGAAGGTGAAGACCCGGCCGCCGTCGCCGACGTCCAGGGCCTCGACCAGGCGCCCACCGCCGTCGACGTGCCCCGCCACCAGGTGCCCGTCGATCCGGTCGCCGAGGCGCATGGCGCGCTCCAGGTTGAGGCGACGCCCCACGGCGAGTGCTCCGAACCAGGTGCGCGCGAGCGTCTCCTCCGACAGGTCGAAGGCCATGTCCGCCCCCTCCGTGCCGTCGGGCACCGCGCCCCCGTCCGACCCGAGCAGCTCGGCGACCGTCAGGCAACACCCGGCGACGGCGATGCTCTGCCCGCGGCCGACGCGCCACTCAGCCAGCCCCTCTGGAGCCGGGACGACGAGCCGCGCGCCGGAGCCGGCGCCGACGAACGAGCGGACGGGGACGCAGGCTTCGATGATGCCGGTGAACACGCTTCGGGTCTCGCTTCCTGGGGGCGTACGCGGGGGCCCCCGCGAGCCCGCCTGGAGCCCTTCCAGGGGGGCTTCGGGGGGCCGGGACCACCTGTATTAATCTTGACCGTCGATCGGGCTGGCCCTACCCTGCTGGGCCTTTTGCAAGGACCGCTCTTTACCATACTTACCCTCTTCCCCGAGGTCCTCGAGCCCTACCTCCAGTCGGGAGTGCTCGGAACGGCCATCGAGAAGGGTCTGCTCGAGGTTCGCCTGGTCGACTTTCGTGACTGGGCGCGCGACCGCCACCGCACCGTGGACGACCGTCCGTTCGGGGGCGGTCCCGGCATGGTCCTCAAGCCCGAGCCCATCGTCGAGTGCGTCGAGTGGATCGAGGAGCGCTACGGAGCCCACCGCAAGGTCGCCCTGTGCCCATCGGGCCGTCGTTTCGACCAGGAGCTCGCCGCCGCGTTCGCCGCGACGGACCGCACCCTGCTCCTCTGCGGTCGCTACGAAGGCTTCGACGAGCGGATCTTCGCGGAGCTCGAGCTCGAGCCCCTGTCCATCGGCGACTTCGTTCTGGCCGGGGGCGAGCTGCCGGCCCTGTGCGTCGTCGAAGCGGCGATGCGCCTCATTCCAGGCGCGCTGGGCGACGAGCGCTCCGCGGCCATGGACTCCTTCCAAGGCCGGGGCCTCGACCATCCGCACTTCACGAGGCCGCGGGTGTTCCGGGAGCGCGAAGTGCCCCCGGTACTCCTCTCGGGGGACCACGCGGCCATCGACGCGTGGAGGAGTGAGCAGGCATCGAAGCGAACGCACGAGCGGCGCCCGGATCTGGCGCCGAGAACCAAACCGCCCGCAGGCGAACACTGACCCATCCAACCGAGGGGGAGCCCGTTCAGGCCTCCCGACTGACCCATGCACCTGATCGACGAAATCGAACGCGAGCTCGGCAAGCAGCACCTCCCCATGGTGCACGTGGGCGACACGGTGGAGGTCCACTACCTGATCCGGGAAGGCGACAAGGAGCGCGTGCAGCTCTTCGTCGGAACGATCATCTCCTTCAGCGGGCGCGGCATCCGACGCACGGTGACCGTGCGCCGCATCGTCCAGGGCGAGGGCGTCGAGCGGACGTTCCCGGTACACGGCCCGCGGGTGAAGGACATCATCGTCACCCGGCGCGGCGACGTGCGCCAGGCACGGCTCTACTTCCTCCGCGATCGCGTCGGCAAGAAGACGCGCGTGAAGGAGCTCCTGGGCGATAAGGTCCGGCGGGACAAGGCGCTCGAGCGGGACCGCCGCGCAGCGGTCGCCGCTGAGGAGGCCGCCGCGGCGGCGGACGCCGAGTCCAAGGGCGACAAAGCGTAGGCCCGACGCGACCTCCGAGGCCCGGAGGTCGCCTTCATTCACGGGGGAGCCTTGTGCGCCCCGAACGAGACACTCCAATCCGACTCCACGGCCGAAGAGGCCGGTGGTCCCGCGGGACGCGGGGCTCGAGCTTCCCCACTCCACTCGCGCGATGGTTGAAAACGCTGGCCGCAAGGTAACGCTGATTCTCACGCTCCTCATCGTGTCGGGGCTCTCGCTCTGGCTGATGGGCTTCCGCCTCGGGCTCGACTTGCAGGGGGGCACGCGGCTCAAGTACCGCCTCCCGTTCGAGGACGCCCTGGCCGCGAAGATGATCACGCCGGCGGAGTACGCCGACAAGGAGGCCCTGACGCGCCAGATGATCGGGATCATCCGCGAGCGGATCGACCCGTACGGCGTCAGATCGCCGGAGATTCGCGCCGAGGGCGAGGACCGGATCGTCATCGAGCTGCCCGGCACGGGCACGGACGTGGCGGAGGACGTCGAGGGCCAGCTCGCGCGCGACCTCCCCGCCGGCGTCAGGACCATCAACCTCGCCGGAGACGATCCCGAGACCCTGCGGAAGTTCCCCGGCACGGGTGGGATCATCCAGATCGGGAAGGAGATGCTGCACTATCGGAAGCGCCAGGACACCGTTCTCACCGGCGTGGACCGCGGCTACTCCGGTACCCAGAAGCACGTCGTGGACCAGCCGGCGGGCACCCCGGTGCGCCTGATCAACACGGACCCGTGGCGCAACCTCATCGAGAACGTGGGCGACCTGGCGTTTCTCATCCGGGCGAAGGTGACGGACTTCAGTGCGCAAGGGTCGGACGAGGTGAGCGAGAAGGCGCGCCTCGCGACGTGGCTCGAGGGGAACCCGAGCGCCGACATCCGCGCGTTCAACCGGCTGCCCCGCGACCAGGGCGGTCCCATGGAGCGCCTCCGCTGGAATCCGAGGGCCGACGACGGCGTCACGCCGCTCCTGGACCGGATGCAGCCCCTCATCGTGCAGGCGAACGAGGACTGGCGCTTCACCGGCGATCACCTGGAATCCGTCACGCCGTCCCAGGACGATCTCGGCTTCCCCGCCGTCGGTTTCGAGATGGTGACCGCGAAGCGCGAGGCCTTCACCGACTTCACGAAGGCGCACAGGAACGAGCTCATGGCGATCGTCATCAACGGCGAGATCGCCACCATGCCGAACATCAATAGCACGCTCCCGGGCGGCGGCATCATCATGGGTGGCGTCGGCGGCTTCACGAGCGAGGATGTGAACAACCTCGTCACGATCCTCCGCTCGGGGTCGCTGAAGATCAAACCGGAGCTCGAGCACCAGGAACGCGTCGGCGCGTCCCTGGGCGAGGACTACGTCAGGCGCGGGCTCTACAGTTGCCTGCTGGGCCTGGCGGCCGTGCTCACGTTCCTGCTCACCTACTACCGCCGGCTCGGCGTGTTCGCGGCGATCAGCCTCCTCTCGAGCCTCGTGATGATGCTGGGCGCCCTGGCCTTCACGAAGGCCACCCTGACCCTACCCGGCGTGGCCGGCATCATCCTCACCGTCGGCATGGCGGTCGACGCGAACATCCTGATCTTCGAGCGAATCCGCGAGGAGGCCCTGCGCGGCCGCAAGCCCCTACAGGCCGCCAAGGACGGCTTCGCGAACGCGTTCTCGACCATCATCGACGCCAACCTGACGACGTTGATCACGGCCCTGATCCTCTACAAGTTCGGTACCGGCCCCGTCCGCGGCTTCGCGACGACGCTCTCCATCGGGATCATCACCTCCGTGTTCTCCGCGCTCGTGATCACGCGCCTGCTGGTCCACCTCCAGCTCGAGCGGGGCATCGACGCGTGGAACATGATGCGCCTCGTCAAGGACACGAAGTTCCAGTTCATGAGCAAGGCGCGCCTGGCGATTCCAGCCTCGATCGTCGTCATCGTCGCCGGGCTCGTGGTGTTCGGATCGCTCGACGACAAGGCCAAGCTCGGAATCGACTTCCTGGGCGGCGCGACCATGACGGTGCGCACGGAGCGCCCGCAAGCGGTCGAGGACATGCGCGCGCTCGTCCGCGAGATCCCCGGGATCATCGGCGAGTCCGCGGAGGTCAAGGCGATCCTCGCGTCCGGCGACAAGGCGAAGGGCTACAACCAGTTCCGAGTCACGTTCAAGACGGACGGCAGCGGCCTGCAAGACGGTTCCGCCGGGGCGGAGGACCTCGAGGACACTGTCGAGAACGAGGTGCGCCAGGTGCTCGGGGCGGTCCTCGAGAAGGGCCCCTTCACGGTCGAGCTCCAGGCGGACAGCACAGCGGCCTCGGGCACCCTGTACTTCGAGGCTGCGCACCCCGAGGCCGACATCCGGACCGTGCTCGCGGAGCTTGGACTGTCGGACATTCAACTCGAACGGGTGACCGGTCCCACGGCCGCCTACCACTTCGAGGCCACGGCCGCTGTCGAGCAGAGTCAGGAAGAGCTCATCGCACTCTTGAAATCCGGCTTCGAGCTGAAGCGCAACGAAGCCGGAGAGAACATCGAGCGACTCGATTCGGAGGACGAGGCATTCGCCTGGGCGAACCCGATCCCCAACATCGCCGTCGTCGGCGCTCAGGTCGTGACCGAGCTGCGCGACAAGGCGGTCTTCGCCATCCTGCTCAGCCTCTTCGCGGCCGTGATGTACATCCGAGTCCGGTTCGCCGAGTACTCGTACGGCTTCGCCGCGGTGGTCGCCCTCGTCCACGACGTGCTCGTCACCTTGGGAGTGCTCGGGGTCGTCATCTGGCTGGACCTCGTCGACGCCGAGATCAGCCTCGCGATGGTCGCGGCCTTCCTCACGATCATCGGCTACTCGCTGAACGACACGATCGTCGTGTTCGACCGGATCCGGGAGAATCTGCCCCGGATGAAGGGCTCGTTCTCGGAGATCATCAACGTCTCGATCAACCAGACCCTCTCCAGGACGATCCTCACCTCGGCCACGACCCTCGTCACCGTCCTGATCCTCTTCTTGTTCAACTTCAATACGCGGAACGTCCTGGAAGGCTTCGCCTTCGCCTTGACCGTGGGGGTCCTCGTCGGTACGTACTCCTCCATGTTCATCGCCTGTCCGGTCCTGCTCTGGCTCGAGACGCACCGCGCGAAGGGCGAAGGCGCGGCCGAGTCCAAGGCAAAGGGCAAGAAGAAGAAGACGGGCCTGGAGCCCGCCCCGGCCACTCCCTGACCCCCGCCTGACGAGACCCCATCTGACGAGACCCCGTGCGCGCGCTCCTCGGCATCACGATCCTCGCCACCCTCTTCTGGATGGCCGCGGCCTGGCAGGACCGCTGGACCGAGGGCTTGCGCAAGGAGCGCGAGATCGTGCACGGGACGGAGGCCCTGGCGCTCTCGTCGGCCGGCTGGAGCTCGCTCGTGATCGGCCGCCCGAGCGGCGCCGTCCCGCGCCCCGGGCTTGCGGATACTCCGGAGGACGAGGACGGCGGCTGGGCGACGACTCCGGGAACCGGCCAACCGGCGCAGACCGAATTCGCGTTCGCGTCGATTCCCGCCACGCGCCACACCATCCGGGCCGGCGATGTGCTCGGCAAGATCTGCCGGCGACACTACGGCTCGGACCGCCCACTGTTCCCGAAGCTCGCCGACCTGGTCCGCGCCGTGGCGGCCCACAACGACCTCCCGACCCCCGACGCGATCCGCGAGGGGCAGACGATCGAGCTACCCGACCTTCAAGTCCTCGCGCAGCCGCGGTAGCCTGGAGTTTCGCCCTCTTAGGCGAAACTCCAGCGCTCGCCGTGCAGGCGAGCGCGGCGGCGCAGCCGCCGTGGCGCCGCAGGCATCCGCGTGCGCGAAGCGCGCGCATCACCGGCCCGCAGGGCCGTCCTGACCGCGTCGCCGAAGGCTGCGCCCACCGCAGGCATCCGCGTGCGCGAAGCCAGCGCATCACCGGCCCGCAGGGCCGTCCTGACCCCGTCGCCGAAGGCTGCGCCCACCGCGGGCAGCACTCCTGAGCTCGACAGGTCAGGGCCCGTCCGAGAAGAACTGCGAGGTCCCGGCGAGCCCTCGTCGTTCCTCCTGAGGAACCTCCCGCTATGTTCAGGCCAAGTGTCCGCCTGATGACGGCGCCTTGGCTCTGGGGAGCTCCTCATCGTTCTCTCCCGCAGCCGAAGGCCGCCGGAGGGAGGCTGGCAAGGCGCATGGATGCGTATGCGCTGGATCCTCGGAGAGGGAAGCCCCGGTCTGCCACGGGCAGATCGAGACGACCCCTCTGGGTCGTTCGCAGGGGACCCCGCAACGCAGCCAGGGGCGGCGAGGGTCGGCGCAACCTGGCCGTTATTCCCGGAAGGGCCCTCAGGCGGAGTCGCTGGACTACTTGCGCACCCGGCTCTGGGGCGGCTTCGCGAGAATTCGTCCTCGGCCCGGGACCGCTTGCTACGGCGCTACGGCGGCTACGCCGCCGCGCCAGCCGTGAGTTCTCGGGCACACTCCGCTCCTCTCCTGCCCTTCACTCCCAGCTCGTCTTCTTCCGGGAAGGCATGGGCGGTCGCCGACGCCTGCCCGGAAGAAGACGAGCTGGGAATGGGGGCGGGCAAGGAATGAAAGCAGGAACGGAGCGGAGGGGACGGGGCTAGAGGATATCGAACCGCACCCCCGGCCCCGCCTGACGCCGCAGGTTGCCGAGTGCGCCCTCCCCGAGGCGCGCCCTGATGCGCAAGCTCACGTCGCCGAGACACTCCTCCTCGAGGACCGCGCCGTAGCTCTTGAGAAGCGCGATCGTCCGTCCGTCGCTGGTCGGGATCGTGACGTCGACGAGCGCCATGTGCTCGTCGAGGATCTGCGCCACGAGCCGCGTCAGGCGATCGATCCCATCCCCCGAGACGGCGGAGATGTACACGACCTCAGGGTCGTCGCCGGTGAGCAGGAGCTGCAGCGAGATGGGATCCTTCACCAGGTCCACCTTGTTGAAGACGAGGAGCCCGGGTCGGAGGTTGCTCGAGACGCTCTCGAGCACGTCGTCGACGGCCTGCATCTGGACCGCGGCGTCAGGGTGCGAGGCGTCGACGACGTGCACGAGCAGGTCGGCGTGCACAGTCTCCTCGAGCGTGGCGTGGAACGAAGCGACGAGGTGGTGCGGCAGGCGCTGCAGGAATCCGACGGTGTCGGAGACGAGCACCTGCCGTCCGTCCGGAAGCCGCCACCGCCGTGTTCTGGTGTCGAGCGTCGCGAACGGCATGTCCGCGACGAGCTCGTCGGATTCGGTGAGGCGATTGAGGAGCGTCGACTTGCCGGCATTCGTGTACCCCACCAGGCCGATCGTGAACTGATCGCCCCGCGTCCGCACCTCGCGCAGCTTGCGCGCCTCGATCTCCTTCAGGTCGGCCCTGAGGTCACGGACCCGCTTCCTGAGGAGGCGCCGGTCCGTCTCGAGCTGGGTCTCGCCGGGGCCGCGGGTCCCGATCGCTCCCTCCGTACGCTCGAGGTGCGTCCACATGCGGCGCAG
This sequence comes from Planctomycetota bacterium, assembly GCA_004357655.1. Taxonomy (GTDB): domain Bacteria; phylum Planctomycetota; class UBA1135; order UBA1135; genus N075bin59. The sequence continues at coordinate 26,057 of SMVQ01000233.1, forward strand.
CCGCGGGAGGAGGTACTCGTTCTGCGCGAGCTCGACCTGGAGACGCGCCTGCCGCGTCTGGGCACGGCGACTGAAGATGTCGAGGATCAGCTCGGAACGATCGATGACGCGCACCCCAAAGATCTTCTCGAGGTTGCGCACCTGAGCCGGGGAGAGATCGTTGTCGAAGACGACGGCATCGGGTTGCTCGCGCCGGACCTCCTCCTCCACCTCGTGGACCTTGCCCTTGCCCATGAGTGTCGCGGGGTCAGCTTTGGCACGACTCTGCGTATAGGTCTGACCGACGATTCTGCCGTGCGCGGCTTCCACGAGGGCGCCGGCCTCGGTCAGCGCGCCCTCGAACTCGACGGGCGCGTCTGGGAACAGCACTCCACAGAGGACGACGCGCTCGCGCGCAGAGTGGGTGGACTCGAGTGCGCGTGTCATTCCGTGGCAACCGTCGCGCGGAGCGGTTCCCGGAGCAGCTCGACGGCACGGATGCCGTCGGGACCGGCCACCGGCCGCAACGCGGTGTGGGCGCGCCACTCCGAGTCGGGTTCGGGAAAATCGGAGCGGTAGTGCACCCCGCGCGATTCCTCCCGCGCGAGTGCGCCCAGGGTCGCCAGGTGCGCGACCGTCAACATGTTGACGAGCTCACACGACCGGTTCCCTTGCGGCGCGTGGTCGTGCACGGCCCTGGACCAGAACTGGAGCTTGGCGAGAGCGTCCTCCATGCCTGCTCCATCGCGCTCGACACCCATCTGGCGCCACATCATGGACTTGAGGGAGTACGTGAGATCCTGGAGATTCAGGCGCACGTCGGCCGGCGTCGCACCCGTCGTTTCGTTGCTGATGTGGTCGAGGGCGGTCGTATCGACCCGGCCGAGCTCGCGGGCGGCGCACTCTCCCACTCGGGCGCCGAGGACGATGCCCTCGAGCAGGGAGTTCGAGCCCATGCGGTTCGCGCCGTGCAGCCCGGTGCTCGCGCACTCCCCGACCGCCCAGAGCCCGGGCGCGCTCGTGCGGCCGTCGAGATCGGCCTCGACTCCGCCGATCATGTAGTGCGCACCCGGCCGAACCGGGACGGGATCGCGGGCGATGTCGATGCCGAAGAAGCGACAGATCCGGCTGATCCCGGGAAAGATGAGGTGCGGGTCGCCCTCGATCTGCGAGAGGTCGAGGTACACGCTCGTGTCGTTCGTAGCGACCATCCGCTGGAAGACCGCCCGGCTGACGACGTCGCGCGGAGCGAGGTCGGCCTGCGGGTGGTACTTCGGCATGAAGCGGACGCCGTGCCGGTCGCGCAGGACGCCGCCCGCGCCGCGCACGACCTCGCTGATCAACACGCGCGCCGCACCGGCGATGTAGAGGCAGGTCGGGTGAAACTGGATGAACTCGAGGTCGCGCACCACGGCGCCAGCGCGGAGCGCCATGGCGACGCCGTCCGCCGTCGCGATGTCGGGGTTCGTCGTCTCGCGGTAGATCTGTCCGGCCCCGCCCGTCGCCAGGATCACCTGCCGCCCACAGAAAGCGACGAGATCTCCGCGCTCGGTTCGGCACAAGACACCGACGACCCGACCGTCGGGATCGTCGAGAAGATCGATGGCAAAGGTCTCGGCAAAGGTCGAGATGCGCGGGTGACGCACGATCGCGAGGGTCACCGTACGCTGGATCTCGATGCCGGTCGCGTCGCCTTGAGCGTGGATGATGCGATCGTGCGAGTGCCCACCTTCGCGCGAGAGTGCGAGCGCGCCGCCCGCACCGCGGTCGAATTCCGCGCCGAGCTCGAGCAGGCGCTCGACCGCCGCCGGCCCACCGTGCACGACGGCCTCCACGGTCGCGCGATCGGATAGCCCGCAGCCGACGTCGAGCGTGTCCACGACGTGCGAGGCGAACGAGTCCTCGTCCGAGAGCACCGCCGCGAGCCCACCCTGCGCGTAGTTCGTGTTGCTCTCCCGCAGGCCGCCTTTGGCGACCACCGCCACCGAGGCACCGGTTCCGGCCGCGGTGAGCGCTGCCACACTGCCCGCCGCGCCGCAGCCGAGGACGATGACGTCGAAGCGATAGAGCGGAACCTGCCGCGGGTCGAAGGGGACCAGGTAGCGATCCAACTCCATCGGCGTCGTCGAGAGCAGTTCGGGCATGAGTGCGCATTCTAACGGGGCTGCCACGCGAGCCACCGACCGGGTGGGGATGCGCCTGGGTTCCCGGTCGTCGGTGAGGGCCGCCGTGATGGAGTCGGGGGTGTGGCGCGCAGCAGGGGGAGGTGCTCGAGCGGGTCCCTGCCGTCCCCTGGTATCGGGCTCGCACACCGACACAGTGTCGCCCTGCGAGGTCCGCCCGAGCCCCTCAGCCCACGCCTATGCCCTTGTCCTTGCGTGACTTGCGTGCTCGGTGGGCGCTTGCGGAGCTTTTTCGGTGTTCGGGTCTTGTTCGGGTCGCGGGAGGCGCTAGATTAGGCATCTGTTAGGCCTTCCGCCCCGGGGTGATCCGTCCGGATCCCCCGGGGTCCTCGCTCCAACGTCCACACCTGCCACCGACCCATGACCCGTTTCTTCGTCAGCGCCCGCAGCGATGTCGCCTCCTACCTCTTCTTCGCGGCCGTCATCTCCATTACGTTCGTCATCTAGGGCAGGCCACGGACCTGCGTCCTCACCATGCGCAGCCAGGATCCTCTGTCACCGGAGCTACGCCCCCATGATCCTCACCGAGACAGAGACTGCGCCCCGAGCCCCCAAGCCATGGAGTCCATGAAGTGTCGCGACCTGGATCCAGAACGGCCCGGAGGGCCGGCCCTTTCGCGCGCCGGGCGAGTGCTGGTGGCGCCACGGCGGCCGCGCCGCCGGGCCGCCTACATTCCGGGCGGAGCCTCGGGGGACAACGATGAATAGAGGTTCGACGTCACGGGCCTTCGAAGCCCCGCCCCTCACCCGCCGCCAGCGGGACATCATCGCCTTCTTCCGCGCCTACGTGGAGGAGCATGAAATCAGTCCCACCCTCGAGGAGATCGCCACGCACTTCGGGGTGAACAAGGTCACGATCTTCGGCCACGTCGCCGAACTCGAGCGCAAGGGAGTCCTGCGTCGTGCCGCCCGTGGGATCTCGCGGGGATTGCAGCTCGTGGAGAGTGACAGGCACCACCCGCAGACCCTGTCCATCCTCGGCACGATCGCCGCCGGCGCACCCATCGAGACCATCGAGGATCCGGAAGCTTTCGATCTCAGCGACCTGCTTCCAGCGAACAAGGAGGTCTACGCCCTCCGCGTCCGAGGCGACTCCATGATCGAGGACTCGATCCGCGACGGAGACATCGTCGTCGTCGAACGTCGCGACACGGCCAGCAACGGAGAAACCGTGGTCGCGGTCCTCCCCAATGGGGATGCGACCCTCAAACGCTTCTACAAGGAACGCGGCCGCTACCGCCTCCAGCCCGCCAATCCGGACATGGAGCCCATCATTCTGAAGAGCGTCGAAATTCGGGGCGTCGTCATCGGCGTCGTCCGGCGCTATTGAGCGAGCGCGGGCCGCGCCACACCGATCCGGATTCCACCGCCATTCAGCCAGAGAGAAGCAGACGTCGCCAGAGAGCAGGGGGGGCCGCTCACGGGAGCGGCCCCCCTTGTTGATGGCGGTCGGTATCAGCGGGCTTCTGGCGGTGGTCACCAGACCAGACTTTGCTGGCCTGTCAACTTGACGTGGATGGCACGGGCTCCCCCCGCTCGCCGCTCACTGAAGGAGTCCTCGCCCTGACGAGCGGCTGCCGGACGACAATTGCACCGGCCCGTCGCTGTAGTTGACGTCAGGCGCGGCGCACGCGTAACGTTCCGCGGTCCCCCCCTGGCGCCCCCCAGCGGTCGGTCACCCCATGCCGGCTGATCCACACGCGGAGACCAGCGCCCGTTCTCAGGCCCGTGACGGGGGGGCTGCGGTGACGATCACCAACTTGCCGCGGATCCTCAGCAGCCCTGGCAGTCGCCGACACCCCTGCGGCAGCGAGCTACCGTCGGCCGCTCAATCGGGCCGAGCGCGATAGGGTCGGTTCGCTTCGTAGAGTGCAAGCCGCGCCGCGAGCTCGGTCGCACGCTGCTCCCGGCCCTTCGACTCGGCGAGCTCGATCGCAAGCCGGGTCGTGGCGGCGGCGTCCTGGAACCGTCCGCTCTCCGCGCTGGCCGCGGCCAGAACGTTCAGGGAACGGAGGTGCCCGTGCTCGGTGAGCGCGCAGGCGCGCCGGGCGAGCGGCAGCGCCTCGGCTCCGTCTCGGACCGCGGCGTCGTCGGACGTGGAGAGGATCCAGGCCAGGTTGTTCAGGACCTGGAGCCAGTCGGGGGCGATCGCCAGAACCTCCCGGTAGTCCGCCACGGCGCGCTCGTGGCGCCCGAGGTCGAGCCAGGCCTCCGCCCTGTCGACCAAGGCAGCCAGCCGGGACGGGTCGAGCCGGAGCGCCTCCGAGAAGCTCTCGATCCCAGGGGAGAGCCGGCCCTGCAGAACGAGACAGGTCCCCAAGGCGTGGTGGGCTCCGGCGTGGCCGGGCTCCCAGCGCAAGGCCTCGCGCAATTGGATCTCCGCTCGACGATTCGAACCGAGCTCGAGCAGTGCGAGTCCCAGGTTGTAGTGGGCACCGGCTGCCTTCGCGTCCATCTCGATCGCCCGCTCGTACTCTCCGATGGCCTCGGCCCAGGCTTCCACGTGGGACAGGGCGTTGCCCAGGTTGTTGTGTGTCTCGTAGTCGTCCCGACCCGCGGCGAGTGCCCGGCGCCAGAAGCCGACCGACTCCTCGTACCTTCCCACGCGAAAAGCCTTGGCGGCCGCCATGAAGAGCGCCTCACCGTCATCCGGCGCAAGCTCCAGCCCGGCCAGCGCGAGGCGATAGGCCTCATCGTGTTTCCCGGCCCATCCGATGACACGCGCGAGGTTGGAGAGCGCGCGCGCATGCATCGCGGTGTCGATTCCCGCTTCGACCGCCTCCGTTACGCGCTGGATCGCTCCGCTCCCCCACTCGGAGGTCGGTCGGACGATCCCCTGAGCCTCGAGCACGCGAATCAACTCCAGCGCGAGCAGTCTGTGGCCCTCGACCGTTGGGTGTACGTGGTCGAGAAACAGCTCCTCCCCCGGGATGCCGTTCGGAGTCTTCCCGGCGAGAAACTTCGCGAAGTCCGCCAGGGGCACACCCCGTTCGGCCGCCAATGCGTGGACGACCTCCTGGAGCGCAGTGGTCGCTCGCAAGGCGCAGACGTCCTCGTCACGCGCAGCGACGAAGGCTCCACGTGATTCCTCGTACCGGCCGAGCTCGTAGAGCACCTCGCCGCGGGCGAACTCGAGCAGCGCAAACCGGCCGTCGATCTCGATGGCCCGGTCGAGCAGGGCGAGGGCTCGCTCGAGCTCCCCCGCGCCCACAGCCTCCATGGAGCGCCGCAGGAGCCCCTGCCCGGCCTCTGCGTTCTCCAGTGGGAGCCCCTCCGAACTCTGACTCTTGAATGGGCGACAGTGCCTGAGGTTCGAAGCGGGCGTCACGAGGACGACCCGAGCGCCGGCGGCCTCCGCGGCGTCGACCATCCGATTCAGGTTGAACCGGAACTCCTCCACGATTCGCTCCCGCAGAAGATCATCGCGCTCATAGGCCGAGGGACCGACGCTGGCATCCAGGATCGCCTCGACCTCCTCTGGGAAGACCTCCCGCGTGACCCTGGGGCCTGCCTGACGCCCCGTGAGACTACCGACCAGACGCTTGAGACCCGAGTAGGTCCGCGTTCGGGAGAGCATGCCTCTGGCGAATCTCAGGGCCTCAGAATCGTCCAGGAATTCGCGATACGTCCGCTCTTCGAGGAACTCGTTGTGCCCGGTATAGATGATGAAGAGGTCGGGCTCGTAGTGCGCGAGCTCCTCCAGCACGGCAGCCACTCGATAGCTCGCGTAGCTGATTCCCCCAGCATTGACGACTTGCCACGCCCGCGAGGGATCGGCCACCGGCAAGAACTCCCGCAGCCAGCCACAGAACGAGGTGGTGTCATCGTAGGGGCGACCGTAGGTCGTCGAGCCCCCGAGGCAGAAGATGCGAAAAGTGCCGGAGCCCTTCTGCTCTGGAAACTGCTGCCGGTTGAAGTGGGTCAGCTTGTTGCGAGCCGTCTCGTGAACCACGGCACCATCGGGACCCACGACCTCGACGAAGAGCGGGACGTCGGACACGAAACCCACGAATGGGTCGCGCTCATCGAGCTCCGGTCGCACGCCCGCGAGCCAGAGGATGCCCTCCACGCCCAGGAAGAAGACTACCGGGGCGACCAGGGCGAGCACCAACCGGGGGAAGATTCCCCTGCGATTCAGCGAGCGCTGCGACTCGTTTCCTTCCACGCTGTCCAACCCGTTCAGCCCGCGATCACGGCCCCTTCTCCGAGCAGATTGTACTCCCCACGCCCGACGACGATCGCGGAGGAGCCGCCGAGCCGACCCTCCGTCGTAGGACCACCCTACAACAAAAGCGCCCGCGGGCTGGGAAGCCCGCGGGCGCTGAGAAGCCCCGGCAATCACCTACTTTCGCGCATAAGCACTATCATCGGCGGCACCTGCTTGACGACCGTGTTCGGAATGGGAACGGGTATGGCCAGACACCTATAGTCACCGGGAGTACGGATCGGGCCGGCGCTGAGGCGCCGACCCGATAGAGGCGAGGTGGATCATCACGCAGGGGATACCGCGACAGAAGAGTCTACCCTCTGCCGCCCAACCGCCGCACAGCCCGAAGGCCGCCGCGATTGGATGGAAGAAGGTGGTTAAGCCAGTCGTCCGATTAGTACCGGTAAGCTGAACACATTGCTGTGCTTACACCGCCGGCCTATCAACCTGGTAGTCTTCCAGGGGACTGATAGGGATGACTCGTCTTGGAGAAGGCTTCGCGCTTAGATGCATTCAGCGCTTATCCGTTCCGACCGTAGCTACCCAGCGGTACCACTAGCGTGATAACTGGAACACCAGAGGGTCGTCCTCCCCAATCCTCTCGTACTAGGGGAAAACCTCCGCAATCATCCTACACCCACACCAGATAGGGACCGACCTGTCTCACGACGGTCTAAACCCAGCTCACGTACCGCTTTAATTGGCGAACAGCCAAACCCTTGGGACCTCCTTCAGCCCCAGGATGTGATGAGCCGACATCGAGGTGCCAAACCTCCCCGTCGATGTGAACTCTTGGGAGAGATCAGCCTGTTATCCCCGGA
>SMVQ01000013.1 GCA_004357655.1 Planctomycetota bacterium
CACCTTCGACCGCACCCGACCCGAGCTCCTATGGCGACTGCACCTCCTGCGGACGCCGCAGAAGCGACCGCCGAAGCACGGCGCCGTGGACGGGCGCCCGCTCGATCCCGCCCAGCTCGAAGCGTGCCGTCGCAATCCACTGCAGGCGGCGCGCGAGCAGGGCACCGGCTGGTCCGGACGCGGGCTCGGGATCGCGCAGGCCCGGCTTCGGGCAGGGGAGTGCGCGGCGCTCTTTCCCGAGCCCGAAGTGCAGGCCCTCGTCCTGCCCGGCCTACCCGACATCGACCCGCAGACGCGCGGGCAGATCGAGTTCGAGCTCCTCGGGCTCACGACCTCCGCGCATCCGATCCGCCTCTTTCCCTGCGAGGCCGACGAGCGCATCGAGCGCCTGTTCGGGCGCAAGAGCGCGCCCGTCCACGGCGGTTTCCATTCGAGTGGCGGCGAGCAGGCCGCCGGCATCCGCCCCGTGAACCCGATCCCCTGCGACAGGCTCGACCACTTCCGGGGCGGCCGCGTCACCCTGCGCGGCTGGCCGGCGGCCACGCGTCGGGTGCGCACGTCCCAGGGGCATCTGATGCGCTTCCTCTCGCTCGAAGACGAGAGCGGGATGGCGGAGGCCGTCTTGTTTCCGGACGTCTACCGGCGCGACGGGCGCCGCCTGAACGACTTCGGCCCCCTCTGCGTGACGGGCATCGTCCTGGATCAGATGGGGGCGTGCACGCTGCACGTCGAGCGTATCTGGTGAGGTAGGGCTAAGACTCGGCTGAAGGATCAGAGCGCCCGGCCCTCAGGGCTTCTTGTACCGCAAGCTGACGTTCTCCCGCCCCATCTCGCGCAGCCGCGCGGGGTCTTTCTTGAGTCCAAGGTTGTGGGCCTTGGAGACGACGCTCTTCACGGACCGGTTCAAGTCCTGGGCGATCGACAGGTTCGAGTGCGCCGGATACCTCTCCCGCAGGAGCTGCAGCTCATCCTTCTTCCACCGCGGCATGCGCGTCGACTTCCCGGCGCGGTCGTGGCGCCGCAGGAAGGCCTTGTCCTTGGAGATGCACAGACGCCGGGAAGTGCTCTTGATGGACTGGACGTCACGGCCGAGGATGAGGGCGAGGGACTCGTCCGTCCTGGTGCCGTAGAGGCGCTTGAGCTCGGCGATCTCGTCCTGGGACCAGCGTCCGGACCGCGTGGATTTCCGCAGCTCCTTGAGCTGGCGCTCCACGTCTTCGGGCCGCCGACCGAGGATCAACGCCATCTTCTTGACGCTCGTCGCCCCGAGGTAGCGCTTGAGCTGGTCGATCTCCTCGCCGTCCCAGCTCCCGGTCTTCCGATTGCCCCCGAAGATCGTCTCGGCCATCTTGCGGACGCTCGAGACTGAACGGTTCAGCTCGCGGGCGATGGTCTGATCGTCACGGAGCCCATAGCACTCCTTGAATCGTGCGATCTCCACCTGCGACCATCGCCCTCTGCGGGGAACCGACGATCGCTCTTCACGCCACGTAGGTCTCTGCAACGGAATCTCCTCCCGGATGCGAACTCCAGTATATCAGGGATAGCCGACTTCTTGGCCCCGAATCGAGGGGCCAGGGGTGTCATTCCCTGTTGCAGAGTCCTAACTCGCTGTCTCATTTCTGACACGAGCGGCGCTACTTCCCGTCAGCATCACTCGAAATACCGGCCTTGTCTTCGAGCAGCCGCCGATGGAGCCGATCCCGGACTTCCTTGGCGAGAGTCTGGACTTCCGCCGCCGTTCCGGCGTCGAGCGCCCGTTCCACGATGGCTCGTGCCTCGGTGATCGTCGTGTTGCGGATGGCATACCGGACGCCCGCGAGGAAGTTCGGCGCGACGCTGAGGTGGTCGTAACCCATGCCGAGCAGCAACACGGCGACGGCCTCATCCCCGGCGATTTCTCCACAGACCCCGCAGGGCTTTCCCGCCGCGTTCGCGACGGTCGCGATCTCCGCGAGGGCGCGAATCACCGCGGGGTGATAGGGCTCGTAGATCTTCGCAACGAGTGCGTTGTCCCGATCGACCGCCAGGAGGTACTGCGTCAGATCGTTCGTACCGACGCTCACGAAATCGACTTCCTGGATGATCCGATCCAGGACCCAGATCGTGGAAGGGACCTCGATCATGATCCCCAGGGGAACGTCGCGCTCGACCTCGTAGCCCTGGTCGATGAGATGCGTCTGAACGCCTTCGAAGATCTCGCGTACGTCCCGGACTTCCTCGAGGGACGTCACCATGGGGAGCAGCAGGCGGAGGTCGCCGTGCGGGCTCGCGCGCAGAGCGGCTCGCAACTGGACTCGGAGCAAATCCTGCCATTCGAGCGAGATCCTGATCCCCCGCCAACCGAGCTGCGGGTTGGCCTCCTTCGGAGTGTTGAAGTACGGGAGCTGCTTGTCGCCGCCGATGTCGAGCGTTCGCAGCGTGACGGGGCGCCCCTCGAGTGCCTCGACCAGCCGCCGATACAGGCGGAACTGCTCCTCTTCGGAAGGAAACTGGGCCCGTTCCATGTACAGGAATTCCGTGCGGAGGAGGCCGACCCCATCGCAGTGCTCGACATCGAACGTGCGCAGGTCGTAGAGGCTCTCCATGTTCACCTGCACTGCCATGGCACGACCGTCGGGGGTCACCGCCGGGAGTCCCGCCTGGGCTTCGAGCACCTCCCTCCGCTCGACGCGGCGTCGCGTCTGCTCGAGGAAACTGTCGATCGCCTCCTGATCCGGCCGCAGCTGCACCGTGCCCGCGTCGCCATCGACGAGCACCTGGAGGCCCTGCTCCAGGCGCGCCATCAAGTTGTTGAGGCCGACCACGCAGGGGAAGCCGAACGAACGCGCGAGCACGGCCCCATGCGAGAACCGCCCGCCCGACTCGGTGATGACCGCGAGCACACGGTCGCGTGGGAGGAAGGTCACGACCTGCGGCGTGAGCTCGGCGGCGGCCAGGATCACGCGATCGACCGTGGAGGTGATGCTCTCCTGTTCGCGCTGAAGCAGGATGTCGAGCACAGCTCGCCACGGATCGCTCATGTCGGCCGAGTAGCTGCGCACGCGATCTTCGTCGAGCCCGCCCATGGCGCTCTTCAGGCGTTCGATGAGGTTCTGGACCGCGGCCTCCGCGTTGATCCGCTCCTCCGAGATCTTGGCCTCGACCGAGCTCAAGGCGCTCGGGTCCTCGAGGATCAGGCGGTGGACGGCGAAGATCCCGGCGTCTTGCTCGCCCGAAGTATCCCTCACGATCTCCTGCTGGTGCTGGAGCTGGGCCGAGGCCTCCTCCACCGCCCCGTGCAGCCTGGCGATCTCGGACGGAACCTCTTGCGCCCGGATCGTCCAGACGGGAACGGCATCGGGCCGCGCCCGCACCACGTGGGCACTCCCGACGGCGAGTCCGGGGGCGACGGGAGTTCCTTTGATCGTCGGCATCGGCGTGGGTACGGGGCCCCACTGCTTGGCCGCCCGGAGACGAGGGTAGCTTAATCGGGGCCCGAGAGGCCCTCCCAGCGTCTGGAGCGGGGGGTACGGGGCCAGGATTCCGCAATCGGGATCAAGACGGGATCCCCCCGCGCTCGACGTGTTCCGTGGACCCATCCACCGCACCCCTGGATCCCCCTGGCTCCCGCGGGCACACCTTCACTCGATCGCCCGCAGCCGGGGATCACGACACTGATCCGAGACACAGCATGACCGAAGCGAACGGCAAGCAGATCCGCCCGCACCGAGTGCCCAAGGAGTGGCGTACGCCCCCGGCGAATCCGGGCTCCTTGATACTGATACTCGGGGGTATCCTGTTCGCGTGCGTCGGGGTCGTCATGGCCGCGGGGACAGAGTTCGTAGGCGCGCTCCAACCGTACGTCACCATGGCTGCGCGCTACGGCGTGGAGGCGGGCACGTTCTTCGTTGGAGGCGCGGTCATCATCGGCCTCGGAATCGTCTCCAGGTATCAGCGCATCAGCTCGAAACGCCTCCTCCAAGACGGGCCGACGTCGGACGCGCTCGAGGAAGTCTTCACGGAGCTCGCCGAGATCCTGGAGCACGTGGACCGACTCCAGAGCGAGCAGACCCACGTGCGCCATGAGATCGGCAACGTCAAGCATCAGGTGACCAAGCAGCGCGAGGAGTCGAAGACGAGCGATTCGAAGGATGCGCTCTTCCGCCTCGCAGCGAGCCTCGACCAGCTCGGCGCGCGCCTCGACCAGCGTATCGGCAAGGCGTCGTCCGAGGTCCACGAGGGCCTCTACGAGCTGACGTCGATCGTCGAGTCGAGCCGCGACTTCATCCAGGAGAGCCTCGAGGCGACCACGAGGGAGGTCCGGGATGTCGCTGATCGGGCGAGCCGGCTCGCCTCGGCCCCGGTGCAACCGGTCTACCTGCCCCATCCCGGCATGTACCCCCCTCAGCCCATGCCCGGGCCGTCCGAGCCACGCGAGGGCGAGGAGTACGAGGTCCCCGCGGAGGATCCCGACAGCGACAGCAACAACTACGAGATGTTCGATCAGGAGGAGGAGGAGGAGAAGGATGAGCGCGAGGTCACCAATGCCGAGGACGAGCTCCGTGTCCTCGTCGAGCTCGAAGAGGAAGAGGAAGAGGAAGAGGAAGCGGAGCCGGTTCGAACCGGTCTAGGCCTCCTCGATGAACTGGACGACTTCGGAGAACGCACGGAGCCGGAACCGGCACCGGAACCGGAGCCAGCGGACACGCCGCCCGTTTCCGAGCATGGGGTGGCCCCGACCGCGGAGCCTGTGGCCCCGGCCGCGGAGCCTGTGGCTCCGACCGCGGAGCCTGTGGCTCCGACCGCCGGGCAAGTGGCCCCGCCCCCACCGGCCGAACACCCCGGTCTGAAGTTGCCGAATCCCGTCCCGCCGCTGCCCAGCCCGACTCCGCAAGTGACGCCCCCGCGGCCGCTCGGCACGCTCGACGAGGGCATGCGCGGAAAGCTGGATCAGATCAAGACCCTGCTCGAGGGCCAGGCCCTCCAGAACCCCGCGGGACCGCCGACGGGCGGACCGCCGACGGGCGGACCGCCGACGGGCGGACCGCCGGCCTGACCTGAGGGAGCACGCGGCGCGAGGCGTCCCGCTGACCGCGATCGTCCCACCCGCGAGCGGTCACTCCTCTTGCGACTCCTCGGGAGGCGCGGACTCCACGCCCTCGCGATCCTTGAAGAAGTTCGCGAAGGGGCTGAATGCCGTCCCCTCGCTCGCTTGGGAGTTGATGGTCTCCAGGTTGACGCGCTCGCCCCGGTCGTAGCGATCCCCGCCCTTGCCGGCGCCGCCCCTGCCGCCCTGCCAGCCGCCGCGCCCACCGCCCTGGCCGCGCCCGCCCTGGCCGCGCCCGCCCTGACCGCGCCCGCCCTGACCGCGCTCGCCCTGGCCACGCTCGGGGCCGCCAACACCGTCGCGCCGCGTAGAGCGTGCGAGCTCTTGGGGCTTCGCGCCACGCCGACCCTCGCGCTGGTCCGGCCGCGAGACGTTCTTCAGCGAGAGCGCGAGACGGTTGCCGGACGACCCGACGATCCGCGCAGTCACGGTTTCGCCGATCGAGAGCAGCTCGCGGGCGTCGCGGACATAGTGCGCGGTGATCTCGCTGACGTGGATCATCGCATCCTTGACGAGGCCGATGTCGACGAAGGCTCCGAAGCTCGCGACGTTCGTCACGAACCCCTCCACGGTGCGTCCCGCTTGCAGCCGTGTCGAATCCGTCTTCGGGTCGAGCAGGCTCGGACGGCCCAGCATCGGGCGTGGATCCCGTCCGGGGTAGGCGAGCTCGCGCATGAGGTCGCGCCACGTGGCCTCGTCCACGTCAAAATTGCTGCGCTGCAGGCCCTTCGTCACGCCGGGCCGACCGAGGCCCTCCTCGGCGCTCCCGCCCGTGCTCTCGAGCACTCTCGTGGCGAGGTCGTACGACTCGGGGTGCAGGCTCGTCCTGTCGAACATCTGGGGCGACTTCGGGATCCGGAGGAACGCGACGGCGCTGGTCCATTGCGCCTCGGTGAGGAGACCCTCGGATCGGAGCTGCTCGCGGGTCTCGATCGGTCCCTCCTTGCGCCGCGCGATGATGCGCTCGGCGGTCTCCTTGTCGAGACCGGGCACGTGCCGGAGCACGGAGAGCGGCGCGCACGAGAGATCGGTGCCCAGATGGGCCACGCACGATTCGATGGTCTCCTTGAACATCCGGCGGGCGTTCGCCTTGCTCACGAGCCCTTGCTCCGAACCCAGCCCGAGGTTTCGCGGATCGACCTTGAGGATCTCCGCCATGGGGTCCTGCAGCCGCCGGGCGAGACTGATCGCCATCCGCTCGGGGATCGAGCGGTCTGCGAACTCCTTGCGCGCCAGCTCCGAACTGGCGTAGCTCGCGAGACCGACTTCGTTCACGATGGCGACGCCATGGTCGAGTCCAGCGGCTGCGAGCGCGGAGCGGACCTTCGGTATTGCCGCGCGCGCCCCCTTGCCGTGCCCGACCCCGATGGCGCGGGCGCCGGTGCCCGCGAGGATCGTCCGGAGCTCCGCGCCGAGCGCATCGGCATCCTTGTCGGTGACCTCGATCTTGGAGACCGAGACGGGCGTGCCGTCCTCGGCGAGCACGGCGACCGACCAGTCGCCTTTCGCGTTCACATCGATCCCGACGGCCTCGCGGTATCCGAACGGAGGCGTGAGCAGGATTTGGCGCAGGTGCTGCGATAGGAAGCGCAAGGCCTCCTGATCACCGAACTCCTTCAGCTCGAGGCGGACGTCCGCCTCGACCATCGGGAAGAGGCGCTGCCTGAACGCCTGGCGCGCGATCTCGTCCAGGAGGCCTGCGTACGCCGGCTGCGTGTGCTTGCCGAGGACCGCGCGCACCTTGGGGACGGCCACGTCGTCGGAGAGCGTGATGATCGTGTTGAGGATGCGCTCCTTCTGCGCCTGACGGATCGCGAGCAAGCGATGGCCCTGGATCTGGCGCAGGGGCTGCTCGAGCTTCAGGAGGTTCTTGTGGCGGCCAGCCTTGCTCGCTTCGACGAGCGGCCGGACGGTCAGGAACCCGCGCTTGCGCAGCATACGGCGCATGAGGCCGCGCAGGTGACTGTTCCGACCGAGCCGGTCGGAGAGGATGCGGACCGCCCCGGCCAGGGCTTCCGCCTCCGTGTGGATGCCCTTGTCCGGGTTGACGAAAGGCTGGCACGTGCGCGCGAGCTCGGGCGTGATCGCGATGCCCGCCGGAAGACCGGCGATGGATCCCAGCGAAATCTCGGGCACGACCGGTGCCGGTTCCGCGGCCCCGGTTGGTTCCGCGGCGTCGGTCGATTCCGCGGCCTCTGTGGGCTCCGCAGCGTCGGTGAGCTCCGCGGCCTCGGTCGGTTCCGCGGCCTCGGTCGGCTCCGCGGCCTCGGTCGGCTCCGCGGCCTCGGTCGGCTCCGCGGCCTTGGTCGGCTCCGCGGCCTTGGTCGGTTCCGCGGCGTCGGTCGGTTCCGCGGCGTCGGTCGGTTCCGCGGCGTCGGTCGGTTCCGCGGCGTCGGTCGGTTCCGC
>SMVQ01000234.1 GCA_004357655.1 Planctomycetota bacterium
CGGCGTGGAGCGCGGGCGTCGCGCTCTTCTACACCGAGATCGACGACCTCATCGGGCGCGAGCTCGTCGACCCGGGCCTGCCCGGGGACGGCGACGAGACGTTCATGCGCGAGAACATCGGCGACGCGGCGCTGTGGGGCGCCGAGGGTCAGTGGCGGCATCGGCTCGGCGGGCTCGAGTCCCCGTTCGCGATCGACTTGCGGCTCACGTTCACGCGCGGGCGCGAGTACGACGTGCTCGATCCGAGCACGGGTGAGGAGATCGACGGCCTCGACTTCCGCCGCATCCCGCCGCTGTTCGGGACCGTCGCGCTCGACTACGCGCCGCGAGCGATCAGGCACCACGTGTCGTGGGCCCGGCTCGCGCTGCGCTTCGCGGACAGTCAGGACCACCTGAACCCGCAGGACGTCACGGATCCGCGCATCGACCCGGACGGCACGGGGGGCTGGGCGGTCGTCGACCTGGACGTCGGCGGGCCCCTCTCGGCCCTGGGGGAGGGCAGCACATGGCACGTGGGCCTGGTGAACCTGTTCGATGAGTCGTATCGGGTCCACGGCTCCGGGATCGACGGACCGGGGCGGGGGGTGGTCGTCGGGCTGCATCTCTCCCGCTGACGAAGGTTTCCTATGGGTACGAGACTCCCGATTCCCGCGCCGATCCCCCTAATATGGAAGGAGCGATGGACGGATCCTCGACTCGAGTCGCCGTGAGGAACGGGACCGCGCGCAGCGCCGCGGGGGGGAAGGTGTCCACCACGAGCTGGGCGGCCTCCTTCTCCATGCACGGCGTCCTCGTCGTCGTCGCGTTCACCGTGCCCTACGCGGTGCTCCGAGGCACGGTCCCGAGCAGGCGGCCGGTCACCCTCGCGATGGCTCCGCCCGCGCGCTCTCCGATCCCGTTCGAGGAGCCCGAACCGGAGTTCGAGATCACGACCGCGGTCCTGCCCGAGCAAGAGCCCGTGGTCCTCCCCGTCGAGGTGCTCGTGGAGCCGAGCCCGTTCCCGCCCGACCCGACCTTCGAGCCGATCGAGCTCGACCCGTTCGGCTTCCGCCGCCTGCCGGCGGAGACGTTCGTCGTTCCAAGGACCGCGGACGCGGCCAGTGAGGCGCAGGCGGACGATCCGCCGCCCGAGCCGCCGGTCCTGGTCGCGGAGGAGGTGGTCGCACCGACGCCGATCGCGGAGCCGGTCGGCGAGGAGTCCACGGATATCTCGCCCGTCCTGCTCGAGGACCAGTCCCCCGCCGTCCACTACCCGATGCGCGCTCGGCAGCGACACCAGGAGGGCACGGTGGAGTGCCTCATCACCGTTGCAGCGAACGGGAGGGTCGCGCAAGTCGTCGTCCTGTGCTCGAGCGGATACAAGGTGCTGGACCGCGCGGCGCTCGAAGGCATCGGACGTTGGCGCTTCCGGCCGGGGACGCGCGACGGGAAGGCGGTGGCGATGGACATCGAGCACAATGTGACGTTCGTGACGCGGTAGGCACTTCGCGCCAGGCAGCGATCAGCTCCGCGCACGACATGAATCGCCCCTCCCAATACAGCGCGGCGTACCCGGCCACAAACGTGCGCTCGCGCGCCTCCTCGCAGAATAGCGCCCCTCCCCGTCGCTCTCGCGAATCCGGTCAGGCCTCGTCGCCCGGGAGGCAGCCGATGTTCTGCGTGCCCTCTCTTGCGCAGAGCCGCGCCGCCTCAGTGGCGCGGGCGATCAGGTCTTCCTCGTTCGCGATCCCGGCGCGGAACGTCGTCTCGTAGCCGATCCACACCTTGACGGGGATCGATTCGTCGCCGGCCTCGAGCGTCTCCGACTCGAAGGTCCGGCTGAGGCGGTTTGCGACCGACTCGACGCGCTCGAGGAGCTCCTCGCGCGAGAGGTTCTGGCCCTCGGCGATGTAGATGGTGAGGGCGTACTCGCCGTTCTTCGCGTTGCCCGCGCTGCCGGCGAAGTCGCCGGCCCGGACCTGCTGCGTGAGCACCCGCTCGACGATGGCGGTCAGCTCCGCGCGCTTCGAGTGCTTGCCCGTGAACAGGCGCACCGACTTGTCGAGCGCGATCACGAGCAGCGCGATGGGGTAGGTGTTCTCGCGCTTGGAGCGCGCGAACTCGCGGTGCAGCCCGGGCGCGAAGAACTTCGTCTTCATGAGCTCACTCGGATTCGGGAAGGCCGCCTCGGTCCCGCCGGCTGCCGGGGCTTCACTGGGAAGCGCGGGGGGGACCTCCGCTTCGGAGCCGACGTCCATGATGATGGTCATGTCGTCGTTGTGCGTGTCGTCCCACATCTCGAGGATCCGCTCGCGCTCCGCCTCGCCCACATCCTGGTGGATGCGGTCGCGCATGAACCGCGCGACGGCTGTCTCGTCTTCGGGGTCGATGCCGAAGCGCTTGAGGACGTTCTCGATGGATTCGAAGGGCGTGGTCATGCGACTGGAATCTCCTCGGGGGGACTCTCAGCATTCGGCAGTATTCTGCCCTCCGCTTCACGTCCATCGCTGCGTGCTCCCGACCTTCGCGCTCACATTCCCGATCGGGGGACGGGTACGGCCGGCCGCGACCCGCGATCGGGCTCCGTGAGCCAGAGGTGCCCGCCGGCGAGCACCTCCGCCCGCCAGCCGGGGGGCACGAGCGTCGTGCCGGAGAACTCCTCGACGATCGCGGGACCGTCGAAGACATGCCCGGGGAAGAGCCGCGAGCGGTCGATCCGGGCCGCCGTGTACGCCTTCCCGAACCAGGCCCGACGCTCACCCACGCGGGCCTTTCCAGGCGCGGGACGGCGCCGGCCGCCTCTCACGGCACGACAGTCCGCGCGGACGATGGCGCGTGCCCGCAGGCCCACGAGCTCGATTTCCGAGTCGTCGAGCCGCCAGCCGAACCGGCGCTCGTGGCGCGTCTCGAACGCTTCGCGGACACGCGGTCCCTCCGGCACCGGAAGATCGAAGGACTGACCGAGGTAGCGCAGGTCGAGAGTGGTCTCGAACTCGATCACGCGCGCGGAGTGGCCCGCTTCGCGCAGCTCGTCCCGCCCCAGCCGCGAGAGCTCGGCGAGGGCGCGCTTGCGTCTCGTCGCGCTCCACCTGGGCAAGGGCTCGAGCACGCTCAGGTTGTGGTCGCGCACGGCGTCGGCCGTGGCCATGCCGTACGCGGAGAGCACGCCGGGCAGCGCGGGCACGAGCGCGCCGGGCATCTCGAGGCTCGCTGCGAGGGCCGCGGCCGAGAGTCCGCCGGCGCCGCCGAAGGCGACGAGTGGAAGCTCGCGCGGGTCGTGTCCGCGCTGCATCGTCATCACGCCGATCGCCCGCCGCATCGCCGCGCGCGCGACGTCGAGCACGCCCTGCGCGGCCGCGCGCGGTCTCACGCCGAGCCGCGCCCCGATGCTCTCGAAGGCCCGCTCGACGGCGTCCGCGTCGAGGGGGAACGAGCCGTCCAGGAACCCGACCGGCGCGATGTGGCCGAGCAGGACGTGCGCGTCGGTCACCGTCGGCTGCTCGCCGCGGCCGTAGCAAACGGGGCCGGGGTCCGCCCCCGCGCTCTCCGGCCCGACGCGCAGGATGCCGCCGGCGTCGACCGTGACGAGCGAGCCTCCGCCGCAGCCGATCGTGTGAATGTCGAGCGTCGGGACCGCGACCGGGTGGCCGCCGACGCGCGCGTCAGTCACCGTGTTCGCGAGGCCTGCTGCTGGAGAGTGGAAAGCGACGTCGGTGCTCGTGCCGCCCATGTCGAGCGTGACGATGTTCTCGAAGCCGGCCTCGGCTGCTGCGCGCGATGCGCCGACGACGCCGCCCGCCGGACCCGAGAAGAGGACGCGCGCCGGCTCGAGCGCGGCGCGCTCCGCGACGAGTGTCCCGCCCGAGCTCTGCAGGATGGAGAGGCGCGACACCGCGAGGCTCGCCGACAAGCGCTCCAGGTAGTCGCGCATCACCGGCACGAGCGCCGCGTTGACGATCGCGGTCGAGAAGCGCTCGACCTCGCGGTGGGCGCGCAGGATCGCCGCGGAGCAGGTGACGGGCACGCCCGTCAGCGCGAGGGCGCGCGCGACGCGAGCCTCGATCGCCGGGTCCGCGTAGGAGTGCAGGAGGCACACGGCGACGCTCTCCACGTCCGCCGCGCGGATGCGCTTCGCGAGCCGTGCGAGCTCGGCGTCGGTGGGACGAGCGACCTCGACCCAGCCCCCGGAGCCGTCCGGCCACGTGCGCTGGCCGATCTCGAAGCGCAAGTCGCGGGGCACGAGCTGCGTCGGCTTGCGCGGCGCGAGGGCGTAGATGTCCGGGCGTTCCTGGCGGCCGATCTCGATGAGGTCCCGGAAACCGGCGTTCGTCACGAGCGCGACGCGCGCCGTGCTGCCCGTCAGGACCGCGTTGAGCGCCACGGTCGTTCCGTGGATGACCTCGGCCCGCCGCGCACCGTCGCCGAGCGCCTCCGCGAGTGCGTCCATCCCGTCGAGCACGGCGCGCGAGGGGTCTTCGGGCGTCGAGGGCACCTTGCCCGTCTCGAGCCGTGCTTCGCCTTGGAAGACGAGGTCCGTGAACGTGCCGCCGGTGTCGACGCCGATGCGCAGCGCGCCCTTCTTCGTCGTGGGTCTGGGCAAGGCGCGATGAGTCTACGCGATAGGCCTGGGCGCGGGAGTCGCGTGCGTCGGGGCGGATGCGACGGTACCCTGCTTGGAGTGACCGATATGCTGGCCGCCACCGAGCCCTCGACCTGGAACCTTGCCGAGTGGGGTACGATCGCGGCTTCGTACTTCCTCGGCGCGATCCCGTTCGGTCTCCTGCTCACGCGTGCGCTCCGGGGCGTCGACCTGCGCGAGATGGGCAGCGGCAACATCGGCGCGACGAACGCGATGCGCGCCCTGGGCCGCTGGTGGGGGTACGTCGCGTTCCTGCTCGACTTCGCGAAGGGCTGGGTGCCGGTCTATCTCCTCGCTTCGCTGGCGACGCCCCAGTTCGAGGATCCGCTCGTCATCCAGGTCGCCTGCGGGACGGCGGCCGTGCTGGGTCACTGCTTCCCGGTCTACCTGGGCTTCAAGGGCGGGAAGGGCGTGTCCACGGCCGCCGGCGCGATCATGGCGATCGACCCCTTCGTGCTCCTCGCGGGCAGTCTCGTGTGGATCGTGACGCTTCAGCTCTCGCATTTCGTCGGTCTGGCGTCCATCTTGATGGGCGTCGCGTTCCCCTTCGCCGCCTGGTGGAGGCACTCCTCGGAGCCGGTCTTCGTCGGGGGGACGGGGCTCCTGACGCTCCTCATCCTCGTGCGGCACCGATCGAACATCGCCAACATGCTCGCCGGCACCGAGCCGCGCTCGGGGAGCAGGCGCGCAGGCCGCGAATCCGACTCTCATGGCTGATCCCGGAATCCAACGTGCACTCGTCCTGGGGGATGGCGGCTGGGGGACGACCCTCGCCATCCTCCTCTGCAAGCGAGGTGTGTCGACCGTTCTGTGGAGCGCGTTCCCGGAGCAGGCCGCCGAGCTGCGGAAGGATCGCGAGAACGTGCGCTTCCTCCCCGGCGTACCGTTTCCCGAGAACCTCGAGTGCTCCGCCGATCCATTCGTGGCCGCGGAGGGCGTCGACTTCGTCGTGTGCGCCGTTCCCACGCAATTCGTGCGCGGCGTGGCGGAGAAGTTCGAGGACGCGCTCAAGGGCACGCAGCCGATCGTGTCCGCCAGCAAGGGCCTCGAGATCGAGACGTTCAAGCGGCCCAGCCAGATCCTGTATCAGGTGCTCGGCGACAGGCCGCTGTGCGTGCTCACGGGACCCAGTCACGCCGAGGAGGTCGCGCGCGGCCTGCCCACCACGGTGGTCGCCGCCAGCGAGGACGAGGCGCTCGCGCGAGTGACGCAGGCAGCCTTCACCTCCGATGCGTTCCGCGTGTACACGAGCACCGATCGCATCGGCGCCGAGCTGGGGGGGGCGCTCAAGAACGTGATCGCCCTCGCGGCCGGGATCAGCGACGGCCTCGAGCTCGGGGACAACGCGAAGTCGGCTCTGCTCACGCGCGGGATGATCGAGATGGCGCGGTTCGGCGCGGAACACGGCGCTCGCCCCAGCACGTTCTTCGGGCTGACGGGCGTCGGCGATCTCATCACGACCTGCTGCTCGCAGCACTCGCGCAATCGCCGCGTGGGCGAGGAGATCGGGCGCGGCAAGACGCTGGAGGAAGTGCTCGCCGAGATGAACATGGTCGCGGAGGGCGTCTGGACCACGAAGGCGCTCTTCGGACCCGAGGGCGAGACAGGAACGATCTCGATGCCGATCGCCGAGCAGGTCCACGCCGTCCTGTTCGAGGGCAAGGACGCACGCGAGGCCGTGCTCGACCTCATGCGTCGCGAGCCGACGGGCGAGATGGACGGCCTGTTCGGGGACACTGCATGAGCCCGGCCTACGGCTTCGTCCTCTTCCTGTTCGTCACCCTGGCCTTCCTCGGCGCCGTCGTCGTCACGGGGCGCCAGGGCCGGCGGCGGATCCACGTCGGCCTCGTCGCCTGCGCGCTGGCCGGGCTCGGGACGACGATCTACTTCGCTGAGCGGCTCGGCGAGATCTACGACGTCCGGACCGCCGGCGTGATCACGCCGATCCACCTCACGCTGGCGAAGGTGACGGTGCTCGCTTACCTCCTGCCGATCGTGACCGGCGTGCTCACGTGGCGGAACATCGCGTGGAAGCCCCTGCACGCGAAGTTCGCCTACACCGTCCTGACGCTGACGGTGCTCACGGCCGTCACCGGGTCGGTGATGCTCGCCTTGTCGGACCCCGTGTCCACTCCTTGAGCGCTCACTCCTCGCCGGCGGGCACCTCGCTCGTCCCATCGATGACGAGCGGCAGGAGCAGCAGGCTCCCGTTGGCGAACATGGGCACGGCCGCGAGGAGCACCCAGATGAGCCGCGCGCGGATCGTGAAGACCGCGAGCAGGAACCCGACCAGCGCGAACCCGCCGGCCACGGTGTGCGTCACGGTGAGGCTCGGGGTCCACTCGGGCGCGAAGCGGTTCAAGACGACCGTGAGCCACCACACGCCCCACCCGACCGTCGCGCAGGTCATCGCCGCCACCCACGTCCGATGCCGCCGGCGGACGACCGTGCGCATGCGCCACTGGGTTCGGAGGGGTCGGGCCATCCGGCTATTCTCCCACCCCCCCACGTGGAGCGTCAAAGGTCCCGCGCCCGTTGACGGTCCCCCGGTCCATCACTAGAGTGTCCGCCCACCTACGGTCGGGGCGTGGCGCAGCCTGGTAGCGCGCTGCAATGGGGTTGCAGAGGTCGGAAGTTCAAATCTTCTCGCCCCGACCATTCAACATGATTGTTCTGGGCCCAAGCAGCTCGCTGCGTAGGCACAACAAATGCCCGGGAAGGATTCAGTCTCGAGCCTGGCTCAGCTGACCCTCCCCCGATGTTGTAGACACCGGACTTAGGGTTGAAGTGGAGCTCGATCGTGCCGAGCCGTCAATCGAGGGAGCGAACCCTGCTCCGGTTCCAGGGAGGTCCTGACGTGCAGAGATTCAGCTCCACAAACGTCTCCAGATGCTGCCTGCACGCTGAGGGCAGGCTGGGTGATGTAGCAGGCCTGAGTGGCTCTCCGGCGCTCGAGCTGCTGAATCGAGGGCAGAACCATAGGCCCAGCCTATCACATTGATCGTAACTTCCGATTTGACTTATCAGTGTGCATGTCCGATAGTTCCGCGTGGACGTATGAGAACGAACCACACTTGAAACGGAGAACTCCCATGAAGACCGCACGCCGAACACCGCGGCTGTTTGCAAGCACCCTGGCGCTACTTTGCAGCGCCACCCTCGTTGTGGCCCAAGCCCAAGACCCCGTATCTGATGAAAGGATGGACGCCAGTACGAAATACCAGCACAAGGCCGAAGCCCAAGGGCACACGGACGCTGGCCACATGACGAACGAGGACTGGTGGCCGAACCAGCTCAACCTCGAGATCCTCCACAACAACTCGTCCAAGAGCAATCCGCTGGGCAAGGACTTCAACTACGCGGAGGAGTTCCAAAAGCTCGACCTGGCTGCCCTGAAGCAGGACATCGAGGAGGTGATGACCACCTCCCAGGCCTGGTGGCCCGCCGACTGGGGTCACTACGGTCCCTTCTTCATTCGCATGGCCTGGCATAGTGCCGGCACCTATCGCGTTGCCGACGGCCGCGGGGGCGCCTCCGACGGAACTCAGCGCTTTGCGCCACTGAACAGCTGGCCCGACAACGGAAACCTCGACAAGGCCCGCCGTCTGCTGTGGCCGATCAAGCAGAAGTACGGGCAGCAGATCTCCTGGGCCGACCTGATGATCCTCGCGGGCAACTGCGCGCTCGAGTCGATGGGGCTCGAGACGTTCGGTTTCGCCGGGGGTCGCGAGGACGTCTGGGAGCCCCAGACCGACATCTACTGGGGCCCTGAGGGCGAGTGGTTGGCCGACCAGCGCTACAGCGGCGATCGCGAGCTCCAGAAGCCCCTCGGTGCCGTGCAGATGGGCCTGATTTACGTCAACCCGGAAGGGCCGAACGGCAAGCCGGATCCGCTCGC
>SMVQ01000235.1 GCA_004357655.1 Planctomycetota bacterium
CGAGCACGGATCGACGAGTCCGACGCAGCAGCGGCGGAGCTGGCTTCTCTGGAGTAGGGCCTTTTTCAACGGGCTGCTAGACGGACAGGCAGAGACCGATTCGCCCGGGGTGTGACACGCACCCCGGGCGAGCGTACGTTCCAGCACCCTGAATCTCCGAGCCGAACCGATGCCCCCCCCACCCGAGAGCGAGTACTCCTCCGCCCGCGTGCGGCGCGAGTTCATCGAACACTTCACCCGGAAGGACCACCGCGAGGTGCCGTCCGGCCCCGTGTTCCCCCAGGACGACCCGACGCTGCTCTTCACGAACGCGGGCATGAACCAGTTCAAGGACGTGTTCCTCGGCACGGGCACCCGCGATTACGTCCGCGCCGTCGACACCCAGAAGTGCATCCGCGCCTCGGGCAAGCACAACGACCTGGAGGACGTCGGTCGCGACAGCTACCACCACACGTTCTTCGAGATGCTCGGGAACTGGTCGTTCGGCGACTACTTCAAGGAAGAGGCCATCGTGTGGGCCTGGGAGCTCCTCACCGGGGTCTGGAAGCTCCCCAAGGATCGGCTCTGGGTGACGGTATTCGGGGGCGACGCCGAGGACGGCACCGGCCCGGACGAGGAGGCCGAGCGCATCTGGCGCGAGCGGACGGACATCGACCCGGCGCACGTCCTGCGCTGCGACAAGGCCGACAACTTCTGGGAGATGGGTGCCACGGGGCCGTGCGGGCCGTGCAGCGAGATCCACATCGACCGCGGGGGGCCCGGTTCCGATCCGGCGGACGGCGCCGACCCGGCGATCGGGGTCAACGCGGGCAACGAGCGCTTCATCGAGCTCTGGAACCTCGTGTTCATGGAATTCAAGCGCCAGGAGGACGGCAAGCTCGTCGAGCTGGCGGTCAAGAGCATCGACACGGGGATGGGCTTCGAGCGCATCCTCGCCGTGCTCCAGGGCCAAAATTCCAACTACGACACGGACCTCTTCGCACCGATCTTCGCGCGCATCACCGAGCTCACGGGTGAGCGCTACGGCGGCGGCGACGAGGAGACGGACGTCGCCTTCCGGGTGTGCGCGGACCACGTCCGGGCCGTGTCCGTGGCGGTCGCCGACGGGGCGCTGCCGTCGAACGAAGGGCGCGGCTACGTGCTGCGCCGGCTCATCCGGCGCGCGTCGCGCTTCGGCCGCCAGCGGTTGGGGGTCGAAGAGCCGTTCCTCCACGCGCTCGTGCCCACCGTCGCGGAGATCCTCGGCGAGGCGTTCCCCGAGCTCCGCCAGCGCGTCGAGCACGTCCAGCTCATCGTGAAGTCCGAGGAGGAGTCGTTCCGCAAGACGCTCGATCGCGGGCTCGGGCTGTTCGAAAAAGTGGCGGAGCGGGTCGCGGGCGAGCACTCGGACGTGATCCCGGGCGAGTCCGCCTTCGAGCTGTACGCGACCTACGGCTTCCCCCGCGACCTCGTCGAGCTGATGGCGCGCGAGCGCGGCATGTCCGTCGACGAGCAGGGCTGGGACGCCGCGGAGGCCGCGCACCGGGCGGTGTCGAAGAGCGAGGGCATGTTCAAGCAGGCCCTGTCCGCGGACGAGCTCACGGGACTGCAGCCGACGATTTCCACGTATCACGAGGCCGACGAGCGCAACCACGAGCTCGAAACGGAGGTCCTCCTCCTTGCAGAGGGCGGCGACACGGAAGACGGGCGGCGCAGCGTGCGCATCGTGCTCAGGGAAAGCCCGTTCTACGCCGAGAGCGGGGGACAGGTGGGGGATACGGGCGTGATCGAGGCCGCCGACGGCTCGCTCACGCTCCCGGTCACGGACACCCAGCGCATGGGCGGAATCGTGATCCACACCGCCGACCTGGGCGGCGCCGGCCCCGACGCACTCGCGGCCCTGGGCCCCGGAGCCCGGGTGCGCGCCCGGGTCGACACCGACCGGCGCGACCGGACGCGCAGGCATCACACCGCCACGCACCTCCTCCACAAGGCACTCAGGGTCGTCCTGGGCGACCACGTCGCGCAGCAGGGCTCGTACGTGGGCCCCGATCGGCTGCGGTTCGACTTCTCCCAGCCGAAGGGCGTGACGCAAGCGGAGCTCGAGCGCGTCGAGGCGATCGTGAGCGAGCGCGTCTTCGCCAATGCGCCCGTCGTCACGACGATCGAGGATCTCGACGAGGCGCGGGCACGCGGCGTCGTGGCGATGTTCGGCGAGAAGTACGACCAACGCGTCCGCGTGCTCGATGTCGGCGGCTGGTCGATCGAGCTGTGCGGGGGCACGCACGTCGGCGCGGCGGGCGACATCGGCCCGTTCGTGATCCTCTCCGAGCGCGCGATCTCGGCCGGAGTGCGCCGGATCGAGGCCGTCACGGGACGGGCGGCCGTGGACGAGATCCAACGCCAGCGACGGATCCTGCGCGCGGCGGCCCAGGGCCTGAAGACGGCCCCCGACGAGCTCCCCGCCCGCATCGATCAGCTCCAGAAGCAGCTCAAGGCGGCGCGGAAGGAGCAGCGGGCGAGCGCCGGCGCGGACCTCGCGGCGTCGTTCCAGAAAGTGAAGGCCGGACTCGCGGACCGCGGCGGCACGCTCACCGGAGTCCTCGACTGTCCGGAGCTCGACGCGAAGACCCTGCGCGAGATGGGCGAGCGCTTGAAGTCGCTCTCGCCCGACCTCGCTGTCGCCGTCTTCGGCCGCGATGGGGACCGGGTGCCCTTCCTCATCGTCTGCCAGGGCGCGGCCCAGGCGAAAGGCCTGCGGGCGGGTGCGCTGGCGAAGGGCATCGCGGGCCTCCTCGGTGGGGGCGGGGGCGGTCGTCCCGACCTGGCCCAGGGCCAGGGCACGAAGCCGGAGGCGATCCCGGCCGCGCTCGAATGCGTGGAGCGCGAGCTCGCTCTGGCCCTGGACGGCTGACTTCGCGGGCGACGGGAGACCCTTGTGCTGCGCGGTGGCCGCAGGCGCGTTGACAGCCCCTCGGAGCGGCGCTAGCATGCCGCGCTTTCCTACGCCAACTCTCTGAGAGTAGCCCACTTGCGACGTTGTCGTCGCCGGCGGGCGCACACGATTCCCCCCCGCCACGAGGCCACCCCATGGCTCACCCGAAGCGCCGGACCTCCAAGTCCGCCAAAGGCCTGCGACGCTCCCACCTTTCGCTCCAGATCGCCAAGCCGACCCATTGCGGGCGCTGCGGTGCGGCCACTCGTTCCCACCGCGTGTGTGAGAACTGCGGCTACTACGGGCTCGAGAAGGGTGGGGGGAAGGGGACCGAGGTCCTCGTCAAGGAAGAGTTCTAGGCTCCGCGTACCAGCAACCCGTGGTGACACTCGCGACACGCTCAGAATCGACTGGCTCCGCGCTGGCCAGGTTGCGCCGACTCCGGGTCTTCGCCGAGTGCGCGCCTTCGGTGCGCCTTGCCGGCACGGGCTCCGCCACTCTCGAGCGCGCCGCGCGTTCCACCACGGGCTGCTAGCCGCCCCGCGTGAGCCCCATGCTGAACACGCGCATCGCCTTGGACGTGATGGGCGGAGACCACTCCCCCCAGGCGCCCCTTCGCGGGGCGTTCAAGGCTTGCGATCCCCTCGGCTCGTCCCGCATCGCCCCCGAGCGGATCCTCCTCGTCGGTGACGAGGAGACCATCCGGCGCGGCCTGGAAGAGTTCGGCGGCGACCCGGGCTTCGGTATCCAGCACGCCAGCCAGGTGGTCGGCATGGCGGAGAAGCCGGGCCAGGCGCTCCGCAGCAAGCGCGACTCCTCGATCTCCGTGTGCGTGGGAGCTGTGAAGACCAAGGCCGCCGGCGCGTGCGTCAGCATGGGCAACACGGGCGCGTTCGTCGGCGCGGCGACGCTGGGGCTGGGCACGCTCGAGGGGGTTCGGCGGCCTGGAATCGCCGTGACGCTCGAGCTCACGGGCCACCCCGTCACGCTCCTCGACATGGGCGCGAACATAGCCCCGAAGCCCCAGCACCTGTTCCAGTACGGCGTGATGGGCTCGGCCTACATGCGCGACTGTCTCGGGAAGAGCGCACCGCGGGTCGGTCTGCTCAACATCGGCACGGAAGCCTCGAAGGGCACCGACCTCTTGCGCGAAGCCTACGCGTTGCTCGCCGACTCGGACCTCGACTTCATCGGCAACATCGAGGGCGGCGACATCTTCAAGGCGAAGGCCGAGGTCGTGGTCACGGACGGGTTCACGGGCAACGTGGTCCTGAAGCTGATGGAGGACTTCGCCTCGTTCGTCATGGGGCTCGTCCTCGCCGAATTGAAGACGCACAAGGTCCAATGGGGTCCCGAGACCCTCGCGAAGGTCCAGAAGAACATCGACTACTCGGAGTATGGCGGGGCGCTCCTCCTCGGCGTTGCGGGCATCGTGGTCATCGGGCACGGCCGCTCCGACGAGAACGCGGTCGCCAACGCCATCAGCCTCGCGGCCAGGGCGCTGGACGCAGGCGTCAACGAGGATATCGTGAAGGGTCTACGCGGATCCGCGAACAAGGAGGCGGCCACCTGAGGACCGGCGCGATCCAGCGCCCGCCGATCTTCAGCGACGACGTCCCGAAGCATCGATCCGATAGGGGCTTCCATCCGCCTCGAGGATTTGGGAAACACGAGGGCCGGCCCCCCGGGCGACCCCTGTCCTTCGCCCGCTCACCCTCCAGCGCCTCACCCTCCAGCGCAAGGATCTCAGCATGACAACGACCGTGCGAGTCGGCATCGCGGGCACAGGCTCTGCGGTGCCGGAGCGCGTCATGACCAACGACGACTTCGCGAAGATCGTCGATACGAGTGACGAGTGGATCGTGCAGCGGACCGGAATCCGCGAGCGCCGTTACGTCGCGGAGGGTCAGAACACGTCTCACCTCGCGACCGAAGCGGCCGAGCGCGCGTTGGCGGACGCCGGGGTGGACGCGAGCGACCTCGATTTGATCTTGATCGGGACGCTCACCGCGGACTACCTCATGCCCTCGGTCGCCTGCCTCGTCCAGGATCGCCTGGGCGCGAAGAACGCCGGCGCCTTCGACGTCCAATCGGCCTGCACGGGGTTCCTCTCGGCGCTCGCCACGGCAGAGGCGTTCGTGGCCTCCGGAAAAGCACGGCGGGTGCTCGCCGTCGGCGCGGAGACGCTCTCGCGCTTCGTCGACTTCACCGACCGCACCTCGTGCATCCTGTTCGGCGATGCGGCCGGGGCCGTGATCGTCGCCCCCTGGGAGGAGTGCCGGCAGGGCGAGCTCCTGGCCAGCGAGCTCGGGTCCGACGGCTCGGGCTACGACTTCATCCACATCCCCATGGGCGGCGCGAGCATCCCGCACAACCATCCGGATTATGATCCCGCCGAGCACTTCATCAAGCTGAAGGGACGCGACGTGTACCGCTTCGCGGTCACGAAGATGACCGAGATGATCCAGGCCGTGACGGCGAACATCGACCAGGACGACGTGGCGCTGCTCGTCCCGCACCAGGTGAACAAGCGCATCATCGACGCTTCGCTGGAACGGCTCGGCTGGAGCCACGAGCGCTGTGTCGTGAACATCGACCGCTACGGCAACACGTCGGCGGCGAGTGTGCCCCTCGCCCTCGACGAAGCCCTCGCCGCTGGCAGGATCAAGTCGGGTGACCTCATCGTGCTCGTGGCCTTCGGCGCGGGCCTCACCTGGGGCGCGAACCTCATCCGATGGTAGGCCCCGTGCCGGAAGCGATCCTGTTCCCCGGTCAAGGCGCGCAGCGCGAGGGCATGGGGCGCGCCTTCTGCGAGGCCTTCGACGTCGCGCGCGCGACGTTCGAGGAAGCCGACGACGTGCTCGGTTTTCCGCTCACGAAGGCCTGCTGGGAGAGCGGCGAAGATATCAACCGGACCGACGTCGCGCAGCCCGCGATCTTCACGACGAGCGTCGCGATCGTGCGCGTGCTTCAGGCCAGAGGGCTCGACCTCGCGACGGCGCCGATGACGGCGGGACTGTCGCTCGGTGAGTACACGGCGTTATGGTGCGCCGGCGCGCTCGAGTTCGCCGACGGCCTGCGGCTCGTGCGCCTGCGTGGCGAGGCCATGCAGGACGCGAGCCAACTCATCCCGAGCGGGATGACGAGCCTGACCGGGGCCACCGAGGAGCAGGCCGAGGCGCTCGCCGCGCTCGGGGCGGAGAAGGGCATCTGCCAGGTCGCGAACCTCAATGCGCCGGGCCAGATCATCGTCTCCGGGGAGCTCGCAGCGCTCGAGCACCTCGAAGCGAACGCGCGCGAGCACGGCGTCCGGCGAACGCGGCGCCTCCCGGTCGCCGGCGGGTTCCACTCCGAGTGCATGCGGCCCGCCGCGGATCGACTCGCGGCAGCCCTGGGCGAGGTCCGGCTCGAGCGGCCCCGGATTCCCGTCGTCTCCAACGTCACGGCGCTCCCCGTGGAGGATCCGCCGGCGATCCGCGACCAGCTCGCGCGGCAGGTGTGCGCACCCGTCCTCTGGGAACGGAGCATGCGCTGGATCCTCGGGCAGGGCGTACGCTCGTTCCTCGAGCCCGGCCCCGGCACGATCCTGGCGGGGATCCTGCGCAAGATCGACGCCGGGGCCGTCGTGCGCCCCGCGGCCACCCCGGAGGATCTCACCGGATGACGGCCCGTGGGTCAGGCCCACTCCGCGGGGCCCGTTGAAGGCCCCGCGGCCCCCCGCTATAGTTCGCTCCGGCGCCACGCCTGGATCTCTTTACCCTTGAGCGATACAACGACCGAAGCCGCGAACGGCAGGTTCCTGGAAGACAAGGTCGCCCTCGTGACGGGCGCCAGTCGTGGAATCGGTAGAGCCGTCGCCCTCGAGCTCGCCTCGCGCGGTGCTCGGGTCGCCTGTGTCGCGAGCCTCGTCGAGAACGCCGTGGACACGGCCCGGCTCTGCAGCGAGCGCACGGAGGGAGCGCGGCCCTACGGCGTCGACGTCGCGGACACGGCCCTGGTCGACCAGCTCGTGCGAGAGGTCCGGAAAGAGATGGGCGGCCTGGACGTCCTCGTGAACAACGCGGGTATCACGCGTGACCAGCTCATCCTGCGCATGACCGAGGATGACTTCGACCGCGTCATCGCCGTCAACCTGAAGGGCACGTGGAACTTCATCAAGGCAGCGGCGCGGACCTTGATGAAATCGAGCGGCCGCATCGTCAACATCGCCTCCGTCGTGGGCATCACGGGCAATGCAGGACAAGCCAACTACGCGGCGAGCAAGGCGGGCGTCCTCGGGCTCACGCGATCGGTGGCGAAGGAGCTCGCCGGACGCAATGTCTGCGTCAACGCGGTCGCCCCCGGCTTCATCGATACCGACATGACCGCAGCCATCGACGACACCACCCGCGCGGAGATCGTCCGGTCGATCCCTCTCGAGCGCATCGGCGCACCCCAGGAGATCGCCACGGCTACGGCATTCCTCGCCGGCCCCGCCGGCGCGTACATCACCGGCCAGACCCTGGTCGTGGACGGAGGCCTCAGCCTCTAGCCGGACTGGCTCCGGACCCCACCGGATCGAACGAAACCCGACCTGAACCACTTGGAGAACAGAGCGTGACGAACCCCTCTATCGAAGAGCGCGTCAAGAAAATCGTCTGTGATCAGATGGGCACGACGCCCGACAAAATCACCGGCGAGACGTCATTCATCAACGACCTCGGCGCGGATTCCCTCGATACTGTCGAGCTCGTCATGGAGTTCGAGGACGAGTTCGAGATCTCCATCCCGGACGAGGATGCCGAGAAGATCCAATCCGTCGGTGCCGCGATCAGCTACATAACGGAGAAGCTCTAGGAGCCCGTGATCCAGAGCTCGCGCGGCCATCGCCCCGTCCCCCGCGGGCGGCGTACGCCTTTCCACGACATCTGTGAGCGCCAGTAGAGTGCCCATGCGTCGGGTCGTCATCACCGGTCTCGGTACGGTCAATGCCCTGGGGCTTGACGTCGAGACGTTCTACCCGCGCCTGCTCGCCGGAGAGAACGGCGTGGGGCTCGTCACGCGTTTCGACGTCAGCGACCACACCACGCGGATCGCGGCGTGCGTGGACTGGAACCCCGAGGAGCACGGCTTCAGGAAGAGCGATCTGCGGAAGCTCGACCCCTTCACCATGTGGGCGCTCATGGCCTCCGACGAAGCCCTCCGCGACGCCGGGTTGGAGGACATCCGCGAGGAAGACGAGGAGCTCCGGACGCGCTACGCCTCGATCCTCGGCACCGGTATCGGTGGCATCACGGGCATCCTGGAGCAGTACGACACCATGCTCGAGCGCGGGGCGCGGCGGGTGAGCCCGCACTTCATCCCGCGCATCATGGCGAACGCGGTGAGCGGCCAGGTGGCGATCCGCCACGGCTTCCTCGGCACGACCTTCACGACGGTCAGCGCCTGTGCGTCCGCCGGCCATGCGATCGGCATGGCCTGGCGCGCGATCCAGTGGGACGACGCCGACGTCGTCCTGACCGGGGGGGCGGAGTCGGCGACCACGAAGCTCTCGATGGCCGGCTTCTCCTCCGCCAAGGCCCTCTCCACCCGCAACGATGATCCTGGTGCCGCCTCGCGCCCCTTCGACCTCGACCGCGACGGTTTCGTCATGGGGGAGGGGAGCGGTCTGCTCGTCTTCGAGGAGTACGAGCGCGCCAAGAAGCGCGGCGCGCGCATCTACGCCGAGGTCAAGGGCTACGGCTCGACCGACGACGCCTTCCACATCACGGCGCCGCGCGAGGACGGGTTGGGACCCGCGCGCGCGTTCCGCGAGGCCCTGCGCCACGCGGGCGTCGCCCCGGAGGACGTCGACTACATCAACGCGCACGGTACGAGCACCAAGTACAACGACGCGATCGAGACGCGGGCCATCAAGCTCGTGTTCGGAGACCACGCGAAGAAACTGGCCATCTCCTCCACGAAGTCCATGATCGGGCATCTCCTGGGAGCCTCGGCCGCCGTGGAGCTGGTCGTGACCGCGCTCGCCGTGTACCACGGGCAGGTGCACCCCACGCGCAACTACACGACGCCCGACCCCGAGTGCGACCTCGACTACGTCCCGGGCGATGCCCGCGAGATGACCGTCCGCAACGCCCTCTCCAACTCGCTCGGGTTCGGGGGCCACAACGTCTCGATCTGCATCGGCGTCCCGGATTGAGCGCCCGCGCACCCGATCGCCTGCGCCGCTTCTATAATCGAATCCCGGGCTGGGCCGAGCCAGCCGCTCTCCTCACCACGCGACCAAGGAGCCGTACGTGCACAAGAAGTTCAAGGCGCTGCTTCACCAGTACAAGCTCGACGTGTTCCGCGCCGAACACGACAAGAAGAGCGCCGAAGAGATCACCACCGAATGCCTGCACATCACGGAGGAGATCCTCGAGGACAAGTTCCATTACCACTTCCACAAGCTCCCGGACGCCGACCGCGCGGAGATCATCAACATGATCAACAACTACACGCGCGAGGCCCTTCTGCCGCCGATCGTCGAGAAACTGGTGAAGCGGCAGGTGATGCTCGAGCGCCGGTTGGAGGCGCTCGTCCGCCTGAACGAGCAGATCCTCGAGAACCTCTCCGTCGAGCCCGTCTCGAGCTGAAGCCGTCGTGCGGGCCCTGTTCCTCGCGCACGGAACGGTTCGCGCCGGGATCCAGATGGAGCCATAACCGCGTCCGAGCTAGCCGACCTCCGCGGACTCTTCGAGTCCGAGGGCCAGGGGCACGTCTTCGCCCATTGGGAGGCGCTCGACGAGAGCGGGCGGGAGCGCCTCTCGCGCCAGCTCGAGAGCATCGACTTCGAGCTCCTGGGCGAGCTGCGTGGGCTCCTCACACCGACCGCGGCCGACGCCCCCCTGCCGCGCTGCGAGCCCCCCGAGCTCTTTCCGCTCGAGCGTGACGCCGGCGCGACGCGCCAGGCCGAGGATGCGATTCGGCGCGGCGAAGACGCTCTCTCGGCGGGGCTCGTCGGCTACGTCCTCGTCGCCGGCGGTCAGGGTTCGCGGCTCGGGTTCGAGGGTCCGAAGGGCATGTTCCCGGTGGGGCCCGTGAGCGGCTGCAGCCTGTTCGAATGGCACGCCCGGCGCCTGCTCGCCGCACGGGACCGCTACGGGGCGGCGCCCACGTGGTACATCATGACCTCGGACACGAATGACGCGCCGACGCGCGCCTTCTTCGCCGAGCACGATCACTTCGATCTGGGCGCGGACAACGTCCGGTTCTTCACGCAGGCCATGCTGCCCGCCCTCGACACGAGTGGGCGCATCCTCATGAGCGCCAAGGGCGCGCTCTTCCTCGCACCGAACGGCCACGGGGGAACGCTCGCGGCGCTCGCCGCGTCCGGTTCGCTCGAGCATGCGCGGGAGCGCGGCATCGAGTGCTTCAGCTACCTGCAGGTCGACAACCCGCTCGGGCGCCCGGCCGATCCCCTGTTCATCGGACTGCACCTCATCGAGGGCGCGATGATGTCGAACAAGACCGTCGCCAAACGGGACGCGGCGGAGAAGGTGGGCGTGATCGGGCGGGTCGACGGCAAGCTCGGCTGCATCGAGTACTCCGACCTGCCCGACGAGCTGCGCAACGCGCGGGACGCGAGCGGCGCGCTCCTCTTCCGGGCTGGGAACACTGCCTCGCACATGCTCGACCGGCGATTCATCGAGGAGCTCACCGGGGACGGCCTGCGCCTGCCCTGGCACGTCGCGCGCAAGCGGATGCAGGTCGTCGACGAGAGCGGCGCGACCATCGAGGTGGACGGCGTCAAGTTCGAGACGTTCGTGTTCGACGCGCTCGGCCACGCGGAGCGCACCGTCTCGCTCGAGGTCGATCGCGCACTCGAGTTCAGCCCCGTCAAGAACGCGGAGGGCGCCGACTCGCCGCTGTCGACCCGGCGCGACCTCACGCGCATGTTCGCCGGGTGGATCGAGGCGGCCGGCGGCGAGCCGCCGCCGACGGACGAGCACGGGCACCCGCTGGTCGAGGTCGACCCGCGCTTCGCCGAGGACCACGCGTCGTTCCGAGCGCGGATGCCCGCGCGCCCCGAGATCCGCAGGAGCGGCCACCTGTACCGATGACCGGCCGCGCGCACTGGACCGGGTGGGAGGCGCCGGGTCCCGCGGCCGCGCTCGCCCGGACGTCGGTCGTCGTCCTGTACGGGGGCACCTCCGCCGAGCGCGAGGTCTCGATCCGTTCCGGGCGAGCGGTCGCCGCGGCGCTCGCGAGCGAGCCGCCCCCGGCCTCGGTGACCAGCGTCGAGATCAGCTCCGCCGGGCGCTGGATCGTCGCCGGCGAAGCGATCCCGCCGGCCGCGGCGCTCGAACGCCTGCCGGCTGACGCGCTCTTCTTCCTCGGGCTGCACGGCGGCGAGGGCGAGGACGGGCGCGTCCAGGCCTTCCTCGAGCTCGCGGGCAGGCGCTTCACGGGCTCTCCGCACCTTCCATCGGCGCGGTGCATGGACAAGCACCTGGCGCGGCTGCTCTTCGCGCACGCCGGCCTCCGCGTCGCGCCGGGGCAGCTCGTGAAGCCGGCCGACTGGCGCGCCCAGGGCCGGCGCGGGCTCGAGGAATTTGCCCGCGCCGGGGGACCCTGGTACGTCAAGCCCCGGTGCGGCGGCTCGTCCGTCGCGACGTTCCGCGTCGCGGAGCCCGCGGGGCTCGCCGCCGCGGTCGAGCGCGTGTTCGCCACCGGGGACGACGCGCTGGTGGAGCGCTCCATCCAGGGGCTGGAGGTCACGTGCGCTGTCTTCGGGAACAGGGGCACCCCGCCGACGAGCCTGCCCGTCGTCGAGATCACGCCGCGCGAAGGGCGGTTCTTCGACTACACGGAGAAGTACGCGGAGGGCGGCGCGGTCGAAGTGTGTCCGCCCGAGCAGCTCCCGCCCGAGCTGGCGGACCGCGTCGAGCAGGCGGCGCGAACGGCGTACCTCGCGGCCGATTGCGAGGGCTACGCGCGCGTCGACTTCATCGTCCCGGACACCGAGCCGCGCACGCCCGTCGTGCTCGAGGCGAACACCCTGCCGGGCCTTACGGCGCGCTCCCTGCTGCCGCTCGCCGCCGGCGCGACGGGCGTCTCGTTCCGCGAGATGTGCCTCGAAATCTGCTCCCTCGCGCTCGCGCGCACGGGTTCGGAAGGGCAAGGAACCGGCCATGGTGAGTGAGCCGATCCGCGTCGCGATCGTCGGCGCGCGCGGAAAAATGGGGACGTTCACCCAGGGCCTGATCGCAGCGGACGAGCGGTTCGCGGTCGCGGCTCTCGTCGCCAGCGGGGACCCGCTCGAAGAGCGCCTGCGCTCCTCGGGCGCCGACGTCGCGATCGACTTCACCGTCGCCGGGAGCGGCGCGAGCAACGGGCACGCGATGCTCGCCTGCGGCGTCCGCCCACTCATCGGCACGAGCGGCGTCAGCGAGGCCGAGAGCGAGGCGCTCGACGCAGACGCCCGGAAACGCGGGCTCGGCGGCCTGGTCGTCCCGAACTTCTGCCTCGGCGTCTGGCTGCAACAGCGCTTCGCGCTCGAAGCCGTGCGCCACTACCCCCACGTCGAGATCGTGGAAGAGCACGACCACAAGAAGCGCGATGCCCCCTCCGGCACGGCCGCCGACACGGCCTGGCAACTCGCCGCCGCCCGCCCCGGCGACGCGCGCGACGTCCCGATCCACTCCATTCGGATCCCGGGCCTCTACTCGAACCAGACGGTGATCTTCGGCGGCACCGGCGAGGTCCTGCGCCTCACCCACGAGACGTACGGCGTCGACGCGTTCGGCCCGGGCATCCTCGCCGGGCTCGCCTACACCGCCGTCGCGAGCGGGGTGGGGCGCGGGATCGGAGTCGCGTTCGAGCAGGCGCGGGAATGCGCGCCGTGACCCGCCCCACGCGGCCGCCAGGCCGGCGCGCCGCGCTTGCTTTCGACTCCTATCGCACTACACTCCGCCGCGCGTGCCAGGGTGGCGGAATCGGTAGACGCGATGGATTCAAAATCCATTTCCCGCAAGGGAGTAGGGGTTCAAGTCCCCTTCCTGGTACCACCCCACTCCTTCGGAGCCGGCTGCGGGCGGGCGGCGGCCCCGATTCGGCGGTGACCCGTGGACGGTGACTCGGCAGCCCTCCGGAGCTCGGACCCGCTCGTGGTCGCGCTCCTACCCGTGCTCCTGCACAAGCTGGC
>SMVQ01000236.1 GCA_004357655.1 Planctomycetota bacterium
AGTCAGGTGGTCCTCCACCTTCTCGCCCGTCGCAGGCCGCGTGTGCTCGAAGAAGTCGAGGTACTGGGGGTCCTCGAGGTCGAAGTGCACGGAGCCCGCGTCGCCGTTCAGCTCGAAGGTGTTGTAGTTCTTGCGGCCGCGGGCGTAGCGCGTCGACTCGAAGGTGCCCATGGAGCCGTTCGCGAAGCGCGCGAGGAAGGTGCAGGCGTCGTCGATGCCCACAGGCTGTTTCTTCCCCGTCACCTGGTGGACGCGCTCCTTCACGAAGGTCTCGGTGTCGGCGACGAGCTTCACGATGGGGCCGTTGAGCCACATGGCGGTGTCGATCGAGTGCGCTAGCAGGTCGCCGGTCACGCCGGATCCTGCGACGTCCTTGTCGAGGCGCCAGAGGGTCGCGCCGCCCTGCGGGACGTCCTCGGAGATCGTCCAGTCCTGCAGGTAGGTGGCGCGGTAGTGGAAGGGGCGGCCGATGCGGTCCTCATCGACGATCTGCTTCGCGAGCGCGACCGCGGGCACGCGGCGGTAGTTGAACCAGACCATGTTCGGGACGCCGGCGCGTTCGACCGCGGCCGTCATCTCCTCGGCCTCCGCCACGTTCATGGCGAGCGGCTTCTCGCACACGACCCACTTGCCCGCCGCGGCCGCGGCGAGGGCGATGTCCTTGTGCGAGTTGTTCGGGCTGCAGATGTCGACGATGTCGATGTCGTCGCGCTCGACGACGCGCCGCCAGTCCGTCTCGATCGACTCGTAGCCCCAGACGTTCGCGAACTCGGTCGCCTTCGTCTCGTCGCGCGCGCACAGGCACTTCAGCACCGGTTGGCGCTCGACCTCGGGAAAGAAACGCGCGACCTTGAGGTACGCGTTCGAGTGCGCCTTGCCCATGAAGCCGTAGCCGATGACGGCGACGTTCAAGGGCTCCCTCATGAGGCGACCCCGGCTCCGGCGTACTTGGTGACGAGCTGGTCGATGAACGTCTTGCACTGCGCCGTGGCCTCCCAGGCGTCGGGCCAGAAGCAGAGGTCGATCGTCCACCAATCGTGCGCGAGCTCCTCCGCCGCGAGCTTCGGCACGACCGCGTCGAAGTCGACGACGCCCTTGCCGAACGGCAGGTGCATCGACGTCTCGTCGTTGCCGTCGGCGTCCTTGTGGCAGGTGTCGTCGGAATCGATCAAGTGGATGTGATTGATGCGCCCGGAGAGCTTCGCGATGAGCTCGACCTGGCCGCCCGCCAGCGTCTCCTTCTCGCCGGGCTGTCGCGCGCCGATGACGGCGACCATGTGTCCGTGGCTCGTGTCGTAGAGCACACCGAAGTTGTCGTCGTCGATCGCGTCGAGCACGCGGACCACGTCCGAGGGCTTGTTGAGCGCGAAGCCCGGCTCGAACTCCCACGTGAGGTAGAGGCCGTGATCCTTCGCGATCTCGTTGCACCTGCGCCACGTCGCGGTCACGCGGTCGAAGGCCGTCTGCCAGCCGAGCTCGTCGATGATCGTCGGCGGCTGCACCGTGTCGACGCGAATGCCCTGGATGCCGAGGTCGTTGCAGAAACTGCAGTTCTTCTCGAACTCGGCGATGTACGCGCTCGCGTCGTCCGTGTCGACGAGGTGCTCCGACCACAGGTTGGCCGCGAGCCCGCTGAAGCCGAGGCCCCAGGCCTTCATCTGCTCGACGACCTTCTGGCGCGACTCCGGAGTGGCGCAGTCGTCGGGGTTCGGGTGCGGCGGAAAACCGCCGAGCTCCATGCCGTCGAACCCGAGCTCCGCCAACTTGGTGCCGACCGTCTCGAAGTCGACGGGGTGATCGGTGTACGGGCCGATCGTGTAGGCCCACGATCCGATGGAGATGCGCTTCATTGGGCTGCCTTCCTGTTCAGTACGTGGCGCGGCCGCCGGAGATGTCGAAGCACGCCCCGGTCGAAAAACTGCACTCCTCGCTCGCGAGGTAGTGCACGAGCGCGGCGACCTCCTCGGGCGTCCCCGGGCGGCCGACGGGGATCTTCGCGACCATGTAGTCGATCGTCTCCTGCGAGACCTGGTCGAGCATCGGCGTGTGGATCACGGCGGGCGCGATGCTGTTGATCCGGATGCCGGTGTCCGCGACTTCCTTGCCGAGCGACTTGGTCATGCCGATGACGCCGGCCTTCGAGGCGGAGTAGGGCCCGAGCTTCGGGTTGCCCTCCTTCCCGGCGATCGAGGCGATGTTCACGATGCGGCCGTAGTCCGCCGTGCGCATGGGACCCAGGGCGGCCCGGTTACAGAGCCAGAGGCCCGTCAGGTTCACCTCGAGCACGCGCCGCCACTCCTCCGGTGACGTCTCCCACGCGAACGCGTTGCGGCCGACGATGCCCGCCGAGCAGACGAGGGCGTCGTAGCTGCCGAGGCGCTCGACGACCTCGCGCGTCATGCCCTCGACGGAGCTCTCGTCCGTGACGTCGATGGCGAACGAGATCGCCCGCTTGCCCTTGGCCGAGACCGCCTCCGTCGCCACGCGGCAGGCGTCTTCGTCGGCGTCGACGATCGCGACGTCGGCGCCGGCATCGGCGAAACGCAGTGCGACGGCCAGGCCGATGCCTCGGCCGCCGCCGGTGATCACGGCCACGCGGCCGGTCATGTCGAAGTGGCGCTCTTGCATGGGGACTCTCGCGGGCTCGCTCGGTTCAGGTGTCCGCCGGACAAACTACCAAATGGCGGGCATTCCCCGCGCGGGGGAATGAAGCCACCTCGAAGGGATGCACAGCGGGGACAGGTATGCTCGAATGTGCCGGCTCACCCGACCCCCTGATCCCCCAGTCGCCGAACTTTCGAGGAGCCTCCATGAGCGGAGTCGTGCACGCAACAGACCTTTCCGACGGAGAGAAGCGGTTGCTCTTCTGGGCGAGCTTCCTCGCGCTCACCGCCGCCGGCTTCGGCTTCGCCTTCCGAGTCGCCATGGGCACCACCTACGGTACGGCGTTGAACCTCACATCGCAGCAGGTCGGCGAGGTCTTCGGTGCGTCGCTGTGGCCGATCGCGATCACGATGATCGGCTTCAGTCTCGTGGTCGACCGGACCGGCTACAAACTGCCGATGTACGGAGCTTTCCTGCTCCAGGCGATCTCGGGGATCGGCACGTTCTACGCAGATACCTATCGCGAGCTGTACGCCTTCGCGCTCTGCGCCGGCCTGGGTCACGGCATCGTCGAGGCGGTCATCAACCCGATCTGCGCCGCCGTGTATCCGAAGGAGAAGACCAAGTGGCTGACGATCCTGCACGCGGCGTGGCCGGCGGGCCTGGTCTTCGGCACCTTGGTCATCATCGGCGCGAACTCGATGGTGCCCGACCTCAGGTGGCAGTTCCACGCGCTGTGGATCGTCGTGCCCGCCGCGCTCTACGCATTGCTGTACATACCCTGCAAGTTCCCGGTCGACGAGCGCGTGCAGGCGGGTGTGCCGTACATGGAGATGCTGCGCCAGGTCGGATTCCTGACAGCGTTCCTGGCTTCGTTCCTGATGGTCTACGAGATCGGGAACCAGATCGACCAGCTCACCTCCTGGGAAAAGCCCAATAGCTGGTTCAATGTCAGCCTCGGCATAGGGGGCGCGATCGGCGCCGGCTTCGGACTCGTGACGAGGAGCGTCGGGCGGCCGCTGTTCTTCCTCATGTGTCTATTGATGATCCCGGTCGCGACCGCGGAGCTCGGGACGGACGGCTGGATCAAGAATTTGATGACTCCGGTGCTCAAGGAGTGGGAAGTCAACCCCGCGATGGCGCTGGTGTTCTCGGCGGGGATCATGCTCGTCCTGCGCGTCTTCGCCGGGGGCGTTCTGAAGCTATTCAGTCCGCCGGGACTCTTATGCGTCAGCGGGATCTTCTCGGCAATCGGCCTCTACTGGCTCTCGAGCGCAGCGGGGACCGCGGTCTTCATCGCGTTCGTCCTCTACGCTCTCGGCCAGACCTATTACTGGCCCTGCA
This sequence comes from Planctomycetota bacterium, assembly GCA_004357655.1. Lineage (GTDB taxonomy): Bacteria > Planctomycetota > UBA1135 > UBA1135 > N075bin59. Next base: position 3,949 of record SMVQ01000236.1, read on the forward strand.
TGCTGGGCTTCACGTCCGAGCGGTATCCTCAAGGCGGGGCACTGACGCTGAACACCGTGTCCGCCATCGGCCTGCTCTCCGCCGGCATCATCGGCACGCCCATTCTCGGCGTCGCATTCGACCAGTCGATCCACGCGACCGTGGAGGCTGAGGCATCGGCCCTGGCCAAAGCGGCGAGCGTGCCGGGCGGCTTCCTGTGGATGAGCCACGAGAAGATCGACCCGACGATTGCGAACGAATTCGTGGCTGCCTTGCCGGAGGCCGAGCGAGCGACAGTAGAAGGCATCTACTCCGAGGAGGGCAAGGCGCAGGTACAGGCGGGCCGCGACGTCCTCCTCTACGCCGCGCGTTTCCCGACCATCCTGTTCCTCGTCTTCGGCCTCATCGCGCTTTGGTTCCGCAGTCGCGGCGGGTACAAGCCGATCGAGCTGCAGGCTCCCCCCAGGCCCTGAAACCGACATGCGCACCGGCATGAATCTCCTGCTCTGGACGACGCACGTCACGGAGCAGCACTACCCGCTCCTCGCCACGCTGCGCGAGACGGGCTACGACGGCGTCGAGATCCCACTCGGGCAAGGCGACGAAGCGTACTACCGCGCGCTCGGAGCCGAGCTCGACCGGATGGGCCTCGCGCGGACCGCGGTCACGTCGCTCATGGCGGAGACCAACCCCGTCAGCCCGGACGCCGCCGTCCGGCGCGCCGCGGTCGAACGCTTGAAGTGGGCGATCGACAACGCGGCCGCGTTGGGGTGCGAGCTCCTATGCGGCCCCTTCCACTCGGCCTTCAAGGTGTTCACGGGGCTGCCGCCGACGGACGACGAGCGCCAGTGGTCGGCGGAGGTGTTGCGCGAAGGCGCGGAGCACGGGCAGGCCGCGGGCGTGACGCTCGCGATCGAGGCCCTCAACCGCTTCGAGTGCTATCTCGTCACGACGATGGCCGACGCGCGCGACCTCGTGCGCCGTGCGGACCACGACAACCTCTTCGTGCACTATGACACGCACCACATGCACATCGAGGAGAAGAGCGCCGCAGGTGCGATCGGCGCGACCGCCCGCGAGCTCCGGCACGTCCACATCTCCGAGAACGACCGCGGGACGCCCGGCAGCGGCCAGGTCGCCTGGGACGAGACGTTCAAGGCATTGAAGGCGATCGGCTACGACGGCTGGCTCACGATCGAGTCGTTCTCGCGCCTCGACCCCGGCTTCGCCGGCGCCATCCATATCTGGCGCGACTTCGACGCGCTCGAGGACGTCTATACGGCGGGCCTGCGTTTCATGCGCAGGATGTGGGCGGGCGAGTAGTCGGCCGGACGGCCATGTCCAAGCGACCCCGCAAGCGCGGGGGTTTCAGGCCCCTCGACGACAACGAGCTCGCGCGCCTCACTTTCCACGGCGCGGTGGGGCAGGTGACGGGTTCGTGCTTCCTCTTCGAGACCGGTGGTCTGAACGTGCTCTTCGAGTGCGGGATGTTCCAGGGCGGCCGCTCCGAGGCCTCGCGCAACCGCCGCAAGTTCCCGTTCGACCCGGGCAGCGTCGACGTCGTGGTCCTGACGCACGCGCACATCGATCACTCCGGACTCCTGCCCAAGCTCGTGCGCGACGGGTTTCGCGGTCCGGTCTACGCGACGGCTCCGACCTGCGAGCTCCTGAAGATCATGCTGTCCGACTCGGGGCACATCCACGAGCAGGACGCCAAGCACGCGTCGCGCCGACGGCTGCGGCGCGGCAAGGCGCCGGCCGAGCCGCTCTACACGGTGGCGGACGCGGAGCTCGCGCTCGACCACCTGCGACCCCAGCCGTTCGGTGAGCCCGTCGAGCTCGCGCCGGACCTCTCCATTCGTTTTCTGCGCGCGGGGCACATCCTCGGTGCCGCGTCGGTCGAGGTGCTCGTTCGCGACGGGACGAAGGTGCGGATCAGTACTGCCGGTTCCGCTCAGTCATCGTCTCCGGCATCGCGGTCGAGTTCCGCGGCCAGATTGCGTGCGCCGTGGAGAAGACGCACGACCCGAATTCTGTTGTCCGTGGACTCGTAGGCAATGATGAAGATTTTCATCACCACGAAGTAGCGGAATGAGTGGCCTGGCGGGTCCAGGTCTTCGTTGGTTCGGCCGAGGAGGGGGGGCTCCGCGAGGGCGTTCAGCGTCGCCTGAAACCGCTCGCGTAGCCGGCGCGCCTGCTCGATGCCGAATCGCTCTACGGAGTAGGCCGTGATTGACCTGCGATCGATTCGGGCCGCCTCGGAGAAGACGACTCGGCTCATTCGGTCTTCCGGCGTTGGGCTGCTTCGAGAGCGTCCAGCTCCTCGTCCCATTCACGGAAGAAGGTCTCACCGTCCACGACTTCGCCCCGGTCGAGCTGATCGGCTCCCTCCTGGATGAGCGCGCGGGCCCGCTCGAGCTCGGCCTGGCGCCGCGCTTGCTGGTCTTCGAGCAGGCGCAGGCCTTCTCGCACGACCTCGCTCATCGACTGGTAGCGCCCCGACGCGACGCACGCTGCGAGGAATTTGGCTTGTCGCGGCGTGAAGGAAACGCTGATGTTCTCTCTGTTGGCCATGTGGACCCTCTCTGGCTGACTGCGGGCTGTATTACAATGCAGCACAGGGCTTCGGGAGGGTCAATCGGCACGGTGAGGCGGCCGCTCGAGGCGTAGTGGAACCGACAGCACGGAGCCGTACTGTCGGTTGCCCTACACCGGCACGAAGAAGACCTGATACGCGCCGAGGGCGCCGTCTTCACCCTCCAGAACGACTTCGAGCGGGCCTTCGCCGACTTTGAGGCGCACGCTCTCGAACGTGTGCTCGCTCGCACCCGCGTGGGCCGCCTCGGTCTGTGCAAACTCGCCCAGGCGCAGCGTGACGCTTCGCACTTTCGCGTTCTTCGGGAACCGCACGCGTACGCGGTAAGGACCCGGGCTCTGCACCCGAACTTCCCAGTGGCCGTAAGGGCGACCGTCATCCCGCTCGCGCCGCCAGTCCTGGCGCGTGAGTACGACCTCGGGCGCGGCGTCGCTGCCGATCACGATGCGCGGCGGCGCGTAGTTGTCCGCGCGCGTGCTCCCGACGTCGTCGAACCACGCGTCGTACTCCGCGCGCATGCGCGCGACGACGTCTGGGTGCGCGGCGGCGACGTCGACCAGCTCGAGCGGGTCCGCACGCATGTCGTACAGCTCGAAGCGCGGCTCGACGCTCGCGAGCTCTTCGTGGAAGCCGCTCGCGTTCAGGAGCTTCCAGCCCGGCGTGCGCGCCATGAAGTTGTGGTAGCGCACGGCCTCGTTGCCGCGGTGGGCCTGGATCGTGATCG
>SMVQ01000237.1 GCA_004357655.1 Planctomycetota bacterium
CCGTCGATCCGTGAGCTAGCGCAGGGCAAGCGCCACCTCGGCGGGCTCTTCGACGTGTACATCGATGATTCCGCGGGCAAGGCGTGGCTCGCGTTGCCGCCGGCCGGCGCCGGCGGGGTGATCGCCGAGTGCCTCTACGTCGAAGGGCTCGCCGCGGGGCTCGGTTCGAACCCGGTCGGGCTCGACCGCGGTCAACTGGGACCCGCGCGCGTGCTCGTCATCCGGCGCATCGGCGGCAAGGTCGTGTTCGAGCTGCCGAACCTCGCGTTCCGCGCCACGAGCTCCGACGAACACGAGCTACGCGCGACGCGCGAGTCGTTCGCGACGTCGGTGATGTGGGCGGGACCGATCGCGGCCGAGGATCCGGACGGGAGCGTCGCCATCGAGCTGACGTCGTTCCTCGTGCGCGACGCGCACGGGGCGGCGCGCACGCTCGAGCGTTCGGGCCAGGGGAGTTTCAAGCTCGACCCCGAGCGCAGCGCGCTCGACGTCACGGCGTGCCTCGCCTTCCCCGAGAACCTGGAGTTCGAGGCCGTGTTGACGTTCGCCGGCGCGAAGCCGGGGCGGGACGTGCGCGCGGTGGCGCCGATCGCGGGCTCTATCACACTCGTCCAGCACCAGTCGCTCCTGCGCCTGCCCGACGACGGGTATCGGCCGCGGCTGTTCGATCCGCGCGCGGGCGGCTTCAGCATCGGGTTCCAGGACTACGCGAAGCCGATCGACGCGCCGCTCGCGACCCGACTCACGGTTCGGCACCGGCTCGAGCGCACCGATCCGAGCGCGCCGTCGTCGCCGGTGATCGAGCCGATCGTCTACTACGTCGACCGGGGCGCGCCGGAGCCGGTGCGGAGCGCGCTCATCGAGGGCGCCGGCTGGTGGGCGCAGGCGTTCGTGGCCGCGGGCTTCGAGGACGCTTTTCGCGTCGAGCTCCTGCCCGAGGGCGCGAGCCCGTTCGACGCGCGCTACAACGTGATCCAGTGGGTGCACCGCTCGACGCGCGGCTGGTCGTACGGCGGCGGCATCACCGACCCGCGCACCGGGGAGATGATCAAGGGGCACGTCAGCCTGGGTTCGCTGCGCGTGCGTCAGGACCGGCTGATCTTCGAGGGGCTCGCGGGGGCGGAGCAGACGGGCAGCGGCGCGCCGGACGACCCGGTGGAGCTCGCGCTCGCGCGCATCCGCCAGCTCTCCGCGCACGAGGTCGGGCACACGCTGGGGCTCGCGCACAACTTCGCCGCGAGCACCTACGACGGCCGGGCCTCGGTGATGGACTACCCCGCGCCCCTCGTGCGGCTCGCAGGGGGCGAGCTCGACTTCAGCGCGGCCTATGCCACGGGGATCGGGAGCTGGGACGAGCTCGCGATTCGCTGCCTCTACACGGAGTTCGCGCCGGGCACGGACGAGGCGGCCGAGCTCGACGCGCTCGTGCGCGCGGGTATCGCGGGTGGCATGCGGTACCTCTCCGATGCGGACGCGCGACCGGCGGGCGCGGCGAACCCCTGGGCGAACCTGTGGGACAACGGGGCCGATCCGGTCGCGGAGCTCGCGCGCGTGCTCGCAGTGCGCCGCGTCGCGCTGGCGCGGTTCGGCGCGCGGAACCTGCTCGCGGGCATGCCGCTCGCGTCGCTGCAAGAGGTGCTCGCGCCGCTCTACTTCTATCACCGTTACCAGTTGGACGCGGCCTTGAAGTCGGTCGGCGGGCTCGACTACCGGTACGCGCTGGGCGGTTCCGACGCGGAGGGGGCGCGCATCCTGACCGCGGAGGAGCAACGGCGCGCGCTCGATGCCGTGCTCGCGGTGCTCGAACCGGAGGTGCTCGACCTGCCCGAGGGCGTGCTCGCGCTGCTCCTGCCGCGTCCGCCGGGCTACTCCAGGAACCGTGAGATGTTCGCATCGCGTACGTCGCCGGCGTTCGATGCCCTGGGAGCGGCCGCGACGGCGGCGGACCAGGTCGTCACGGGGTTGTTGCAGCCCGAGCGCGCGGCGCGGCTCGTCGACTTCCACCGCCGCGATCCCGCGTTGCCGGGGCTCGGCGAGGTCGTGGACGCGCTGGTCGCGCGGACGTCCCCGAGTGTCCTCGACACCGACCCGCGGCGCGCGGCGCTCCGGCGCGAGGTGCGGCGCGTCGTCGTGAACGGTCTGATGCGCCTCGCGACGGATCCGCGCGCGCCGGCGGCCGTGCGCGAGATCGCCGAGGAAGGTCTGGCCCGCCACTTCGGCGAGATCGCGCGCGTCGGCTCGGACCCCGATGCGGCCGCCATGGACCGCGCGCTCGTTCGCACCGTTCAGCGCTTTCTCGGCCGGGAGTGGGCTGCTACGGGCGGCTGGGCGGTGCCGGAAGACATGCCGCCCGGCAGCCCGATCGGGACCGGGCTGGACTTCGGCGACTGCCGTACGGGTGCTGTCAATTCGCGGGCCGAACCGCTCTGGTCCGTGCCTCGAACCGATCTGCCGCAGTAGTATGGAGCGCTGATTCTCCCCAACCAACTGACCCGCACTCGGGACCTTCGCATGACGCTCCTCTGCTCCCTCTCCAGCTTGCTGCTCTCGACCGCAACGGCCGCATTGCCGACGACCGATCCCCGAGCGGACGTCGCGGAGATCGCCGCGCTCGACCGAGCCCTGGATTCGATCCGCGCGGAGAGCATCTCCGCCGACCTCTACTTCGTCGCGTCGGACGAAATGGAAGGTCGCGATTCTCCGTCGAAGGGGCTGCGGATCACGGCGCGTTTCATTCGCGCGCGCCTCCAGCGCCTGGGCTGGACGCCGGGGGCGAAGGACGGCTACTTCTACGAGTACCCGTTGCCCATGTCGCGCGTGGATGCGGCGGCGTGTGGCGTGACCTTCGCGAAGGGCGACAGCAAGGGTGACAGCGCGGACAAACTCGTGTTCGGGACCGATTACACCTTCTCCGAGCGCGGCCAGTCCGAGTACACGAAGACGGGCAGCGTAATCTTCGGCGGCGCGATGTCGGAGGATGACGTCGAGGAGATCGAGTTCGAGGGACACTGGATCCTCTTTCGCCAGGGCGAAGGGCCCACTTGGCGACGCACCTCCGCAGCGCGGCGGGCGGGTGCGCTCGGCATGTTGATCGGTCCGGCGGAGGACGGTGCGGAATCGATGCGCGCGCGGATCGAGTCGATGACCGCGACTGCGATCGCGGGTCGTATCGGCTCGAGGCGGCGCTCGTGGCCGCAGCTCTACGTCAGCGATCAGGCCTTCGAGCGCCTGCTCGCCCGCGCGGGTCGCTCACAGCTCGCGGCCGGCGACGAGCTCGGCATCGAGCTGACGGAGCGCCGTGCCACGGTGGCGGAGGACATGATGCTCGAGAACGTGTGCGGCATCTGGCCCGGGACGGACCTGAAGGACGAGGTGATCATCCTCTCCGCGCATTACGACCACGTCGGCGTCACCGGCGGCGAGATCTTCAACGGCGCCGACGACAACGGCTCGGGTACCTGCGGGCTGCTGGCTGTCGCCGAAGCACTGACGCACTACGGTCCGATGCGCCGCACGATCATGCTCATGTGGGTGTCGGCCGAGGAGAAAGGCCTGCTCGGCTCCGCGGCGTGGACGAAGAACCCGTGGCTGCCGGAGGGGATGAAGGCCATCGCCAACGTCAACATCGACATGATCGGGCGGAACGCGCCCGCGCAGCTCCACATCACGCCGACGTCCGAGCACGACGCCTACAATGGGCTGACGAAGGTCGCGGAGCGCAACGCACCACTCGAGGGCTTTCCGGTCCTCGGCAGCGCCGACGCCTACTGGAACCGCTCGGACCACGCCAATTTCTCGCGGAACATGGGCCTCCCCGTCGCGTTCCTCTTCTCCGATGTCCACGAGGATTACCACAAGTCCACGGACACGCCGGACAAGATCGACTACGACAAGATCCGGCGCGTATCGCGGCTCGTGGTGCGCATGCTGCACGACCTGCAGGCCGACCAGCTCGACCTGTGACGAGGAAGGGGGCGGGACGGGGCCCGCTCCTCGGCAGAGCCGTGTGATACGCTGCGGGCCCGATCGGCCGGGAAAGGTCCTGGTTCGGGCGCCCTAATAATGGTGGCCCCCGATCGTAGGAGGATCTGCCATGGCACTCAGCATCGACCGTTCGGTCCGCCGCCTCCGGCAGCGCGCCATGCTGGCCTCCCTCGTCGGAGTGGGCTCGACGCACCTGCTCGTCGCGTCCCTCCTCGCGGGCACGGCGGTACTGCTCTCGCGCCTGCTTCTCGGGCTCTCCGCGGATCGGGCCGCGCTCGTCCTGATCGTCGTCGCACTCGTGCCGCTCACGGCGTGGTTCGTCGCGCGGCGGAAGTTCCTCAGCCACGAGGGTGCGGCGGCCTGGCTCGACGTTCGGTCGGGCGCGACGGGCATCCTCGTCACCGAGCTCGAGCTGGCCGACGCCCGCTGGGAAGGGCGAGCGAACGAAGTGCTGGCGCGGGCGCCGAAGTTGCCGGCGATACGATTGCGGCCCGCGGCCACGCGGTCGTGCCTGGGCCTCGCATTTGCGCTGCTCGCGCTCTGGATCGACATCCCGAAGCACGTCATGGGGCCGCCGCCCGCCTTGTTCAAGTCTTCCCTCGCGACCCTGCGCGAACAGCTCGAGACGCTTCAGGAGGAGGTGGCGCTCGACGAGTCGACGGCGCAGGAGCTCGAGGCGCGCATGGATCGCCTCGAGCAGGAGGCCGAGGACTCGGAGAACCCCGAGGCGACCTTCGAGGCGCTCGACCGATTGTCCGACCGGCTCGCGAGCGAGGCGCTCGAGGCGCAGGAGAGCGCGCTCGCCGCAGCCGCCGAGCTGAAAGGGGCCGCGGCGCTGGCGGACCAGAATCCCGCCGAGGCGGAGGTGCAGTTCGCGGACACGCTGGCGAAGCTCATGGAGGACGGGCTGCTCCGGAACCTGCCCTCCGCTCTGACGCAGGAGCTCGGGGCGAACGGGGCCGAGCTGCCGGAGGGGCTCGCGCTCGATCCGGCGATGCTCGCGAAGCTCTCGCGGGAGCTCGCGAAGGCCCTGGAGGGCAAGCTCGGGAAGCTCGCGCAGGCGGGACTCCTGAAGTTCGGCCGGCCGGGGCAGCTCGGTGAGCTCGGCGAGCTGTCCGCGTTCGACTTCACGGAGCACGTCTGCGACGAGAGCTGCGAGAAGGCGGGCGGGACGTGAAGCGGGCTCGGGCACGCCGGGCGCGTGCACAGCCTCACACCCGGCGGGTGGAGCGTCGCGCGCGGCCGCGGCGATGCGCCGATGATCTGGGGCGACGAGAGTCCCGGGCGAACGGATCAGTTCGAGGCGCAGGCGCTGCCCGATGCGGAGTACCTCGACGCCGAGCACAGCCAGATCCTCGGCGTGGGGAGTGCCTCGCCCACGGTGGAACCCGTGGCCGAGAGTGGGGGTGCCGTGGAGGTTGCCGCGTCATCCGGGAAGACCGCGTGGCGCCGGAGACTCTCGCCGCACCACCGCCGCGCCGTGGGGAGCTTCTTCACGTCGACGCCGAGAAGGACCGAGGACCAGTAGGAGACACATGACGAGCGACACCGCCCTCCTGTCGCCCGAGGCGGTCGAGACGGCGCGGCGTAGTGCGCTGCGAATCCTCGACGGACTCGACCGGACGATCCTCGGGCAGCAGGAGCTGAACCGGATGATCGTGACCGCCTGCCTGGCGCGCGGCCACGTCCTGCTCGAGGGGCTGCCTGGGCTCGGCAAGACCGAGCTCGTGAAGGCCCTCGCGACGCTGCTCGGCATCGACTTCAAGCGGCTGCAGTTCACGCCCGACCTCCTGCCGGGGGATGTGACGGGCGGCCACATTCTCGAAGAGGACGAGCGCGGCGCGCGGCGGATGGTGTTCCACCCCGGCCCCGTGTTCACGAACGTCCTGCTCGCGGACGAGATCAACCGCGCCTCTCCCAAGACGCAGTCCGCCCTGCTCGAGGCGATGCAGGAGCGGCGCGTCACGGTGCTCGGAGAGACGCGCGACCTGCCCAGGCCGTTCTACGTGCTCGCGACCCAGAACCCGATCGAGCTCGAGGGTACTTACCCGTTGCCCGAGGCGCAGATCGACCGCTTCCTCTTCAAGCTCGACGTGCATGGGATCGACCGTTCGACGATCGAGACGATCATCATGGAGCGCCGCGCCGGCGTGCCACCCGCGCTCGAGCCCGTGACGAACGCCGCCGAGCTCGCGCGACTCTTCGAGGCAGTCGACAGCATCTTCCTCCCGCGGGCCGTCGCGGCGTACATCGCGCGGCTCGTCGACGCTTCCCACGCGGAATCGAAGTCCGCGCCGGACGTGGTCGTGAGCTACGCGCGCTACGGAGCATCGCCGCGCGCGGCGATCGCGATCGCCGAGAGCGCCCGTGCGCACGCGCTGCTCGACGGCAAGCCCAACGCCGGATTCGACGACGTCCATGCCGTGGCGATCCCCGCCATGGCGCACCGCATCGTGCTCGACTACCGGGCGCGGCTCGACGGGGTGACGGGCACGGGCCTCGTTCAGGCCATCCTCGACGAGGTGAGCGAGCTCGAGGAAGACCTTCCGCCCGAGGTGGACGATGGCCCTCCTTGACGGACGGCGGACGCTCGTAGCCGTGTTCGCGAGCTTCGCCGCTCTGGGGCTCGCACGACCTGTTCTCGGCCAGGACTGGCAGGAGCTCGAGGGCGTCCGCACCCACGCCGAGACGGTCTGGCCGGGCAAGCTCGGGAAGGGCTACTTCCCCGTCTGGGTCGACCTGGAGAACG
>SMVQ01000014.1 GCA_004357655.1 Planctomycetota bacterium
CGGCGACGACCTACCGGCTTCTCAGCCGGCACTCTTGTTCCAGGGCACGGGGTTCCTCGCGGGCGGCGACGGAGTCGTCTTCGGCGACGGCCTGCGTTGCGTGGACGGGTTCGTCGTGCGGCTGTCCGTCGTGACCTCGACGCCGAGCGGAGCAGCGACCTGGGGACCGGGGCTGGGCGCCGTCGGGTCCTGGGCGGCGGGGCAGACGCTCCACTTCCAGGCGTGGTACCGCGATCCCGCCGGCAGCCCGTGCGGGTCGCTGTTCAACCTCACGAACGCGCTGAGCGTGACGCTCGTGCCCTAGCAGCCCGGAGCCCCATTGCCGTTCCGCTCCCGCCTCAGTAGCCCGAAGCCTGACCGTCCTTGCGGGACTCCGAGGCCCCGAAGTACACGCCGTTCACCGCGTCGAACAGGATCGCCTGGTAGCCGCCGTAGCTTCCGACGTTCCAGCCCATCTCGTGCTTGCGCTCCACGAGCTCGCGGATGACAGCGTAGTCGATGCCGCTCTCGAGCGTGACGACGCCGCCGTCCGTCATCCGGTCTCCGGTCGGTTGAGACGAGCCCGTGTGCAAGATCCGCGGGGCGTCGCCGGCCTCCTGCAGGTTCATGCCGAAGTCCACGATGTTCACGACGATCTGGGCGTGCGCCTGCGGTTGGGTCGCTCCGCCCATGACGCCGAAGCTCATGAACGGCTTGCCGTTCTTCGTGATGAAGGCCGGGATGATCGTGTGGAACGGGCGCTTCTTTGGCGCGTAGGAGTTGAAGCGTCCCGGCGTGAGGTCGAAGAGCTCACCCCGGTTCTGCAGGATGAATCCGAGCCCGTCGGGCGTCATGCCCGAGCCCATCCCGCGGTAGTTGCTCTGGATGAGCGAGATCATGTTGCCGGCGCTGTCGGCGACGGTCAGGTAGATCGTGTCGCCCGCCTCGAGCGCCGGGTTGCCGGGCTCGAAGCTCTTCCCCGCGCGTTTCGGATCGATGAGCGCGCGGCGCTGTGCGGCGTACTCCTCCGAGATCAGCTCCGCGACGGGGATCTCGTTGAAGCCGGGGTCGGCGTAGAAGCGGGCGCGGTCCTCGAATGCGAGCTTCTTGGCTTCCACGAAGGTGTGGATGTAGTCGGCGCTGCCGAAGCCCATCCCTGCCACGTCGTAGCCTTCGAGGATTCCCAGGATCTGCAGGGCCGCGATGCCCTGCCCGTTCGGCGGGAGCTCCCATACGTCGTAGCCGCGGTAGTTCAGAGCGACGGGCTCGACCCACTCGGAGGTGTGCTCGGCGAGGTCCTCGTAGGCGAGGAATCCGCCGTTGCGTTGCACGTAGTCGGCGATCGTGCGGGCGATGTCCCCCTTGTAGAACGCGTCGCGCCCGCCGTCCGCGAGTGCTTTCAGGGTCTTCGCCAGCCCGGGATTCTTGAAGACCTCGCCCTTGCGCGGCGAGTGCCCCGCGGGCTGGTACGTCGCCTTCCAACCGGGGTACTCGGCGAGCTTCTCCGCGTTCTTCTCCCAGTAGTACGCGATCAGCTCCGTGATCGGCGCGCCCTCCCGCGCGTATCGGATCGCCGGGGCCAGCACGTCCGCCATCGGCAGCACGCCGAACTTCGCGTGCAGCTCGAACCAGCCGTCCACGCAGCCGGGGACCGAGACGGGCAGTGGTCCGCGTTTGGGGACCGACGCGAGGCCGCGCCGCTCGAATTCCTCGCGGGTCAGCGCGGCGGGGGAGCGGCCGCTCGCATTCAGTCCGTGCAGCGCGCCGTCGCCCGCGTCCCAGACGATCGCGAAGAGGTCGCCGCCGAGTCCGCAGCCCGTCGGCTCGACGAGGCACAGCATCGCGTTGGCGGCGATGGCGGCATCGACGGCGCTGCCCCCCGCTTTCAAGATGTCGATCGCAACCTGCGTCGCGAGCGGTTGGCTGGTGGCGGCCATGCCGTGGGTCGCGATCACCTCGGATCGCGTGGCGAACGTGCGTCCGGTGATGCGGTCCATGCGCCCGATCGGAGTGGGGAGGAGGAACAGGAGGAGGGTGAGAATCGTCATGGCGCGGGCTCCGTGCGCGCGACCACCGGGGCGCTGGAGCCGCGGAGGCGCGCGTGCGAAGGCCGACTGTACGACCCCCCGTCCTGGGTCGCCAGCCTCGCGCCCTACACCGGAGAGACCGCTACTCGTAAACCGTCTGGAACGCGATCGACCAGGGTTCGATGCCCGTGGCGACCCGCACCTCGTTCGACAGCCCGCCCGTGATGGGGTCGATCTGGAACACCGAGACGTCGTTGCTCGTGTGGTTCGTGACGTACAGGAATCGTCCCGAGGGATCGATGCGCGCGTCGCGCGGGTTCGTCCCCGCCGTGAAGTTGCCGTTCGCGGTGAGCTTGCCCGTCGCTTCGTTCACGGTCAGGCGTGTCAAGTAGCCCGTCCCGGCCGGCAGCGCGGATACCGTGCAATAGGCGAAGCGTCCGTTCCCGTGCGGCTCGACGATGATCGGTCGCGGTCCCGCCGGAGTGCCCGGCGGCACGATGGAGATCGCTCCCGTCGACGCGTCGATCGCGAGGGGCACCAGGGCCGAGGCGGAGTTCAGCGCCACGTAGAGATAGTCGCCGCGCGGCGAGAACCGCATGCGGAGCGGCCACCCGGGAGTGGACACGGTGTTGACCGCCGCCACGAACGTGCCGCGCTCCACGCGGAACGAGCGGATGTCGTCGGACTCGATGGCGGACACCATGACGAACCGACCGGTCGGATCGACCGCGATGCCGTTCGGATCCTGGCCCACGCCGACCACGTCCGTCTGCGTGAGGATGCCGGTGACGGGGTCGAGCTCGAAGGCGACAGCGGTGTTCACGCCGCGGACGGTGACGTAGAGATAGCGACCGGAGGGGCACATCGAGATCGAGCGCGGCTTGCCGAGCAGGGGCCACGCCCCGAACTGCACGAGCTCTCCGGTCCCGGGCGTGATGATGTACGCCGTGATGTTTCCGCCCGAAGCGTTGATGACGTAGGCGAATCGACCCGTCGGCTCGACGAGCAGGTCACGGGAGTGAGTTCCGGCCAGCGCCGGAGGACCGATCTCCGTCAGGCCGCCCGTGGCGGCATCGACCGAGTATCCGGTGACGTCGTTCGTCTCCGAGTTGACGACGTACAGGTACTGGGCCCGCTTGCGAACCGGGGTCGTCCCGCGCGTCAGCGCCACCGAGAGGGGTAGGTCGCGAGTGCGGAACCGGCCTGCGTCTTGCAGCGCGCCCGTGTCGAGATCGATCGTGAACACGGACACGTCGTTCGAACCGGAGTTCGTGACGTAGGCGAACAGCCCGGAGCCGTCGATCGAGAGGGATCGCGGCTCGTCGCCGGTCGCGACCGAGCCGCCCGATGAGAGCGCACCGGAGACAGGGTCGAGCGAGTAGATCGACACCGAGTTTCCCGTGACGCACGTCACGTACGCGAACCGGCCGGAGGGATGTACGGCGAGGTGTGTGGGGGCCTGTCCCGTCGGTAGGATGGTCGCCATCGCCGTGAGCTCGCCGGTGCCCGGGTCGACGGTGAATGCGTGAAGCGTATTCGTACCGTCGGCGGCGACGTACGCGTGCTCGCCGCTCGGATCGAAGTCGATGTGCACCGGGATCCCGGTCACCGGGGTCGGGAGACCGCTCTGCGAGAGCGCGCCGGTCAGGGGATCGATGCGGAACGCGGAGATCGAGCCGGACGCACCGTTCGTCACGTAGACGAACCGTCCCAGTGGGTCGACGGCGACCCCGTTCGGACCGCTCCCGGTCGACACGCCGAGCTCCAGGTCCAGGAGCGATCCCGTGCTCGGATCGACATCGAACACGGAGATCATCTCGGACTGGAACGACATGACGTACGCGTACTCGCCGTCCGGCGTGATCGCCATGGCGTGCCGGCCCGGATCGACCGTGGTCGGAGCCAGTGGCTCGAGCGTGCCGTCCGAGGGGCCGATGCGATACGTCGAGATCGTCGGCACGTCCACGAGGTTCCCCAGGTTGGGGACGTACAGGAACTCGCCGCCCGGGTGCAGGACGGCGGCTTCGGGCACCGTCTCGCCGATCGGTGCGGTCTCGAAGCCGTTGAATTCGAAGCGCCCCGTCGAGGGATCGATCACGTACACCGAGATCGTGTCGTCGGCCTGGTTGGCGACATAGGCGAAGCGCGGGGGCAGATCCACGCCGATCACGAGCTCCGCTTCCGCGACCGTCATCGCGCCCGTCGCGGTGACGATGTAGGACACGTAGGGTGAGGTCGCGAGTGGTGTCCCTGTGATCACCCCCGTGGCTCCGTCGAGCGCGAGCCCCGCCGGGAGCATGGGCGCGATCGAGTAGGAGCTCACGGGTCCGTCGACCGATGGCGACTGCGCGACGTCTACCTGGAGGAGGAACTGGAACGTACGGGCGCCATACGTGATCTGGGAGAGCTCGCTGCTGCCACTGGAGCCGCCCCCTCCTCCACATGCGGCGACGAGAATCCCGGCACCGGCGACGACGAGAGTGCAATTGTTCTTCATGACTATCAGCTTGCCGGGATGCTCCCCAGCGAGGGACCGTGCGTGTGCGGTCCAGGAATGCGAAAAGATTTCGCGCTCGGCACCCGGGGTCCGTCGCGAACCCGTTGCGGTAAGGGCTCGTCGCGAACTGAGTGCGGTAAGTAGAGGCGCCTGCCAGCCGCCTCGGGGGAATACTATCTCGCGGGGTGAACAGAGGTCGGGCTCGAGGCTAGCAGCCGTTGAAAAACGCCCTACTCCAAAGAAGCCCGCTCCGCCGCCGCTGCGCCCTACTCGCCGATCCGTGCTCGACGGCCCTACAGGGCCGCCTCCGCCGTCTCGGCTTCACCCTCCTTGCTGCGCCAAAGATGGCTTCGTCTCGCTACGGGCCTTTTTCAACGGGCTGCTATGAAAGGTAGCGATGATGGACGGGAAATACCCCTGTCGCCATCATTGGCGGACGATGGACACGGAATCGAGAACCGCGGACGAGGTCATCGAGGTCGAAGCCGAACGGCTGCCCCTCGAGGGCGAGCCAGGGCAGGCAGGCCCCGCGAAGGGCAAGCGGCTCGTCCAGGCGCTCAGCCCGGTCATCGCCGGTCTCATCATCGACATGGTCGATGCCGGGACCCTCGGTCCGATCGGAATCCGGTTCGGCCTGCCCATCGGGGGCCTCGCGGGCTACTGGCTCGCCGGCCCAATGGGCTTCCGCGGCAAGCGACGGCTCTACGTCGCCCTCGCGGCGGGGCTGTACTGCTGGCTGCCGATCACCTCGTTCTTGCCCCTCGGCACGCTCCTGGGCGTGCTCGCGCGCTTCCGCTCCTATTCGCCATCCGGAGGCACGGCCCGGCGTTGAGGTACCTCCCACCCGGAGGGAGTCCTCGGAGCCGTGGTCGGTGTAGGCTCTGGAGCTATCGGGACGAGTCCTGGATTCCGAGCATGCACGCCGCACGACGCCCCGCTTCACGTCGCGTTCTCACCCTCGGCGGCGTGGGCTTGCTCGGGCTCCTCGGAGTTCTCGCCTGCGCGGACGAGCCCGCGAGTGGTGCGCGGCTCGACCGGCCGGCCCGCCTGGCGCGCGACCTCGACCGTGCTCGAGCGAACGTCGAGTGGGCCCGGAACCTCGCGGGGGCCGGCGAGTTCCTCGATGTGGTCCGCGCAACCTGGAAGGAGTACGGCCGCAAGACACCCTACGCGCCGACACGGGACGGTTGGCTGCGCACGGGGCTCTTGGACGCGTACGTGCGTTGGAACACGCCGGGGGCAGGGCGGAGCCTGCCGTTCGCCGCCGACGTGGAGCGCGAAGACCATCCGGTGCGCACGATCGCGCGCTACGCCGCGGTGCTCGCCGCGCACGACATCGACCTGCTCGTGGTCCCCGTCCCGAGCCGTCTGCAGGTCCACCCCGAGCTGCTCGCCGATGTGCGCGTGCCGGACGACTTCCGCGGCTTCGATCCGGGGCACTTCGCCTTCGTGCTCGAGCTCGCCCTGGCGGGCGTCGAGGTCCTGGACCTCCTGCCCGCATTCGCCCGTGACCGCGCCGGGGACGAGGGCCTGTTCCTGCGCTTCGACCACCACTGGACGCCGTCCGGGGCCGAGCTCGCCGCGGAGCTCCTCGCCGAACGACTCCGCGAGTCGCCCTCGTTCGAGCGCGGTCGCCTGCGCGCCGGGGAGGACTTCGTCGTCCACCCCGGCAATCTGGTCTACCTCCCGGAGCTGCCGCCCGGGATGCTCGAGCAGCCGCGCGCGGAGACCCTGCGCGTCCGACGGGTCCTCGGGCCGGGCGCTCGCCCTCCATTCATCCGGGCCGAGCGATCGAGCCCGGTGCTCCTCATCGGTGACAGCCACGTCGATTTCCTCGCCACGGAAGGGCTCGACCTCGCGAGCCAACTCGGCGCGCGGATCGGGGCGGCGGTGGACACGATCGTGTTGCCGGCGGGAGCGACGGAAGGGGTCTGGCGCGCCGTCCGTCGGCGGGGGGACGGCCTGGCCGGAAAGCGCGTCGTCGTCTGGATCCTGTCCACGGGTCGGATTCCGTCCGGACCATGGGGTTTCCTCGATCCGTTTTCCGATTAGCCTCCGGCCCCAAAGGCCTCCCAACCTCCGGCCCACGAGCGCCCTCTATCGGTGAGGTCCCCGAGCTCCCCGCCGCCGAATGGTCTTCACCACTCAGGTCTTCCTCTTCTACTTCCTGCCGCTCGTGCTGGGGGTGTACTACCTCCTGCCTCGGAGCAGCAGGAATCTCTTTCTCGCGCTCGCGAGCTACGTCTTCTACGGGTGGTGGAGCCCGTGGTTCGTCTCGCTGATGCTCGTCTCGACCGTGCTCGATTGGTTCTGCGGCCTCGCCGTGACGGCGCCCGGCGCGAGCGATCGGAAGCGGAGAGCGGCCGTCGCCGTGTCGGTGATCGGCAACCTCTCCCTCCTGGGGTTCTTCAAGTACTTCATGTTCGCCCAGGAAAACCTGAACCGCCTCATCGAAGCGTTCGGGGGCGAGACGACGCGGATGATCACCGTCGTCCTGCCGATCGGCATCTCGTTCTACTCGTTCCAGTCGATGTCCTACTCCATCGACCTCTATTCCGGCAAAGCGCAGCGGGCGCGGACGTTCCGCGACTTCATGTGCTACGTGTCGATGTTCCAGCAGCTCGTGGCCGGGCCGATCGTGCGCTACAGGGAGATCGCCGCTCAGCTCGGCGAGCGCCCCCAGAAGGGCGAGCTCTTTCACCTCGGCGCGCTCAACTTCATGATCGGGTTCGCCAAGAAGGTGCTCCTGGCCAACACGATGGGGGAGATCGCCGACCTTACCTTCGCTGCGGGCTCGATGCCGCCCCACGTAGCCTGGGTCGGGGTCACGGCGTACGCCTTCCAGATCTACTTCGACTTCTCCGGCTACTCGGACATGGCGATCGGACTCGGGCAGATGTTCGGGTTCTCGTTGCCGATCAACTTCCGGTCGCCGTACCGCTCCGAGAGCATCACCGAGTTCTGGCGCCGCTGGCACATCTCGTTGTCCACTTTTCTGCGGGACTACCTCTACATCCCGCTCGGGGGCAATCGCGGCGGCGTGCGCCGCACGTACCGCAACCTCGCGATCACCATGTTCCTGGGCGGGGTCTGGCACGGCGCGCAGTGGACCTTCATCGCGTGGGGCGTGTTCCACGGGGTGGCCCTGTCGCTCGAGCGCATGGCGGGCAAGCGCGCCTACTGGGCCCGCCTCCCACGCGCCGTGCGAGTCGCGCTCACCTTCGTCCTCATCCTGTTCTCATGGGTGCTGTTTCGGGCGGAGGACATGGGCGCCGCCGGCGCCTATCTCGGCGCCATGGCGGGCGGCGTGGGCGACGCCGCGGCCGGGGCGGTCATGGCCGCCCGTGTGTACCAGCCCTTCTACGTTGTGGCGCTGCTCCTCTGCGGGGCGATCGTATGGGGTGGGATCGAGACCAAGGACCTCGCCGACAAGGCGAGCCGCAGCGTGCCTCTGGCGCTGGGCACGCTGGGCCTGTTCGCGCTCGCGGTGGTCGCCATGATGTCCCAGGCCGAGAACCCGTTCCTCTACTTCCAGTTCTGACATGGTCCGAAGGCTCGTCAATTCACTGTTTCTCCTACTCGTCTGCGGCGTGCCCCTCGGACAGGCCGCCTGGGAGCTTGCCCGGGGAGAGCGCGTTCAGGCGCTCGAGCTCTTCGGGCCCGTGAACGCGGCGCGGCTGCGCACTTTCGAGGACGACCTGCGCGCGGCGTCGTTCCTGCACCAGCGCGTGACGCCCCACTATCAGCTCGCGCTGTCCCGACTCTTCCGGCGCGGCAACGAGCAGGTCACGTTCGGCCGGGACGGGTGGCTGTACTACGCGGAGGACCTCGACCTCGTCACCGCGCCCGCGATCGAAGTCGGGGGCCCGGGCTCGCCGGTCGACGCGATCGTGAACTTCCGGGAGCAGCTCGCGGAGCGCGGCGTCGAGCTCCTGCTCGTCCCGGTCCCCGCGAAGACCATGGTCGTGCCCGACCGCCTGTCGCGGCTCACGGCGGGGCTCGACTCCGTGGCGAACCCGGGCACTCGCGCATTCTTCACGGCCCTCGCCGAGCGTGGCGTCCGGACGGTCGAGCTCGCGTCCGTCCTCGCGGAACTGCGCGCGGGGGGGGAGGAGCCGTACCTCGCGCGCGATACGCACTGGACCCCGCGCGCGATGGAGCTCGCCGCGGCCCGGACAGCGCTCGCCGCGCGCGCGAGCCTGGGCCCGGACCCCCTTGCGCCGGTCCGATGGACCGTGACGCCGGTCGCGGTGCGTGGTCGTGGCGACATCGCCGGCATGCTGCGTCTCCCGCCGGGAACCGCGCTCTACGACGAGCTGGAGCTCACCGTCCATCGAGTCACCGACTCGGCCTCGGGCCAGGCGTTCGAGCCCGACGAGAGCGCCGAGGTCCTGCTCCTCGGAGACAGCTTCACGCGCGTCTTCAGCGACGGCGCGCTCGGGTTCGGCGAGAGCGCGGGCTTCGGGGAG
>SMVQ01000238.1 GCA_004357655.1 Planctomycetota bacterium
CGTGTCGGTCTGGTACTGAACGGTCGAGCCTTGCGACGTCACCATCGGCCCCACGTCGGTCTGCTGCACCTGGTTGTGCGTCTGCGGCGACGAGTCCACCCCGTAGCCCGTGATGCGGATCGAGTTGCCGTTCGGCGACGCGGGCGGGTTCGCGAGCACGTAGGTCGCGCCCTGCGCCTGCGCCGGGCGCAGACCCGTGTTCGGGTTCGCGAAGCATCCGAAATAGCCCCAGTCGTTGCCGACGCCCTGGCCGTTGTTCGTCTGGAGCGAGGCCGGGTCGAAAGCGTACTGATCGTCCGGTGACGGGTTGTTGAGGCTCCCGTTGGAGTTGGAGAGCGGCACCTGGAATTGCACCACGCTGATGCTCCCCGTGCAGTGCCCCGCCGTGAGGAAGCAGCCGGTGCAGTCATCGATGAGCCATCCCGTGCAGCCGACGGGCAGGAGCCGCGCCGAGCGCACGTCCATCGACAACACCCGGTCGTCGTTGGGTCCGCATTGGGAGGTATCGAGCCCCATGGGCAGCCCGGCGTCGAACGAGCGCACGACGAGCCGGCTGGCGCTCGTGTGCGGCTGAGCGAGCACTTCGACCTGCACGGTGTTGCCGTTGAAGTAGCAGGTCGAATTCTGCCACTGCGCGCAGTGACGGGCGTCGAGCTCCTGCACGTGCCCGTCGAGATGCGACGTCACGCGCAGGATGGCGCCCGTACCCGCGAGGAGGTCGCCGCCGAGCTCGATGTCCTCGAAGTAGACCCGCATCCAGTTCGCGAGCGAGAAGTGGATCGGAAACGAGATGACGACGCGCGCTCGATCGGAGTCGTTCGCAACCCAGCCCGTGTCGTAGGCGAAGGTGGCGTTGTAGGTGGGCGGGGACGCCTGTTGCGCGAGCGCGGGGAGCTCGAGGGCGCCGAGGAACGCTGCGGTTGCGAGGATGCCGACGAGCGGCCGCGCGGCGCCCGTGCGCGGCGAGGGGTGCGTGGGGGTCATGAAAAAGCCGTCTGCTCGAAGAGGGCCCGCGGGAGCGAGCGGTGCCCAGCCAATCTTATCCGGCTCGCGCGAGAACGGCCGTGCCTGGTGGGCTGGACGGGGGTCCAGTGGGGGTTACCCGGTTGCGGGCGAGCGGATACGCGATCCGGGCTACCGGGCGAGGATCGGCAGAGCGATGGGGACGGCGAGCAGCGCTCCCTCCTCCGACGCGAGCCCCGCGTGCAGCTCGAGGCGCAGCGCGCCCGACCACCCACCCGCCGGCGGCTGGCCGACGAGCACGTCGCCGGCGACGAACGCCGTGCTCGCGACCGGCGTCCCCGACCCGTCGACGACGAACACCGATCCGGGCACGGACGCGGCGTCGGGCACTCCGTCCAGGAACGCGACCTCGATCGCCTGCGGCGGAGCGACGGGGCTCACCCAGGCGGGCATCGTGCTGGAGACGCGAAACATGTCCGCCGGGACGAGCTCTTCGAGCCCCGGATCGCCGCCGCTGGGTGCGCCGAACGGTCCCGCGTCGACGGGTGCGCCGAAGGGCGGCGCCATCCCCACGCCCTCGGCCGGGGTGCCCGAGCTCGGCGACCTGCCGACGGCCGTCGAGGATGGACGGCAGAGGCTCGTCTACCCGCCGGGCGACCGATCCGCACTGGCGCGCGCCGTCCGCCGCCTCGTGAGCTTCGCCAAGGCGCTCCTCGCCGGGCGAACCTGGGGCACCGCAAATCGCGTGCAGCTCTCGCCGAAGCAGCTCGCGGACCTGAAGGCGCTCGGGTACGCCGAGTAGGCCCGTACGCTCTACTGGAAACCCTCGAACTGGCCGCCCGTCGCCTCGGCGATCGCGCGGATGTGGCGCCAGTAGCCTTCCTTGCTGTACGCGACGGCGTGAACGACGACGTTCTGGAAGCGGTTGATGTCGGCGAGATTCTCGGAGATCCGATTGCCGTGGACGTACAGGCCCACGTCGGGCTCGCCCGACGTGAGCATGTATACGGTGTCGATGTCGGGATCGTCGAGGACCGCCTCGAGACACGCCCAGAGGTCCTTGTTGCCCGAGAGCTTCGTGCCCTTGACGAAGGCGAGCGCCTTCTTGCGCGTCTTCTTGTGCAGCTCGACAGGTTTCTTGGAGAAGGCCTCCATGTCCTCGTTGTAGATGTAAACGTTGAAGGTCAGCTTAGGGCCCGTCCGCGAACAAGTGTCACGTTTCGGCGAGCCATCGTCGTTCCTGGCAAGGCACGCCGACGACGCGTATTCGCTGGATACTCGGAGAAGGCGCAACGCAGCCAGGGGCGACGAGGGCCGGCGAAACGTGACACTTGTTCGCGGACGGGCCCTTACCCTCAAGGCGCGCGAGGACCTGCTCGAGCTCGGCCAGCGCCGCCTCGTCCTTCGACATCCCCTTGTCCTCGAGTTGCTCGCGCATCCAACGCGACTTGTCGATACGGTGGCGAAGGCGAGCGAGAGCACGAAGGCTCGAAGCGCTACGGTGGTCTTCATGGCGATCGGGAGGAATCGGAGCCTGGGGCGCCGCGTTCTACGCGATCGCCGCGCTCCGTCGCGGGCTTGGGAGACGCCGTTCGGCGCAAGCCCCCGGCGGCCGGCGGAGCTGGGAAACCGGCCGCCCACGCGGGATACGGGGCGGTTCCCGGGGTATTGGGGCAGCAGCCCTAGCTCTCTCGAGGGCCTGCGGTGCATGATGAGGTTCTGCAATCCCGTTCGAATGGTGGGGGGTGTCCGCCTCGGAGCTCCATCTCCCGTGCAGTACCCCGCGGCCCATGGAGGGCCAATCACGATGAAGAGCATTCTCCTCTGCGGGCTCCTGACAGGCACGGCCCTTGCGGTCGGCCTGGCCCCGGTGCCCGCCACGTCGTCCGGCCCGTCGCCGGCGGCGAGCTTCGCCGCTGCCCTCGAGGTCGGACAGGCAGCGCCGGACATCGAGTTCGTCGAGTGGCGGAACTTCCCGGCAGGTGCCTCGAGCCTGGCCGACCTGCGCGGCCGCGTCGTGCTCCTGGACTTCTGGCGCACCTGGTGAGGCCCTTGCAAACGCATGGTCCCTGCGCTCAATGAGACGTACGCCAAGTACGCAGAGCAGGGGCTGGTGATCGTTGGCGTGACCAACGAGAGCGCATCACTGGTCGACCCCACCATTGCCAAGAATGGCATCACCTACCCCATCGGCATGGTGAAGGGTAAGGCGGCGGACGCGGCCTACGGTGTCAAGGGCTTCCCCACCGTCGTGCTCGTGGGACCCGACGGCGTCGTGCTCAGCAAGAAGCGCCACCCCGAGGCCGAGATCAAGGAGGCCCTCAAGCGGGCCGTGCTGATCCCGACCCTGGAGGGCAGGCAATACTCCAGCATCAACAAGCTGATCAAGAAGAAGAGCCTCGGCAAGGCCTGGAAGAGCATCGAGAGCATGCTCGCCAAGAGCGCCGGTGACGAGCAGCTACTCGTCGCCAAGGCGGCCATCGAGAAGAGCTTCGCCGGTCGTTTCGACGGCGCACTGGCCATGATGGACAAGGGCGCCTTCGGTGCCGCCCTGGACTCCTTCGGGAAGATGGCTGACATCTACGACGGCTACACGCGCGCCCCGGAGGCCGCGGCGAATGCCAAGGAGATCAAGAAAGCCCCTGAGGCCAAGGACGATCTAGCCGCCTTCAGCATGCTGAAGACGGCCAGGGCGGAGCTTGCCAAGGGCAAGAAGGCCAATCGCGCGCGAGGCAAGAAGATCTGCGACAAGATCATCAGCAAGTATCCGCTCACGCCCACCGCGGACACCGCGCGGGCGATGAGGGGCAGCGGGCGCTAGCGCAGATACGGAGCCAGGACAGAATCCGCCGGCACTACCGACATCCCGCGCGGCACTTCGCACCGCGCGGGATGTCGGTAGTGCCGGCGGATTCTGTCCTGGCTCCGTATCGTTCATGGATACACGCCGCTCGTGAGCCGTTCGCTCCTGTACATGGTCCAGCTGACCGCGCCGGGCATGAGCGGGTTCGGGTCGCGGACGAGGATCTCGAACACCTTTTCGGGTGGAGACGCGTGCGTGACCTCGACCACGCGCGAGAATCCCAGGTTGACTGCCCCGGGAACGCGCTTGCCGCCGTCGGTGATGAGGACCGTGTTCGTCAGCCGGTCCGCGTCGCCCAGGAAGGAGGAGTACCAGATCGGATCCCCGAAGATGTCTCGGTCGTAGCTCCACCTTTGCTCGATGATCCTCGTCACCGGATCGACGAAGAATTCCACCGCGCGGCTCCTGCGCTGATCGCTCGGGAGCGGCGGGGCCGGTGGGACTGCCCGCCCGTTCCCGTTGTCGAACATCATGATCGTCCCGTCCACCGTGAGTTGTGGGGCGTGCTGGTGGTAGGGCCAGTTGAACTCCGGCTGGCTGAGGTCGGGACTGAGCAGACTCCCACTCCAGGGCGGATTCCAACCTGCGTTGTCACCGAGGATCCACATGAGGCTACCGAGGCTGCGCGAGATCTTCACCACGGCTTCCTGGTGTCGCACCGAAACGATGTAAGCGTCGTCGCTTGGATCGAGAATGACGGCGTTGGCGTGCGACCAGTCCGCCGAGTCCGTGAGGCCGTAGAACTGATTCCAGAACGATCCGAGCGAGTCGTAGCTGAGACGGTACGGGTCGAGGATGTCGAGCAGTTTCCACTCGTTCACGATCGTGCCGTCGCGCTTGAATTCGACGATGACGTCGCCGACGACTGGAGTGCTCGGATTGGTGAGCGACTGATCGACCTCGTCGGCGGGGTAGTTGGGGTAGTCTCGTACCTCGCTACTGAGCACGGCAAAGTCGGCCTCGTATCCCGCGGGGAGCTCGATGACCTCGTGGTGGAAGGAATCGGTCTGCACCGGCGTGACCCCTGGCGGGATGCTCGTGTGGACGCCGACGGCCTGCCACTCCTGCACGACGTTCCCCAGCATGTCCATCTCGACGATGGTGTCGCGATTCAATATGAGCAGCAGGTGTCCGTTCGACATACGACGCACGTCGCCCAGGACCCGTTCGGGGGTCGATGCGTAGAACCAGACGACCTCGCCGTCCTCGTCGAGCATCACCAGCCACGAGAAGTTCGCGCGCGACTCGCGCGGGATGATCAGGGTGACGCCCGGTTCCATCTGTCCGGGCTGGCTGACGGTCACTTCGATTGGAGGAAACGCGAAGGGTAGCTGCGCAGCGCTGTAGAGGAGGGCGGTCGGGCCCTGGGTCGAATTGCCCGCGGCGTCCGTGACCGTCACGTAGACACGCACGGTCTTGCCCGCGTGAATGCCGAGCACGGGGATGGTGTCGTGAACGAGCGCGAGCTCGGGGTCGGCCGGGAACGGCCCGGTCCAGGCCACTCCGTCGAAGAACTCGAGCGAGACCCGGGTCGGCTCGTCCGTCTCCAGCGTGATCATGGCGGAGAGGGGAACTTCCAGGTTCGGGTTCCGCAGGATCACCGGGTTCGTGACGAAGCCCGGCGGATCCGTGTCCTGAGGGGCGGCCTGCGTGGGGACGGCGAGTGCCGCAGTGAACAGGGCTGCAAACGAACAGGACAAAAAGCGATTACCGATGAAAGTAAACAGAGACATCTTGGCCCCTCGGTTTTGACGGATACATAGTCTGGGAAGTCGACTCCAGGATACGCGCGATCCGAGCAGAGCGGGTGGAGAACGCGGGCGAGCGGCGTTGGTGCACGAATCCCGAGGGCTGAGGGGGCAGGCACGAACCGGTCGCGCCACTCAGCGCCCGAGACTGAGCAGCCGCAGCCAGAGCTCCCACGTTGCGAAGGATGCCACCGAGCGGCGATGGCTGCACGCGGAGCCATTCACACACCCGGAGCGGACAGGTGCTCCAGGCGCCGGGCCTCTACGGCGTACTTGGCGGGGTAACCCCAGCTCACCCCTTCACAGCAGGCCGCGACCGCGTTCCCCGCTCGGGCGACACCACCCGTGGTCATCGACGACTCCGGTCCCGCGCCGATGGCGCCGATCAGCAGCGCCGGTCAGCACGGAACCAGGGTCGTTCAGAGGTCGACGACGTCGCTCAGCGCGTGGCGCTCGAGCTCGCCCTCGAACGCGCGTCGCAAGCGCGCGAGCTCGGCGGCGTAGGCGGGGTCGGCGACCAGGTCCACGCGCTCGTCCGGATCGCGGGCGAGATCGAACAGCGCTTCGCCGGGCGGCCGGGTCTGGAAGCGCACGTACTTCCAGTCGGTCTCGACGAGCGCGCCTTCGATGATCCGGCCCGAACCGAAGGACGGTCCGACGTACAGGAACTGCCGGCGCCATTCGACTTCGCCGGGCGAGAAGAGCGGGAGGAGACTCGCGCCCTGCCACTCCCGCGGCACCTCGGCGCCCGCGAGGGCGACGAGGGTCGGCGCGACGTCGATGTTCGCGACGAGTTCGTCGCTGCGGATCCCGGCTCGAACGAGGGGCGGGTAGCGCATCACGAGCGGCACGCGGATCGACGGCTCGTAGCTGAGCCCCTTCGCACGCAGGCCGTGCTCGCCGAGCAGCTGGCCGTTGTCGCTCGTGAAGACGACGAGCGTCGAGTCCAGCTCGCCGGTGCGCTCGAGGGCGGCGAGGATCCGTCCGACGCTCTCATCGATGGACAGGACGAGCTCCCAGTAGCGTCGCGCGAAGGTCCCGTACTCGTCCGCGCCGAGGGCGTGACGCTGACGGTCGTCCCCCTCTCGCAGCGAGCGGTAGAACGCGGGCAGGCTCCCAGCCGGGTCGGCGCTGCTCGCGGGCAGCGGGAGCTCCCGATCGTCGAGCAGCCCGCGGTGGCGCGCGGGCGGGTTCAGGGGCGCGTGGCAGTTCTTGAGGGCCAGGATGACCAGGAACGGCTGCTCGCGCGGGCGCTCGACGAACCGCACGGCGTAGTCGGTCAGGATGTCGGTCGCGAAGCCCGCGGTCTCCACGTTCGCGCCGTCGACGATGAGCGGCTGGTCTTCGTAGACCCCGACGCCTTCGAAGCTCACCCAGTGGTCGAACTCCGGACGCGGCGCCGCGCCCGGATTCGGCAGGTGCCACTTGCCGATGTAGGCCGTGTCGTAGCCCGCCTCGTCCAGGACCCCGGGGAACGTGCGGTGAGGGCCGGGGAAGTCGACCGTCGGGTGGTTGTTGAGGATCCCCAGGAGCGGCGCGTACATCCCGGCCAGGAAGCTCGCGCGGGCGGGACAGCAGCGCGAGGTCGTGACGTAGGCGCGCTCGAACACGACGCCTTCGCGCGCCAGGCGGTCGAGATGCGGCGTCGCGATGTACGGGTTGCCGAGAGCGGCGGCTGCATCGAAGCGCAGGTCGTCGGCGTAGATCACGACGATGTTGGGCCGCTCGTCCACCGCTCCGCGATTCGTCGGCTCCGGCGAGCAGGCGAGCGCCGCGAGAGCGAGCACGGCCGCCCCCGCGCGCGCCACGGAGCTACTCGTCGTCGCCCGCATATCCCATCGCCTCGAGGCTCTCGGACAGGGTCTCCGTGAGTTCGATCGCCTGCCGCTTTACCTCCGTGCGCGCGAGCATGTCGGCCCAATCCGCGAGCTGAAGCTTCAACGCGTCGGTCGGGTGCCCGAGGACATTGCTCTCGTCGAAGAGCTCGAAGCCCTGGTTGAAGTTCCACTTGGACGAACAGAAGGTATGGCTGATCGCGGCGCCGGTCGCGTAGCCGTTCGCGGCCAGGATCTCGGCGAGGAGCACCTGATCGGAGTGCAATACGGAGCGGTCGCTCTCGATCCCGAGCTGAGAGGGGTACAGCGAGGTCATCAACGAGCCGATCGAGGCCGTCGTCCACGGCGCTTGGCTGTAGGCCCGATCGTAGCGCACCGCCGTCGCGGCGAACCGGTCGGGGTGCGGCGAGGTGTCGCGCTCGTAGCCGTAGCACCCCAGGTGATCGCGCCTGAGCATGTCGACGACGATCATCAAGACGTTGGGTCGAATGGCGGTCGCGTCCTGCTCCGTATCCGGCGCGCAAGCAAGGAGGATCGAGACCAGACAGAGGAGCGAGGAGCGGCCGAGCATGAATCGTGAAGTTTACTGGAAGACCCGCACGCCACGAAACCGCTGCAGTGAGCCGAAGGGGAGAACGCTGGATGCGAGGCCGAGAGCTGACGTACGCTCCCGGCCTGCCGGTCATCGGAGATCACTTGCCGCAATCTAAGTCACGCGTTCCCTGGCTGCTCGCTCTTCTGATCGCAGCTTCGCTGTGGCCCTCCTACGGGCTGCTCGCTCAGTGGCCCATGACGATGGACGCGGTGGTCTGGATCGAGAGGGGCTGCCGCGGTGCGCGCGGATCTGGAGGAGGCGCGCGGTGGACTGGCGGCGGCCTGCACGTTGGGACTGTCCGCTCTGACACACCCGCGGCGTACAGGGGCGCGGTCATCTCGGGGCGCGAGCACCAGGTGATTCGGCGGCGTGTTGCGATGCTCAGGGCCTCGGCTAGAATCCGGGCTCGTCCCGCTTCCTCGCTGCTCTGGGCGCGCCGGCCCCCTCATGACGGATCTCCCCCCACAGGACCGAGCGACGAACCGTCGCGGGCCGCAGCCCTTCTGGAGTCGCCGAATCCGGTCCCCGCGGGTCGCCCGACTCGTCGGTTTCGCCGGCTTGGCCAGGCTCGTCGGTTCCGTCGGACTTGCGGGTTGCAGCGGAGGCACGGATCCGGCCTGGTTCACGGACGTAGCCGCGGCGTACGGTCTCGCCGACCTCGCGGATCGGGCCGAGAGTTCGGACTACTTCATGCCGGAGAGCATCGCTGCGGGTTGCGCTCTGTTCGACTACGACCAGGACGGTGACCTGGATATCTATCTGGTCAACGGCTATCGCCGCCCCGATGGCAGCCTGGATCCAAGCATGGGTGCGAACCGTCTCTACCGGCAGACAGCCGACGGTCGCTTCGTCGACGTGACCGCCGAATCGGGCACGGGCGATCCGGGCTACGGGATGGGGGTTGCGGTCGGGGACATGGACAACGACGGTGACCTGGATATCTACGTGAGCAACTACGGCGCGGACAAGCTCTACCGCAACGACGGTGGCGGTGTCTTCACCGACGTCACCCGGCAATCCGGTCTCGAAGGATCGAGCTGGTCCGCGTCGGCGGGGTTCTTCGACTACGACAACGACGGCCTCCTCGATCTCTTCGTCACCCACTATGTGGTCTACGATTCGCGTATCCACGATAGTGTGACCGACGACGTCGGCCTGCCCGAGTACCGCGGTCCCGAGACTCTCGCGGGAGTGCCGGACACGCTCTATCACAATCTGGGCGGCGGCGTCTTCGAGGACGTGAGCTCGCAGGCCGGCATCGCGGACAAGCCGGGCAAGGGTCTGGGCCTGGCGTTCACCGACCTCAATGGCGACGGGCGCCCGGACATCTACGTCGCCAACGATCGCGAGGCGAACTTCGCCTGGATCCAACAGGCAGACGGCACGTTCGTCGATGAGGCCCTGCGCATGGGGCTCGCCTTCAACGTCTACGGCCGCCCCGAGGCCAGCATGGGGATCGCGCTGGGCGACTGCGATGGGGACCAGGATCTGGATCTCCTCGTCACCCACTTCGTCCAGGAGTCCCACACCCTCTATCGCCGTACCGGGCCGGCCTTCTACGAAGATGTCTCCTCGTCGAGCGGTTTGGGGGCCGCCACGGTGGACTACACGGGATGGGGGGCGGCGTTCTCGGACCTGGATCACGATGGGGACCTCGACCTGCTCACCGTGAGCGGGAGGGTGCTGCGCACCCTGACGCTGCCGGGCGCCGACGTGGGCGAGCACTGGAATCCCTACGCCGAACCGAACCAGGTGTTCGCCAACGACGGCGCGGGGCATTTCTCGGAGGTCGGCGACGAGTATGGAACGTTCTGTTCCGAGCTGGGAGTCGCCCGGGGCCTCGTCGCCGGTGACGTGGACGGGGACGGCGACCTCGATTTCCTCGTCACCGGCGGAGACGGGGCCGTGAAGCTCTACCGCAACGACGTGCCCAAGCGGGGGCACTGGTTGACGATCCGGGCCCGCGACCCCGAGCTTCGCCGCGACGCCGTCGGGGCCCGGGTCCTGGTGCGAGCTGGGGGACGGCGGCTGGTCCGCGAAGTGACCCACACGGCGAGCTACCTGTGCTCGATGGACGCGAGCGTCCATTTTGGCCTCGGCGACGCCGCCCGTGTGGACGAGGTTCGGGTCCGTTGGCCCGACGGAGTGCTCGAAGCGTTCGGACCCTTCCCCGTCGATCAGCCGGTCGAGCTCGTGAAGGGCACGGGGACGGCGACGCGATGACCCCTCGCGTCGCACCGGGATCCGAGCGCCGGCACCGGCTGGACAGCGACACCACGGCACCGTCGCCGAGGCATCGTCTCGCGCTCGTGTCCGTGCTCCTGCTCGCTCTCCCGTCGGCCTTGGTTGCGTCCTGCAGTGGTGCCGACCCGTCCTCGGATCCCGCGCCGCCGGAAGCCGAGCTGGAGGGGACGGATCCGAGCGTCGCCGCCCACATCGAGGAGCTGACCGCGGCGGTACGGCGCGCGCCCGGGTCCACCAGGGCGTGGGCACGTCTGGGAGCCGCCTTCGAAGTCCATGGGTTCAGAGCTGAAGCGGTGATGGTCTACGAGCGCGTGCAGGCCATGGCGCCCGATGACTTTCGCTGGCCCTACAACCTCGGAATCTGCCGCCGCGTCGACGACCAGCAAGCCGCCGCGGAGCATTTCCTGCGCGCGGTGGCGCTGAAGGCCGACCACGTCCCGCTCCTGGTCTGCCTCGGTGAAGCCCTCGCGCGGGTGGACCGGAATGATGAGGCGGAGGCTCATTTCCGGACGGCGACCGAGCTCGATCCCGGCTGCGCTCCGGCGTGGTCCGGATTGGGCGGCGTGGCCCTGAGCAAGGGCGACACCGAGACCGCGATCGAGCACCTGCTCGAGGCGATCGAGCTGGCGCCGGCGTACCGCGACCCGCACCGCATGCTGGCTCAGGCCTACCGGCGCACGGGGGACGGATCGGCCGCGGAACGGGAGCAGCGCATCGAGGCCACTTGCAGCGACGACATCCCCCTGCCTGACCCGATCCGCGACCGTCTCTGGTGGGAGGAGGGCAGGAGTCTCGAGTGGCGCACCAAGCGCGCGGCCCAGTACCAGGCGGCGGGGAAGCCGGGCGCCGCGATGAACGTGTGGAGAGAGGGGCTGGACCACTACCGCCGCGCCGCCGCCCTACCCACGGCGACCGGCAAGACGCACTTCACGTACGGGGTGGTGTTGGCGAATTCGGGCTCGCCCGAGCAGGCGATCCCCGTCTTCCGGAAGGCCTTGGAGCTCGACCCGGCCGTCACGGAGACCCAGATGAACCTGGCGTCCTGTCTCGCCCAGACGGGGGACTTCGAGGAAGCATCGCAGGTCTTTCGGGCGGTGATTCTGAACGAACCGGACAACGCGGGGGCCCACTACAGCCTCGGCCTGACCCTGAACGACGCGCGACGGTTCGAGCAGGCCGCGGTCGCGTTCAGGGACTTGGCGAACCTCCAGCCGGAGCATCCCCATGTCCACGAACGCTGGGGCTTCGCGCTGGCGCGCGCCGGCAGGCTGAAGGATGCCCTCGAGGTCTGCCGGGCCGGCCTCAGGGCGGCGCCCGACAATGCCGGCACGGCCAATCAACTGGCCTGGCTCCTGGCGGCAGGTCCCCAGGCCACCTACCGCGATGGACGGGAAGCCGTGAACATCGCCCGCGGTCTCTGTGAAGCGACGGAGTTCAATGACCCCACCCTCCTCGACACCCTGGCAGTGGCCAGCGCCGAGGTCGGTGACTTCGACACCGCCGTGAAGATGGCCACCCGCGCCTACTGGAGGGCTACGGGGAGAGCCCCGGAATCCAGCGGCCCCGGAGTCTCCACGAACACCCATGCGGGACGGATCAAGGCCCGTCTGGACCAATACTTCCGCGTCGGCCGCGCCTTCCACGGGCCGCAGTAGTCCCTTGCGATCGCCTCGGCGACGACTTCCGGATCCCCGGTAGCAGCAGCTCGACCGGCAGTGTGTCCGGTTGAGCGGAGGCTTGCCCGCGTGCCTTCGGGCGAGGGGGGGCGCTACCAGCCCACGCAGCGCACGCACTTCGTACCTTGTCGGCGGTGACCGAACCCGAGCCCTCGCACCCGACCGAGCCCGCGCTCGACCGGCCCCTCGCCGGCCCGCTCCTGATCGCCGCGGCGTTCTTCGCGCTCGCGGCATGGAGCTGGGGCAAGTGGCCCGATCCTGTCGTCGACTTCGGGCGCGAGCTCTACGCGCCGTGGCGCCTCGTCCTCGGCGAGCGACTCTACGCGGACGTCGCATGGTTCAATGGGCCGCTGTCTGTGTGGTGGAACGCGCTGCTCTTCCGGCTGTTCGGCGTGGGGCTCGCCACGCTCGTCTGGGCGAACCTCGCGCTCCTCGCCCTCGCGACAGCGCTCCTCTACCGGCTGCTCGCCGGGGTGGGCGGGCGGATCGCGGCGACGGCGGCGTGCCTCGTGTTCCTCGGCGTGTTCGCGTTCGGGCAACAGGGCGGGATCGGCAACTACAACTTCGTCACGCCCTACTCGCACGAGCTGACGCACGGGTTCGTGCTCGCGCTCGCGGGCATCACGGCGCTCGAGCGCGCGTGCCGCAGGCAAGGTGGGCTGGCCGCGATCCTCGCCGGCCTGCTGCTCGGGCTCGTCTTCCTCACGAAGTTCGAGGTCTTCCTCGCCCTCGCCGCGGCATTCGCCGCACGGCTCCTCGCGCTCCTCGGCCGACCGGACACGCCCGGGAGCCTCCGGCGCGTCGCCCTGCCCGTACTATTCGGCGCGCTCGTCGCGCCGGCCTGTGCCTGGTTGTGGCTCGCGCGCGAGCTCGGCGCGGCGCACGCGGGCGTCGCGGTCCTGGGTGCCCTCCCCTACCTCGCGTCCGAGGAGGTCCGCGCGCTCCCCTTCTATGCGTCCGGGATGGGCCTCGACGATCCCGCGCGCAGCGTCGACCTCCTCTTGAAGTGGACGGCGGGCTACGCGTGCCTGTTCGGCCTGCCCGCCCTCATCGCTTGGTTCCTGCGCGGGCACGGCGAGCGCAGGGGGGGCGCGCTCCTCACGGCGCTCCCATTCGCCGTCTACGCCCTGGTGCTCTGGGCGAACCGCGGAGAGCTCGACTGGAACGGCATCGGACGCCCCCTGCCGCTGGTCGCCGCGGCCATCGCGATCGGCGCGTCCGTCGCGCTCGTCCGGGCTCGACGGGCAGGCGCACAGCGTGACGCGGCCGCCCTCACCCTCGCGCTCGCTGTCTTCGCGCTCGTCCTGTGCGCGAAGCTGCTCCTCAACGCGCGCGTCGTCCACTACGGCTTCGTGCTCACGCTCCCGGCGACGGCGCTGCTCGTCGTGCTCGTCGTCGGTTGGCTGCCGGACTGGCTCACGAAGCGCGGGCGGGCGGGCGGCTTCGCGCGCTCCGCCGCCCTCGGCGTGCTGCTCGCCGTCGTCATCGTGCACCTCGGGACCGCGCGAGAGTGGTACGCATGGAAGGTGAACGTCGTCGGCTCGGGCCGCGACGCGTTCTACGCCGCCTCGCGCGGCGAGTACCTCTGGCGCGTCGCGCGCGAGGTCGAAGCGCGCCTCCCCGCGGACGGACGCCTGCTGGTCCTGCCCGAGGGCGTCATGCTGAACTACCTCACGCGCCGGCGGAGCCCCACGCGCTACGTCAACTTCATGCCGCCCGAGCTGATCTTCTTCGGCGAGGAAGAGATCCTCGCCGCCCTCGCGGCCGACCCGCCCGAGCTCGTCGCGCTCGTGCACAAGGACACCACCGAGTACGGCTACCGGTTCTTCGGGACCGACTACGGGCGCGGGATCGGCGGCTGGGTCCGCGCGAACTACCGCGAGGTCTTGCGCGTCGGCGAGGCGCCCCTGCGCGATGGACGCTTCGGGATCGCGCTGCTCGAGCGCATTCCCCGTTGAGAGCGCGACGCCCGCGCGGGCATCGCCCCGGCGAGCGCCTTCCGCGTCAGCGGACCGGAGGCCGCCACGCAACAGTCGTCCGGGAAGAGGTGCTCGCGCGCGACGCGGCGGACGTCGTCGGCCGTCACCGCCGCGAACTTTTGCGGCAGGCGCGTCAGCTCGTCCGCCGGGAAGGCCTGGATCTCGGCCGCCACGAGGTAGGTCGCGCGCCGGGACGCGCGCTCGAAGCCGAGCACGAACGAGCCGAGCAGGTAGTTCTTCGCCAGCTCGAGCTCGTGCCGCGTGACCTTCTTCGCTTGAATGGCGCGGATCTCGTCCAGGAATCCGGCGAGCGCGGTGGGCACGTGCTCGGGTGAGGTCCCGATGTACGCCGTGAAGGTTCCCCGATGGAGGCTGGCCGAGGAGTGGATGTCGGCGCTCACCGAGTACGCGAGCCCGAGCTCGTCACGCAGCCGCCGGGAGATGCGGTTCGTGAAGCCGGGCCCCGTCCCGAGGATGTGGTCCATCACGACGAGCGCGGGATAGTTCGGGTGTCCGCGCTCGATTCCCAGGTGGCCGAGGTAGAGGTGGACCTGCTGACGGTCGGCTGGGAACGTCCCGAAGCGGCGCCCGAGAGCGGGGAACCGGGGCGGCTCGCGGCGCGGCAACGCGCCCACCTTCCAGCCCGCGAGCTTGCGCGCGAGGAGCCTGTGGACCTCGTCGGGATCGACGTCGCCGCACACGCCGATGACGCAGCGCTTCCCCAGCCAGTGGGCCCTGTGGTGCGCGCGCAGGTCCTTGGGCGCGAGACGGGCGACCGACTCGATGCTGCCGTACGTCGGTCGACCGAGCCAGTGCTCGCCGTACACGAGCTTGCGGAACAACTTGGCGACCTGCGAGCGCGGATCGTCGCGCTCGACGAGGAGCCGCGCCAGCAGCCGCTCCTTCTGCCGGGCGACGGCCTCGTGCGGGTACGTGGGCGAGGTGAGCAGCTCGGCGATCACCTCGACGAGCAGCTTCCACGAGCCCGAGGCGATCGATCCGCCCACCCCGCCGGCATCACCCGCGACGTCCCCGCCCTCCGGCTCGAGCAGGTTGGCGAGTTCGGCTTCGGTGTGACGCTGCGTCCCCTGGTCGATCAGGCTCCCGGTGAGGTACGCGAGGCCCTCCTTCCCTGGCGGGTCGAGCGCGGAGCCGCCGCGCACCGTCGCGCGGATGGAGGTCACCGGACTCCCGGGGCGCGCTGAGACGAGGAGCACGGCGCCGCAAGCCAGCTCGTAGCGGCGACGGTTGATCGCGAGTCGCGGGACGGTGCCCTGGCCCCTCACGATTGCGCTCCCGTCCGCGGCAGACTCCAGCCCACGACGCGCCGGTCGGAGCGCAGGAACCGGCGCGCCGCGTCGCGCACGTCCTTCGCGCTGACCGCGTTGCGCCGCTCCGCAGCCTCGAGCGCCAGGTGCCAGTGGGCGTCGACGGCCCAGGCCCCGAGGCTCTCGGCGAGGTCGCTCACCGTCTCGCCCTCGTACGCTTCGGACGAGGCCAGCGTGGCCTTCGCGCGCTTCAGCTCTTTCGCCGCGGGCAACTTCGCCGCGAGCTCGGCGAGCTCCGCGTCGATCGCGCGCTCCAGGGCCTCCGGTTCGACGTCCGGCGCGCACTCCGCGAAGAGCCAGAACGAGCCGCCGTCGACCCGCGTGTCATTGTTCGTCCCCATGCTCGTCGCGAGGGAGCGCTCGAGCACGAGCCGCCGGTGCAGCCGGGACAGGCGTCCGGTCGACAGGATGGCCGACAGAACGTCGAGCACGAAGTCCTCGGGCTCCGACACCGCGATCGTCGGCCAGGCCAGGCAGAGTCGCTTGCCCGCGTCGTCCCACGATGTCTGGATGCGGCGTTCGCCGCGCGGCTCTTCGATGACCGAGCCCGCGGGGGCGGCGCGCCGCCGGGTCTCGGTTGGACCGGCCGCGATGCCGCCGAAGTGCTTCCGCACGGCGCGCAGGGCCGCGGCGCTCCCGATGTCGCCGCAGATGACGAGCGTGGCGTTCGCAGGGTGGTAGAAGCGCCGGTAGTAGTCGCGGAGATCCTCCGGCGCGAGCGCTTCCAACACATCCCGGTACCCGATGACCGGCCGGCGGTACGGGTGCCGTGGAAAGAGCATTTCCTGCACCTGCATCGAGAGGTTGCGCCAGGGATCGTCGAGACCCATGGCGAGCTCTTCGAGGATGACCGCCTTCTCCGCCTCGAACTCGGCGGGGTCGAGCAGGAGGCCGCGCATGCGGTCGGCCTCGATCTCGAGCGCCGCCTCCCAGCGGTCCGAGGCGAGCTCGAACCAGTACGCCGTGTGATCGGAGGTCGTGAACGCGTTGTTCGAACCGCCGAGCTCCGTCGTGAGGCGATCGACCTCGCCCTTGCCGACGGCCCGCGTGCCCTTGAACATCATGTGCTCGAGAAAATGGGACGCGCCCGCCTCGTGCTCGCGCTCGTCCCGCGATCCGACCCCGTACCAGACCATGACCGCGACCACGGGATCGAGGTGGCGCTCGACGAGCAGGACCCGCAGCCCGTTGCGCAACCGGTGTTCCCGAATCTCCGCTCCGGCCTTCGTGCGCGGCGCGGCTGCGCGTTCCGCTGCCCGTGTCTTGCGCGCGCTCATCGTTTGCGCAACTTCGGCGGACGACCGCCACGGCGCGCGGACGCCTTCGCGCCCGCCCCCCGCCCGGGCTTCGGCTTCCAAGCGGGCTTCGGCTCCCGCCCGGGCTTCGGCTCCCGCCCGGGCTTCGGCTCCCGCCCGGGCTTCGGCTCCCGCCCGGGCTTCGGCTCCCGCCCGGGCTTCGGC
>SMVQ01000239.1 GCA_004357655.1 Planctomycetota bacterium
AAACGTCCCAATTTCGAGCGGGGCGTCGATGAACGTGTCGTAGTCGCGCGCGCCCCATGTTCGCCCCTTCGACTTGCGGTCGAGACCCGTCGCCACGCGCCAACCGCGAGGTACGGCGAGCGTCACGGTGTGTTGGGCGCGCTTCCCGCCGACGACGTAGGGGAAGAACGCCCCTCCGGTGATGTGCGCGTGCGTCTCGTCCAGGTGGCTCGCGGCGCACGACAGGGTGTTCGCGTACGAGCGCCACCGGATCACGACCGTGGCCGCCCGTCCGCGCTCGACGCTCCACGTCTGCTTGTCGAGTTGCGTGACGGCGGCGGGCCGGCCGGCGACCTCGGCGTGGAGCTCCTGGACGAGCATCGCCGAGTCGATGATCTCGTAGACGCCCGGGATCCATGCCGGCATCTGGATGCGGAGCGGCACTCGGGCGCCCGTGCGCCGCGGATCCGGGTCGTCCGGATCCCAATCGCCGATGGGCCCGACCGCCGGGAGACCGCGGACGGTCATCACGACGTCGAAGAGGTGTCGCTGGGGGCGCTCCCACGAGACGTCGAAGTGGATCCGCATCGCCACGGCGCGGACCGGCCTACTGCGCGCCGACCAGGAACGCCCCGCGGCAGGCGGCCTCGACGTCCTCGATGGACTTCGGAATCTTCTCGGTCAGGATCTCGTGTCCGGCCTCCGTCACGAGCAGGTCATCCTCGATCCGGACCCCGATGCCGCGCCAGCGCGCGTCGACGGTCTCGTCGTCCGCGGCGACGTAGATCCCCGGCTCGACGGTGAGGGTCATGCCCGGCTTCAGCGCGCGCGAGCGTCCGTCCTCGGAGTAGTAGCCGCAATCGTGCACGTCCAGCCCCAACCAGTGGCCGGTCTTGTGCATGTAGAAGCGCTTGTACCGCTCGTGCTCGATGATGTCCGCGCGGGAGCCCTCGAGCAGGCCGAGCGCGAGCAGCCCGTCCACGATCTTGGCGAGCGCCGCCTCGTGGATCGAGATGAAGCTCACGTCCGGCTTCACTTGCTCGATGCCCGCGAGCTGCGCCTCGAGCACGACCTCGTAGATCGCGCGCTGCTCGGGGCTGAAGGTGCCGTTGACGGGAAACGTGCGCGTCACGTCGGAGGCGTAGTAGCTCCACTCGGCCCCCGCGTCGATGAGCAGGAGCTCTCCGTCCCGCAGCTCCTGGTCATTCTCGTGGTAGTGGAGGATGCACGCGTTCGCCCCGCCCGCGACGATGTTGCCGTAGGCGGGCCCGGTGCTGCCCCGGCGCCGAAACGTGTAATCGAGCAGCGCGTCGATCTCGTGCTCCCGCACGCCGGGCTGCGTCTCGGCCATCGCGGCGAGGTGCGCCTCCGTCGTGATCTCGGCCGCGCGGCGCATGCACTCGATCTCGCGCTCGTCCTTGAACAGCCGCAGCTCGTGCACGAGCGGCACGTGGTCGATCAGCTCGACGGGTGGGCGCAGCCCCCCGCGCGCCTTGCGGCGCAGCGTGTTGATCGCACGGATCATCTGGCGGTCGGTCTCCTCGTCCTGGCCCGTGCTGTAGACGATGCGCTCGTAGCCCGAGAGCAGATCGGGCAGGCGCGTCCAGAGCTCCTCGATGGGAAATGCGAGGTCGATGGCCAGCTCGCTCGCGGCCCTGTCGATGCCGAGGCGCCGCCCGGTCCAGACCTCCTTGTCGCGGTCGCTCTCGCGCAGGAAGAGGATGATCTCGTCGGACTCGTCCTCCCCGAGCGAGGGCAGGATGACGAGCACGGACTCGGGCTCCGCGAAGCCCGTCAGGTACCAGAAGTCGCTGTCGGGGCGAAAACGGTACTCGGAGTCGTGGTTGCGCGTCTTCGGCGTCGCGGTGGGCACGACGGCGACGGCGTGCTGCTCTTTCAGGAGGGCGAGGAATCGCTCGCGATGCTGTCGATACATGCGCACGGACCTTTCGGCGGATCGTCGCCCGTGGAACCGGATTCGAGAACCGTACAAGATACGACCTGGGGCCGCCCCCGGCCATGCCGCGCGGTCGTCACTTGGGCTCGCTCTTCAGCTCGCCCTGCGGTTCGCCCGGGGCCCGGCGCGCCAGGACGTAAGTCTCGACCGCCGAGACGAGGTAGCGCAGCGTGCGCTCGCGGCCCGCGTCCCCCGCGGCCGGCAGGCGAATCGTCGTGCCCGGAAAGCCCGCAGCGGCGCCGCTCTCGCCGCTGGGATCGGTCGCGCGCAACCCGACGTCGACGCCGAGGAGCCCCGCGAACGCCGTCGCCACGCCGAGCAGGCGCTCCCGCTCCGGATCGTCCGCGTCGACCACGAACCAGAGCCCGCCCAACACGATCTGCGCGGGGAGTCGCGCCGCCCTCCCGGTCGGCAGTTCCGTTCGGCGCTGGCGTAGTCGGCCGTAGAGCGTGTGCTCCTCCTCGCCCTCGATGACCTCGACCACGTGCGGCTGGCGCAGTTCGTCCTGGCGCATCCAGTCCAGGTACTCGATGCCGATCTCGTAGTCCCGCGGCTCGGGCAGGAGCAACGCGAGCGTCGTGCGCTCGCCGCCTCCATGTCGGACGTCGATCTGCACGCCGGTGTTCTCGATCGAGAGGACGATGTCGACGAGCGCCGCGCCGACGCGCAGCCCCGTCACCTTTGCGGTGCGCCACTCGATCGCGCCGGGCGGCAGGTCGCCCGACGGCGGCGGCAGGAGCGGGCGGAGCACGACGCCCTCGGCGAGCGCGACGGGCGCGCCCCCGGGACCGATCCGCGTGCCCGTGGGCACGCCGGGGATGAGGTGCGGCATGACCGCGGCCGCCCACTCGGCGGCCCGGGCCGTGCCGCCGAGCGCGAGGAAGTGGCGCCAGGCGTCCGGCGCGCGCCCGTGTCGGCGGGCGAGCAGCGCGAGCTCCGCGCGGCGCTCGGGATCGGGGCGCTCGGCCGCCGCTTCCGCGGCGAGCAGCTCGGCCCAGCCCGCCCACGTCGCGGCGCGCGCCCAACCCTCGTCAGCGAGCAACCCGGCGAGCTCCGGCGGGAGCGCGGCCGGACGAGTCTCCGGCCCGACCGCGGCCCAGACCTTCGCCGCCGGCCCGTCGGGGAGCTCGAGCCAGGCGCCCTCGTCGCCACGGAGGTCGCCAGGGAGCGCGGCGCCGAGCGTCGCGGCGAGGAGCGGGAGTAGGAGCTGGAGCGTGATCATCGGCGCGAAGCAGCCTCCGGCCCCGGCTGCGGCCTGTCAAGCCGGCCCGGAGCGCGAATGGCCCGTGGCCCGCGCCGGTTCACGCTTGTCTCCTTTGGGAGCATCCGGTAATCATGGGCCGCGCGACCCCTCGCTCCCGACCCGAATGGGCAAATCGTGACCGAAAAGCACCTGATCGACCCCGAGCTGCTCGAGATCCTCGCCTGTCCCGAGACGCACCAGCCACTCGCGCTGGCGGAGGCGAAGCTGCTCGAAACGGTGAACGCGCGCATCGCCGCGGGCGAGTGCGAAAACGTCGGCGGGACGAAAGTGGAGGGTGCACTCGAAGGCGGCCTCGTGCGCGAGGACGGCACGATCGTCTACCCGATCCGCGACGAGATCCCCGTCCTGCTCGTCGACGAGGGCATCCCGATCCCGGCGAAGGCCTGACAGCCCGTGATGAGGCTCGCGCCACGCTCGGAACCGACTGGACCCGCGCCGGCTGCGTTGCACGGGCTCCGAGTCTCCACGGAAGACGCGCCGCCGGTGCGCCTCGCCGGCCCGAACCCCGCCACTCCCGAGCGCGCCGGGCGTGCCACCACGGGCTGCTAGCGCCCCGGCGCGCGCGCGATCGGCATGCACTGGACGCACGATGCGCACCCCGGGCGCGGCGTGCGGCTCGCCTACTGCTTGAACCTGCACGCGGCGGACGACCTCGACGGGACGATCGCGGGCATGCGCGCCGTGACCCTCCCGCTGCGCGATCGCCTCGCGCAGGGCCGACCGTTCGGCGTCGGCGTCTACCTGCCCGACCCGGTGGCACGCGAGCTCGCGACGCCCGAGCGCCCGCGACCTGGCCCGGCCCTCGAGCGCCTCGCGCGCTTCTTCGCCGATGAGGGCCTCGCCCCGTTCACGTTCAACGCCTTCCCCTACGGCGGATTCCATCGCGAGGGCCTGAAAGAGAGCGTGTACCGCCCGACGTGGCTCGAGGCGGACCGCGTGCGCTTCACGTGCGCCGTCGCCCAGGCCGCGGCCTACTTCGCGACGGCGACCGCCGCCACGCCGAGCCACGTCTCCATCAGCACGCACCCGGGCACCTACGGCGCATGGGTCACGGGTCCGGAGGACCTCGAGCAGTGCGCGCGCAACATGGGCGCCTGCGTGCTCACGTTCGCGCGAATCGAGGCGGGGGGCGGCCCGCGCATCGTGCTCTCGCTCGAGGCCGAACCGCTCGCGAGCGCGGGCGACTCCGCCGAGCTCGCCGAGTTCCTCGCGCTCGCGCGCCCGATCGTGGCCGCGGTCGTGGCAGCCGACGGTGCCTGGAGCGCGTCCGCTGCGCGGACCCTCGCGACGCGACACCTCGGCACGTGCCTCGATTGCTGCCACTCCGCCGTCGAGTTCGAAGCCCCGGCGCAGGCCCTCGCCCTCGCGACCCGAGCCGAAGGCCCGCTCGGCAAGCTCCAATTCTCGAGCGCGCTCGCCCTCCCGCGCCCCGCCGCCGCCCCCGAAGCCCGCGGTCACCTCGTCGCGATGGCCGAGCCCGTCTACCTGCACCAGGTGACGGGCCGCGCCGGCGCTCGCCGCCTGCACTGCGCCGACCTGCCGGAACTGGACGCCGCACTCGCGCGCGATGGCAGCGAATGGCTCGAGTGCGACGAATGGCGCTGCCACTTCCACGTCCCCGTCGACCTCGACCATGTGGGCGGCCTGTCGACGACGCGCGCCCACGCGGACGCGATCCTCGCCGCCGCTCTCGGCTCGCCCGAGCGGTGGGGGACGCCCGACCTCCACGTCGAGATCGAGACCTACACCTGGGACATCCTCCCCGGCCCCGCACGCGGCGCCGGCGACCTCGTCGACGGCCTGGAGCGGGAGTACACCCACGTGATCGCGCAGATCGAATCCAGCGGCTGGAAGCGCGCATGAGCTCTCGCCAGGACCTCCCAGAAAGGTACTCGCGGTGCGTTGACACCGCCGCGAAAGGCCAGTATCGTTCGCGCCACCTGGGTGGCCCCGTCGTCTAGCCAGGCCTAGGACACCAGGTTTTCATCCTGGCGACAGGGGTTCAAATCCCCTCGGGGTCACCATCACCTTGGCAGGGGTGAGAAGGCCGAAAAGGCCTTGTTTCAGGGAGAAAACGGGCAGGCGGGCAGGCCGAGAGTCGCCGCCTTGAGTTGCAGCTCGTTGCAGCCGATTGCAGCGAATGGTGCTCTCGACCACTACCATTACCACTACCACGCCCTACCGAGTTGCATTTGAGATCGGTGGTTGCCCGGCTCGCGAGCAGGCTCCGCATCCCGATCGGGAAAGCGTGCCCCACAGATAGAGGATCCCGTTTAGAACGTCGGGAACGTCGGAACGTCGGAATCGGCCCCCGCGCACGCTAGAAGGCCGATTCTTGGCCCGACGTTCCCGACGATCGAGAACCCGTAACGTCGGACTTGGGCGCGGGAGCGTCGGATCGCGGTCGATCAGGAGGTCTTGCTGCCCTCGACCGGCGGCAGGAGCTCGAGCCC
>SMVQ01000240.1 GCA_004357655.1 Planctomycetota bacterium
CGATGCACCCGTCGCCGGGCTGCTCGCGGACCTCCGGCAGCGCGGCCTGCTCGACGAGACGCTCGTCGTGTGGACGACCGAGTTCGGCCGCTCGCCGCACGCGGACAAGAAGAACCCGAAGGGCCGCGGCCACCATCGGAACGCATATTCATCCTGGCTCGCCGGCGCCGGCGTGCGCTCGGGCACGGTCTACGGGGAGAGCGACGAGCACGGCTACGAGGTGGCCGCCGGACGCGTGGACACCCACGACTTCCACGCGACGCTCCTGCACCTGCTGGGCCTCGACCACGAGCGCCTGACCTACCGCCACGCCGGGCGCGACTACCGCCTGACGGACGTGCACGGCCGCGTGATACGCGAGCTGCTCGCGTAGCCGTCCATACGGTGCCGCACACCTCCGCGACGTCCAGCGTCGCGGAGGTGTGCGGCACCGTATGGACGATGGTCGCCCGGTGCGCGACCCGGGAGCGGACGAGATCGTGCGCTCCTTCGTGGGCCAGATCGATCTGCTCTCGCCCGAGCGCGAGGCGCGCGCGCTCGAGACGGTCCGGACGGTCGCTCGCGGCACGGAGACGGAGCGCGCGGAGGCCGAGCGGAGCGTGCGCGCGTGGGGCCGCTACGGTGTGCCCGTGCTGCGCCGACTCCGCGCCCTGGGGGCCCCGGCGGGCGCGCTCGAGGTCGCGGGCGCCTGGGCGCGAGCAGCCGGCAGGGCCGACTGAATCGCGACCTCGGCCCGATTCCGCGCTACGCTGCGGGGATGGATCCGGCGCGTCGAAGTCTCGAACGGCAGAGCGGCGCGCCCGCCGGACACGCAGCGCTCGTCGTCGTCCAGTTCAGCTTCGGGCTGTTCCCGATCGTCGGCGTCCTCGCGTTCGGCGCGGGCGGGTTCGCGCCTCTCGCGGTAGCGGCGTGGCGGATGGCGTTCGGGGCGGTCGCGCTCGGGCTCCTGGCCCTCGCCCTCCACGGGCGCCGCGTCGTCCCGGCGCGGAGGGACCTCCCGCGCCTCTTGCTCTGTGCGACGCTCGGCATCGCGCTGAACCAGGTGTTCTTCATGGAGGGCCTCGCGCGCTCCACGCCCATGAACGCGGGGCTCGTCATGTGCCTCATCCCCGTGTTCACATTCATCGTCGCCGCCGTGGTGCGCCTCGAGCGGTTCAGCGCGGCTCGCGCCCTGGGCGTGCTCTTCGCGGGCGCGGGTGCCGTGCCGCTCTTCCTGGGTGAGGGCACCGAGTTTCTGGGCGGGCATGGGTTCGGCAACCTCCTCATGGTCGCGAACTCCTTCTTCTACGCCTGGTATCTCGTGCTCTCGAAGCCGCTCGTGCAGCGGTATCCCCCGCTCGTCGTCATCGCCTGGCTGTACGGGCTGTCGCTGGTCTATCTGCCGTTCTTCCTCTGGAGCGCCCCGGTCCTCCCCGCGGATCCCGGCTCGCGGGCCGCCTGGGGCGCGCTCGGCTACATCCTCGTCTTCCCAACGGTCGTCGGCTACCTATTCAACGCCTTCGCGCTGTCGCGCCTTCGGGCCACGACGACTGCTGTCTACATCTACATGCAGCCGATCATCACGGGCGTGGGGAGCTGGCTCATCCTCGGCGAGCGGCTCACGCCCGGCCTGTTGCGCGCCGCGGTCCTGCTCTTCATCGGGGTCTGGCTCGTGATCCGCCGGCCCAGGCAGGGCACTCTCGTGGCCGATTGAGACCTGCGCCGCAGCAGTCCGTGCCCCTCCGTCATTGCAGGCAGCCATCGCAGTGGCCGCCCGCGTGACCCGCTCCGTACGTTGGTTACGGCAGGGACTCGCCCGTGAGCTGGACGGTGAACGGCGACGCTTCGTTGGCCGCATCGTGTACGAACCGGAGCGTCGTCGCCTTGCTCCCGGCGCCGGAGATGGGGCTGAAGCGCACGCGGTAGGAGACTTCATCGTCGCCGTCCAAGCTCGATTGGCCGAGGCAGCTCGAGTTGACCGATGTGCGGATCACGTTCGCGATGTGCGGGTGGAACTCGAGGAAGATGTTCGACATGCCGCCCGGGCACAGGTGGCAGTAGCTCATGAGCGTCCCGTCCGAGCAGACCTGGGGTCCGGAGCACGTGGCCTGGCACGCGTCGAGCGGGGGACAGTACGAGTGCGTGTGCTGCGCTCCGAAGTTGTGGCCCAGTTCGTGGCCCACGACGACAAAGTCCCACGTGAACGACGCCGGGTTGCCGGTGAACGTGCCCCAGTTGATGTTGCCGTTGATGTTCGCGCTCACGCCGAACCCGAAGTTGTCGCTGCACAACACGTTCACATAGGCGATCCCGCCTCCGAGTGACGCACCGCTGATGAAGTGCGCGAGGTCGGCCTCGACGGGCCACGCGCCGCCGTTGCTGGGCGCCCAGGCGTCGCGGAACTCATTGAGCATGTCCAGCGTGTCGCCCCCGCCGTCGGGCGTCGTCCACGGGTCGCCGGCCGTGCTCCATACCTCGAGGTATGCGATCGAGATCGTCGTCTGCACGTCGGTGAAGTAGCGGTCACTCAGCGCCGCGATGAGCTCCGTCACGTAGGT
Source organism: Planctomycetota bacterium (assembly GCA_004357655.1). Taxonomy (GTDB): domain Bacteria; phylum Planctomycetota; class UBA1135; order UBA1135; genus N075bin59. The sequence continues at coordinate 2,538 of SMVQ01000240.1, forward strand.
CGTCGTGCCCTGGACGGTGCCGAACTCGAGGAACAGCTGGTAGTCCGTGGCGATGGCGAGCCGACAGTCGGCGGCGGAGAGCTGCTGCGTGCCAGGCGGCGCGGCCGGGCCCGCGCCGGCGTCAGGCATTCCGCCGGGGGGCGCGAGTGCCGATGCGCAGAATGCCTCCGGGTCGACAGCTTCAGTCTCCGGGAGCTGGTCGGCCCACATCACTCGCGCGGCGCCCCCCTCGAGCGCGGCGATGTGCAGCTCGCCCGACGGTGACCCGTCGAAGCGGATCCAGCCGCGGGTCCCGTGCCGCGAGAACGAGAGGAATGCCGACGAGCCGGCGAGGCCGGCGACCGTGCCCTTCCAGATGGAGAGGTCCGCCGCGAGCGCCGCCGGTCCGCCCGGGACGATGCTCCCGTCGACGAGGAGCACGGCGTCCTCCGTGAAGGGCAGGGGGAGGCGCTCGAGCTCGAGCACGACCGACCCGGCGCCCGGTATCGGTACGCCCGTGAGGAGCACCCGCGATTGTTCCGCGAGCTCCGCGAGCCGGGCCAGGTCGATGGACAGCACAGCGCCTTCGCCCGGCGTCTCGTACTGTACGGTGAAGGGCGCCGCGACCAGGACCGGCGGTGCTTTCATCCCGAGGGGCAGGCCGTCCGGGAGGACCTCGATCGAGAAGTCCGAGGCGTCGCCGCCGACCAGCACGGGCGCCGAGAGCGCCATGGGGAGCGTGCCGAGGTTCGCGAGGGTCACGCGCTCGCCCGCGTTCGGGCCCGTGCCGCTCTGCTGCGAGCCGAGGTCGAGCGTGTCCCCGTCGGCGAGCGGGGTCTCCGCACCGACTTCACCCGACGTGGCGACGAGGAAGGGCAGCGTGCTCGCGTCGTCGTCGGTGATCGTCATCGTGTGGGTGCTCCCGGCGCCGAGCGCCGCGGGCGGGCTGGCGTTCGAGAGCACGAGCACGACCGTCTCGTCCCCCTCGAGACTCCCGTCGTCCTGAACCGTGACGCCCACTTCGAAGCTCACGCCGTCGGCCGTGAGCGCGGGGAACGTGAGCGTCTGTGACGCGAACGTCGCGTAGTCCGCGCCGCTCGTCGCCGTGCCGCTGCCCGCGTCGGAGACGTCGACCTGGACGTCCGCGTCCAAGCTGACACCCGGGTCCAGGTCGAGCTCGACCGTCACCGTGTGGACGCCGTCGGACTCGTCGACCGTCGCGCTCGAAGGTGCCCTGAACCGCACGAGTGGCGGAGTGGCGTCGATGATCGATACCGTGACCGTGGCGACCGCACCGAGCGCCGCGCCGCCCGTCGGGGCCGATAGGGCGAGCGTGACGGTCTCGTCCCCTTCCGCGAGCATGTCGGCGAGGGGTGTGAGCGTCACGGTCTCGACGGCGCCGTCGGTCGCCCCGGCGAGGAACGTGACCGTCACCGGCGCGAAGCTGGCGTGGTCGACGCCGCTCGTCGCCGTTCCGGTGCCTGCATCGCTCACCATCACGGTGACGTCGGACGCGAGCATCATGCCCGTGAGCCCGAGGCGCACGGCGACGTCGAACGCGGGCCCGGACTCGGGCACCGCGGCTGCGGCGGCCTGGAACTGGACGAGGATCGCGGCCGTGCTGTCCGAGCTCCCACTGCTCTTGGAGCAGGCGGCGGCGAGTGTGAGCGTGACGATGGAGGCGATCCTGACGGAGCGGGCGTGGTGTCGAATCATGGTGTGCAAGTCATGGTGTGCGGGCCCCCCGGGGAGGTCGGAAAAACCTTCGGCCAGCGAGGCACCCCGAATGAAGCGAAAGGCGCAGCCCGCACTCTCGCCTCCTTCCCGAACTCCTCACGGGGCCTCCCGCGCCGCCGCCTCGTGCGGCTCGCTCTGCCACCCCGACGCCCGCGCGCTCAGCCGCCCTCGTTCCCCGAGGGCGGGGCGTCGTAGTTCTCAGGCAGCCACTCGAGCACGACGAGGAGCGGCAGGTGATCGGAGGCGATCGGCTCGTCGATCACGCGCACCTCGATGACCCGCCACCGGTTGGCGGGCCGCACGAAGACGTGGTCGATCGCGTCCACAGCGCCGCTCGATGGAAACGTCGGGGCGGAATGGACGCGCGTCCATTCCGATTCGAGCACCGCGATCGGCGTGCTGCCCGGCTGCGCGTTCATGTCGCCGGCGAGGATCGAGAGCAGCGTGTCCTCGTTACCGAGCCGGTCGCGTAGCGCTCGCGTCTGGGCGATGCGGTCGGCCGCGTCATGCGTGTGGTCGAGGTGCGTCCCGATGAAGAGGAAGCCGCGATCCGTACCGGGCGGGCGGACGTGGACGACGAGCGCGGCACGTGACTCGTGACCCTCGCTCGCCGGCAGGACGCAGCTCTCCGAGGACACGATCGGGAAGCGCGTCAGGATGCCTTCGCCGTAGCTTCCGCCGTCGTAGGGCATCGCTTCGGCGAAGAGCGCCTCCATGCCGGTGAGGCGCCCGAGTTCGTGCGCTTGCAGTGCGCCGAAGGCGCGCGCCGTGCCCTCGTCGACCTCCTGCAGCGCGACGAGGTCCGGATCCGCGGCGCGGATCACGCGCGCCAGCCGCTCGAGGTCGGTTACGCCGTCCGTGCCCTCGCCGTGGTGGATGTTGTAGGTGAGCACGCGGACGCGCACCGGGTCGGAGGCCGGCGCCGCGCAGCTCCCAGCGAGCGCGAGGCCCAGCACCAGGCCGAGGGTTGCGAGCGACGTGTCGGGTCGCATCATTCGAGCCACTCCGCGGCAATCGTCTCGGCCACCAGGCGATTGGCGGTCGGGCTGTAGTGCCCGCCCGGCATCCAGAAGGACGGGTCGTCCGCCGCGCCGGCCTGCGCGAGCACGGGCGTGAGCTCGAGGACCTCGATGCCGGTCGTTGCGAGCTCCTCCGTGAGGTCGCTCCAATACCCGCGCGCGCCGTCCTCGACCCAGCCCTGGATGTCGGTCTGGGCGGGCAGGACGAGCAGTCGGAAGCGCGCACCGCTCGCCGTGACGTCGCTCGCCATCGTCCGGATCAGCGTGGAGAGCAGCGCGCGGACCTCCGTCCGCTGCGCGAACCAGGGCTCGAGCGCGCGGCCCGTCGACTCGTGCAGGGTCAGCAGCAGGCGCGTCGTAGCGAACCAGTGTGTCCAGGACGAGCCGCGCGGCGCGTACGCGAGGGGCGCGCGCCGGATCCAATCGTCGGTTGCGCCGACAGCCGCGAGCAGCGCCGCCTGGTCCCGCATCAGGCGCACGAAGTCCGCGGGCTCCCGCACGGGCGACGGGACGAGGCGCAGGCGGTCCTCGTCCTCGAGCACGAAGCGGGGCTTGAAGGCGACCGCTGTCGCCCAGTGCCGGAGGATCGGCGAGAAGTGGGTCGTGATGCGCAAGGTCCCATGGGGGAAGTAGGCGAGCCAGACCTCGGCGGGCGCGAGCGGCCGCCCGTCGCGGCGGAATCGCAGGAGCGCCTGGTCGACACCGTACCCGCCCATCCCGAGGTTTGCGATCTCGACGTCCGGCCGCGACGCCTCGACGAACGCCGCCCACGTCTCCCGCCCGTCGACCTCGTCGCCGCGCGCGAAGCTACCGCCGAACACAGCGATGCGACGGACGCCTTCGAGCTTGACGCGCGGCAGGGGCGCAACGCCGACGCGGCAGCCCGCCCAATCGTACGTGTAGCGCCCGACGCGCGTTCCCGGCGTCGGGCACCAGCCGAGATCGGCGTCGAACACGGGACCGGCGCGCGCGCCGCGCTCACCGTCCGCGAGCGCCTCGAGCTCGGCGAGCCGGCGGAAGTGCAGCGGAGAGAACAGCGGCGGATCGAACGGCGCGACTCGCCGGCGGAGCAGGACTCCGTCCCCGAGCACGGTGTGCTGCACGACCTGATCCAGGCCGAGCAGGACGGCCGCGGCCAGAAAGAGCCGGCGCCAGCGTCCTACAGACCGCGCGCCCACTCCGCCTCGCGCGCCGGTGACAGGGGCACGATCCACTCGAACGCGGGCCGCGTGTTCCATTCCGTGCGCCAGGCCTCGTGCTCCGGGTCGGAGGGGAAGTGCTCGTCCGCGCCGTAGGGATACCCGCTCATGCCGTGGAAGGGCAGCGGCTCGACCTCGAGCGCTTCGATCGTGTTCGGGTCGCGGTCCTTGGCCCAGCCGTCGAGGAACAGGAGGTAGTCGCGGACGAAGCCGTCCGCGAGCGGCGGCAGCGCGCTCGCGTCGAACGTCAGCGTCAAGGCGTCGCCCGCGCCGAGGATCACGAACTGGTCGTCGATCGCGGCGAGGAGCGGGAGCGTCTCGCCGTAACGCGTGTACCGCCCCGGGTGCTGGTTCCAGCGCGGGTGTATGGCGAGGAGGTCCCAGTCGAACCGTTCGGGCTGATCGGCGCGCTCGTCCGGGATCGGGGCGCTGAAGCCGCGCGGCCACAGGCGCGCGGACGTCGGGGCGAGCGACGTCGTGCGGTTCCGGGAGGGGTCCTCGTCGACCGCCAGGCGGATCGAGTCCCAGTACAGCCTCAAAGTGGAAGCGACGCGCAGGCGCGGGTCGTCGCGCGCCAGGATGTCCGTCACGTCGATCACCATCGACTTCGACTTGCCGGCGGGGAACCCGACCGGTGGGCCGGCCGCGCGCCAGCCGCCGTCCGCGGTGGGGACGTGCAACGTCGGCGGAACGAAGTCGACGCCCGGCGTGCGCGCGCTCGCGACGTTGACGCTCGCGTCCGTCCAGAAGAACCAGCCCGTGAACACGAGGTGGAGCGAGCGCGCGTCCGCGAGCCCTTCGCGGGCGAACTCGAGCTCGAGCCAGTGCGGCGTCGCGAGCCCTATGAGCTGCCCCGTGAGCGGCTCGAAGGGCGCAGCGCGCACCTCGTCGGTGTGCGCGAGCGCGGCGGTCCAGTCCTCGCCGTCGCTGCCTGTGGCGCGAACGGGTGGTCGCGGAGCTCTCACCGTGAACGTGTGGGGCTCGGGAAAGGGTGGGAACGTGAAGCGCTCGTTCGGAAAGATCTCCGTGCCGGCCGGGTGGTCGACCGCGTCGAGCCGCGCGAAGTCGAGGTAGGTCACCTCGCGTAGCTCCTCCGTCAGGTGCAGCTCGAGCAGGCCGTCCTTCGGCACGAGCTGGTCGCCGCGGACGAGCACGAACTCGTCGTGATCGGGCGGCACGAGTACGCCGGGCGCCATGGGCAAGCCGAGCGGCGTGATCCCGAGCACGTCGGTGACGAAGGTGTACGTGCTCCCGTCCCACGAGTAGAGGAACGGGCAGGAGCTCGTGAGCCCCTCCGACTGCCCGAACGCGCCGAAGTCGTCGCCGAGGAACGGCTGGTACCCGAGCTCCGTGTCCAGGACCGTTTGCACGACGCCGTTGGGCCAGGTGACGCGCACGACGTCGATGTACTCCGCCTCGCCCACGCCCACGAGCACGGGATCGCCGCGCCAGTAGATGCGGCGGTAGACCTCGCGCGCGCGCACCTCGACGACGGCGCCGACCGCGCGACGATTGTCCTTGAAGCCGAACCACTGCAGACCCGCGGCGCCGCCGGTCGCGCCCTGGCACCGGAAGATCTCGACGCCCGCCGTCGTGACGCGCACGGCGTCGACGTCGAGGTCGCGGTCGAGGTCGGCGAAGGCGATCGGCCCGGCGCCCGGTGCCTCGCCCCCCAGGGTGCACGGCGTCTCCGCTGCGAGCCCCGGTGCGAGCGCACCGCTGGCGAGTAGACCCTCCATCCCCCAGAACACGTCGGCCGAGCCGTCGAGGTCGACGTCGACGAGGATCGCGTGTGGATCTTCGGGTGCGGAGAGCGCGAAAGCCTCGCGCCTGAAAACGCCCGCGGGCGTCTGGTGCCATAGGACGCTCGCCGGCCCGAGGGCGAGGAGATCGACGCGCGCGTCGCCATCGAAGTCCGCGGCCACGGGTTCGGTCGGAATCTCGGCCTCCGCTCCGAAGACTTCCGCCGTGCGGTCGGCGAAGTGCCCTGCGCGCAGGTTGTCGGCGAGAAAGAGCGCCCCGGGCCCGCCGAGGAGGAAGTCGACGTCCTGGTCCGCGTCGAAGTCCTCGGTGATGCACCACGCGAAGGCGACGTCCATTGGCAGGCCCGCATCCATCGTCACGTCGGTGAACGCGCCACCCTCGAGCGCCGCGCCGTCGTTGCGCAGGAGGCGCACGCCGAAGTCGCCCACGAAGAGCAGGTCGAGGTCGCCGTCGTGGTCGAAATCGACGGGCGCACCGTCCCGCGGGGGCGAGGGGAAGGCGGGGAGCGCGAGCGCGGCGGGCGCCCAGCGGAGCTCCGACGATTCGGCGGCGACTGCCTCGGCCGTGACGAGCACGAGTTGCGCGCCACTCGCGACGACGAAGTCGAGGTCGTCGTCGTCGCCGAGGTCGAGGGCGAGCACGAGTGCGACCGGCCCCCCGAAGAGCAGGATCGGCGCGGCGTAGCCGTCGTCCGCGCGCAGGGCGACCCTCAGTCCGCCCGGTCCCGACGTGACGATGTCGGTGGCGCGGTCCCCGTTCACGTCCGTGAGGAAGAGTTCGGTTGCGCCCGCCATCTCCAGGAGGATCGGCGGTTCCTTGACGTAGGCCGGCGGCGTCGGCCCGGCCGGGACGACCGTTCCGGTCGGCTGCGGCGGCGCGACCCGCGCGAAGTTGCCACGGTCCAGGTCCGTGGTCGATACGGAAGTGAAGCCCTTGTCCTGCAGCGATTGCCAGAGGGTCCCGTATCGCTGTGTCTGCTCCTCGTCACCCGCCATCCTCGCCATCTGCATGAGGCGGTATGCCGCGGTCACGTACCAGCTTCCGGCGTATTCGAGCCCGACATCGAGAATGGATCGGAAGAGCGTCTCGGACTGCTCCTCGTCCACGCCGAGCTCGTACAGCACGATCGCGAGGCAGAGCGTCGTCGGCAGGTCTTCCGGGTAGGTCGCGTGGGCGGCCTCGAACAATCCCAGCGCCTTATCGTAGTCGCCGTCGTTCACCGCCATGCGACCGCGGACGTAGAGCAGCGTGGCGTGCTCCGGGTCCTCTGCCTCGATGCGCGCGAGGAACGTCTCCGCCGCCTCGTACTTGACAGCGGAGAACTCGATCACGGCCGCGCGCGCGAGATCCTCGAGCGCCGCGGTGCGGCGCGCGGGAGGGACGAGCGGCGCGATGGC
>SMVQ01000241.1 GCA_004357655.1 Planctomycetota bacterium
CCGAGCGCGAGCTGATCGGGGATGATGAGACGGCGTGGACGGAGGAGGGCCTCTCGAACCTCGAGGACGGGTGCTACGCGAAGCTGATCGACCTCGACAAGGAGGCCGAGCCGGTGATCGCCGCGGCGCTCTCCATGCCCGGGACGCTCGTCGAGAACGTGCCCGCACTGCCGGGCAAACGCATGGAGGACACCGACCCGCAGGAGTTCGATCTCGCGGACCGGTCGATCACCGAGAACACGCGCTTCTCCTATCCGCTGACCTGCAACCCGAACGTCGCCCCGGGGGCTCGCGGCCCCAGCCCGCGCACGATCGTGCTCTTGACGGCCGACGCGTTCGGCGTCCTGCCCCCCGTCTCGATCCTGGACACGAAGGAGGTCATGTACCACTTCGTGATGGGCTTCACCGCGAAGCTCGCTGGCACGGAGGTGGGCGTGACGGAGCCGGTCGCCGCGTTCAGCGCCTGCTTCGGAGCGCCTTTCATGGCGCAGAAGCCGCCCGTCTACGCGAAGCTGCTCGCGAAGAAGATGGCGCAGTCGAGCACCAACTGCATCCTGCTGAACACCGGCTGGGGCGGTGGTCCCTACGGTGTCGGCAAGCGGATCTCGATCAAGGACACCCGCGCGCTGCTGAACGCCGCGCTGCGCGGTGACCTCCACACGGGCGACTACAACATCCATCCCATCTTCAACCTGAAGATGCCCAAGTCGTGCCCCGGCGTGGACCCGGCGATCCTCGACCCCAGGCAGAGCTGGGCGGACGGGGATGCCTACGACGCCGCGGCTGACAAGCTCGTCGCAATGTTCCGCAAGAACTTCGAGGAGAAGGGCTTCGCCCAGCTCGGCATCGAGCCGGTGATGTGACCCAAGGAGCCCATGGCCTGATGAGCGAAGAACGCAAGGACTACTACCTGAAAGGGCTCGCGCTCTTCGGGGAAGACAAGCACGGCGAGGCGATCGTGGCCTACGAGAAGGCGCTGGAGATCAGCCCCGACTGGACGGATGCCATGCACGCCCTGGCCATGGCGCACATGCATCACGGCACGCTGGACGAAGCGATCCGGATCGGCGAGGCGATCACGAAGATCGACGCGAGCGACGCCTTCGCCCACACGAGCCTCTCCATGTTCTACCAGCGCAAGGGCATGATCGAGGAGGCCGAGACCGAGTCCGCGAAGGCCCGGATGATCTCCTGGAAAGAGGAATTGAAGCAGAACCCGGATGCGCGGCCGCCCGGCCCGGCGGGCAGCATGGACGTCATCCAGTAGCGACCGTTCCCCGTCGAAGAATCCGTCGAGCCGCTACTCGTCCTTGTCCCCGCCGTCCTTGTCCTCGCCGTCCTCGTCCTCCATCCCGAGGATCTCGCGCCCCGCGGGGGTGATGCGGTGCGGGCCCCACTCGGGCTCCCAGACGATCTCGATGTCGGTGCCGTCGACGCCCTCGATCGTGTTCACGCGCCGCTTCATGACCTCGGGGATCGTGCGGGCCTCCGGGCAGGCCTTGGACGTGAGGGTCATCGTGATCTTGCAGGTGTTGCCGTCCAGCTTGACGTCGTACACGAGCCCGAGATCGATGATGTTGACGGGGATCTCGGGGTCGTAGACCTGCTTGAGTTCGGTGTAGACGTCTTCGATCGTTGCCATGGGAGGACCGCAGTTTCGCGTGGGGGGTCGGGGGCGGGGTCGCTTCGGGTCGACTCGGAGAACACCTCTTGGGCCTCCGAGGCCGAAGATTCTACCAGTTCCGCGGAACCGGGTTCAGGGCGGGTTCGGAGCGCCCGGCTGGAAATGCCCGCGCAGCCCGCCGTCCTCGTCCCGGGCGTCCCGATAGAATGGGCCCGTGCTGAGTTACGAAGGGACCCTCTACCGGCCGCCCTCGGAGGCGGACAGCCTCATCCTGCAGGCGACGATCGGGTGCAGCTACAACCGCTGCACCTTCTGCGGGATGTACCGTGACAAGCGCTTCCGCGTCCGGCCGATCGCGGAGCTCCGGGCCGAGATCCAGTGGGCCGCGCAGAACATGGTGGGTGTGCGCAAGGTGTTCCTGGCGGATGGCGACGCGCTCGTCGCGAAGGCCGCGTTCCTGCTCGAGGTGCTGGACGAGCTCCGGCGGACGTTCCCGGATCTGCGGCGGGTCAGCGCCTACGCCTCGCCGCAGTCGCTACAGGTCCGCACGGTGGACGAGATGCGCGCGCTCCGCGAAGCGGGCCTCTCGCTCTACTACCTCGGGATCGAGTCCGGGCACGACGCAGTTCTGGCGCGGCTCGAGAAAGGCGTCGACGCCGCCGAGATGATCCGCGTCGCGCGGAAGGCGGGCGAGGCGGACGTCAAGCTCTCGACGATGGTGCTGCTCGGGGCGGGCGGTCGCGCGCTGTCGCACGAGCACGCGGTCGAGTCGGCCCGCGTCGTGAGCGCGATCGGCCCGCGCTTCGTGAGCACGCTCGTGATGACGCCCGTCGCGGACACGCCGCTATGGGACGAAGCCCAACGCGGCGAGGTGGACGAGCTCACGCCGGTCGAGCTCGCGCGGGAGCTGCGGGACTTCGTCGCCGGCCTCGAGCTCGAGGGCACGATCTTCCGCTCGAACCACGCGAGCAATCGCCTGACGCTGAAGGGCACGCTGCCCAAGGACAAGGCGGCCTTGCTCGAGGTCCTGGACACCGTCATCGCGAATCCCGAGCACGCGCCCTTCGTCCCGGCGTGGCTGCGCGGCCTGTAAGGAACCCGCACGCCGTCCGAGATTGAACCTGGCTGATACGCGCCAGCGCGGAGTTCCCCTGACGGGAAACGCGCCAGCGTGCACAATGGCACTCCCGTCACGCCGCCGATGCGGCCTTCCGAAGCCACCCCGAGACCGACCATGATCCCCAGTATCGTGTGCCCTTCGTTGGCGGGGGCGTTCCTCGCTCTCGCCGCGCCTGTCCTGGCGGCGAGCCCCCAGTCGACGCACCCCCGGCCGCAGCCGTACGCCCTGACGAACGTCCGGCTCTCCGACGCGGAGGACGCCCCGGCGAAGACCATTCTCTTGCGTGAGGGCCGCATCGAGGCCATCGTCGACGCTTCAGAGTCGGTGCCGCCCGGGATGCGAATCATCGACGGGCAAGGGCGCATCGCGTTCCCCGCATTCATCGACGCCTACACGGCGGCCGGGTGCGAGACGCCCGAGCCCGAGGTGACCCGGGACAAGCCCGTGTCCACGACGGGCAACGTGCTCGTCGACATGCGTCAGGCGAACCGCAAGGGCATCCAGCCGAGCTTCCGCGCCGTCGACGTCCTGGCGCTCGACGGGAAGGTGAGCGAAGGCCTGCGCAAGATGGGTTTCGGCGCGGTGCTGTCGTCCCCGCGGGGTCAGCTCCTCGCGGGCCGAAGCGCGCTCGCCACGACCCGTGACGCCGCCACGCGCGACGTCGTGGTGGACCCCGACGTCTTCCACCACGCGGCGTTCCGCGCGAGCGGCGGGGGCTACCCCAGCACGCTCATGGGGTACCTCGCGCAACTCAGGCAGTTCTTCCGCGACGCGCAACGGCACGGCGTGATGAAGGCGCGCTTCGAGGCCCGCAAGCCCGGCGCCCGTCCCGTGTACGACGCGGACCTCGACGAGGGGCTCGCGATCCTCGCGGGCGAGCGCCGGCTCGTGTGCGAGGCCCAGACCTCGCGCGCGATCGAGCGCTGGATCCGGTTCGCCGACGAGTTCGGGCTCACGATCGCCATCAGCGGCGGCCGCGACGCCTGGAAGGTCGCGGACACGCTCGCGGAGCGCGACATCCCCGTCTTCATGACGCTCGACTGGGGCGATGAGGCGAAGGACCCCGACGCCGAGGAGGAGAAGAAGGGCGAGAAGGGCGCTGAGGAAGGCGAGGAGTCCTCCGGTGAGACCGGCGAGACCGGCGAGACCGGGGAGACCGGCGAGACCGGTGAGACCGGTGAGACCGGCGAGACCGGCGAGACCGGCGAGACCGGGGAGACCGGCGAGACCGGCGAGACCGGCGAGACCGGGGAGACCGAGGAGACCGAGGAGACCGAGGAGACCGGGGAGACCGGGGAGACCGGCGAGACCGGCGAGACCGGCGAGACCGGCGAGACCGGCGAGAAGAAGGCCGAGCAGGAGTCGTCCACCGAGCCGTCCGATGAAGCGGCGGATGAGGAGCTCTCCTGGGAGTACGAGGAGCCGCTCGGCGTCCGCCGCGAGAAGCGCCGGGAGTGGCTCGAGAAGCGGGATTCCGCCATCCGGTTGCACGAGGCAGGCGTCCGTGTCCTCTTCTGCTCGGGCACGGACAAGCCGGCGGACCTCCTGAAGAACGTCCGCACCCTGGTCGAGAACGGCTTTCCGAAGGCGGCGGCCGTCGCCGCGCTCACGAGCGGCCCGGCCGAGGTGCTCGGCGTCGATCGCCACTTCGGATGGCTGAAGCCGGGACACTCCGCGTCGATCGCGCTCTGGACGAAGCACCCGCTCGACGAGGGCGCCAAAGTCACCTGCGTAGTCGTCGACGGGTTCCCCTACGAATTCGAGGTGAAGGAGGATGACGACGCGGGCGGCAAGCCCGCGGACGGCGTCGACCTCACGGGCTCGTGGGTCATCGCTGCCGATGACGACGAGGCCGACGAGCCGCCCGTCGCCACGCTGGAAATGGACGAGGACGGCAAGCTGACCGGGACGCTCTCGTTCACCAGCTCGATGGACGAGACGCGGAGGACCGAGGATGTCACGGGCCACGTCTCGGGCCACGACGTCTCCATGAAGGTGGAGATGACCATGGGCGAGTTCACGGTCACGATCTCGTTCGAGGGCAAGTTCGAGGACGATGAGTTCTCGGGCGAGCGTACCGTCGAGTTCCCCGGCGGCGAGCGCTCGGCCAAGTTCACCGCGACACGTTCGCCCGACCGCTCGTTCGAAGGAGTCCGTTGATGTCTACCGGAAATCGCACCATGCACCTGACGCTCCTCACACTCGCCTTCTTCGTCACACCGGCGCTCGCACAGGACCATCCGTACGAGACCGACGCGGAGCGGATCCCCGCGTTCACGACGGGGGGCACGTGTCTCATACGCGGCGCCACGATCCACACGGCTGTCGGTCCGGCGTTCGTGGGCGACGTGCTCGTGAAGAACGGGAAGATCGAAGCCGTCGGCGAGGACGCCGCCCCGGACGGGATCCTCGTCATCGACGGGACGGGCAAGCACCTCGCGCCCGGCGTCGTCGACTGCCACTCGCACATGGCGATCGAGCAGGGGATCAACGAGGGTTCGGTCTCGATCTCCGCGGAGGTGACGATCGCGGACTCGGTGAATCCGGATGACGTGGGAATCTACCGCGCGCTCGGCGGCGGAGTCACGACGATCCGCCAGCTCCACGGCTCGGCGAACGTGATCGGCGGCCGGCACGAGGTGTTGAAGCTCAAGTGGCACGAGACCGCGGACGCGCTCCGGTTTCCGGACGCTCCGGAGGGGATCAAGTTCGCCCTCGGCGAGAACCCGAAGCGTTCGAATGGACGGCGCCGCGGCAGCTCGCGCTTCCCCGGCTCGCGCATGGGCGTCGAGGCGATCATCTACCGCGCGTTCGAGCGCGCGAAGGAATACCGCGCCGAGTGGGACGCGTACGAGGCCGGCAAGCAGCGCGGAGAGGACCCGCCGCCGCCGCGGCGGGACATCCGTCTCGACGTGCTCGTCGGCATCCTCGACGGCAGCGTCCGGGTCCACTCGCACTGCTACCGTGCGGACGAGATCCTGATGCTGATCCGGGCCTCGCAGCACTTCGGCTTCCAGATCGCGACGCTTCAACACGTACTCGAGGGCTACAAGGTCGCGCACGAGATGGCGGAGGCCAACGTGGGCGGATCGACGTTCGGCGACTGGTGGGCGTACAAGGTCGAGGCGTACGACGCGATCCCACAGAACGCGGCGCTCATGACGGAGGCCGGCGTGCTCGCTTCCGTGAACTCCGACAGCAGCGAGATGGTGCGGCGCCTCTACGGCGAGGCGGCGAAGTCCGTGCGCTACGCCGACCTCGATCCCGTGGCCGCCCTGCAACTCGTCACCCTGAACCCGGCGCTGCAGCTCGGCATCGGAGACCGGGTCGGCTCGATCGAGCCCGGCAAGGATGCGGACTTGGTGCTCATGAACGGCGATCCGCTCTCGACGCTCACGCGCGTCGACTGGACGATGGTCGACGGGGAGATCGAGTTCACGCGCATCGACGCTTTCGAGCTCGAGACACGGCCCGGTGCCGTGTCGGAGCTCACCGAGGAGCCCGGCGCGCTGGATGGCATCGACCGAAGTGCACCGGTCATCGTGTTCTTCGGCGGCACGATCCACCCGATCACGGGGCCGGACATCGCCAACGGCATACTGGTGGTTCAGGACGGGCGGATCGTCGGGATGGGCACGGACATCGACGTGCCGCAGGGCGCCCGCGCGATCGACGTGACGGGCCTCGACGTATGGCCCGGCATGATCTCGCTCAACAGCGCCACGGGTCTGCACGAGATCGGCGCGGTGGCGTCGACCAATGACACGGGCGAGATCGGCGGCAATCAGCCGGACGTGCGCGTCACGGCTTCACTCAACGCCGATTCCGCGCACATCAACGTCACGCGCCACAACGGTGTCACGCGCGCGCAGACGACTCCGCAACGTGGCGGGCCGGTGAGGGGCCAGTCAGCGATCGTGCGGCTGGCGGGCGATACCTGGGAGGAGATGCTCACCGTCGACCGCGACATGATGCACGTGAGCTTCCCGCGCACGGCGAACGACGCGAAGAAGAAGGAGAAGGAGAACGAAGCGGTGACAGGCATCGCCGACCTGTTCGACGAGGCGCGCGAGTACGGGCGGGTGCGTGACGAGGCGCGGCGCGACGGGCTCTCGGCTCCGACGTACGACCCGCGCCTCGAGGCCCTGGTGCCCTACGTGCGCGGCGAGAAGCGGATCGGCCTCCACGTGAGCAACGCGCAGACGATCTTGAACGCCCTGAAGTTCGCACGGGAGCAGGAGCTCGACGTCGTGCTCTACGGCGCCTCCGAAGCCTGGAAGGTCGCGGACGCCATCGCGCGCGAGGGCGTGCCCGTCGTCGTCGGGCCGGTCTGGGCCACGCCGAGGTCGAAGTACGATCCCTACGACTCGGCGTATGCCAACGCCGCCGTCCTGCACCGCGCGGGCGTTCCGATCGCGATCATGACCGCCGATACGGACAACGAGCGCAACCTGGCGTTCCAGGCGGCGATGGCGGCGGCGTTCGGGCTGCCCCACGAAGAGGCGATCCGCGCCGTCACCTATTACCCCGCGAAGATCCTGGGCATCGAGGCCGAGCTCGGCAGCCTCGCGGTCGGCAAGATCGCGGATGTCGTCGTCACGCGCGGCGACCTGCTCGAGATCACTTCGCCCGTCGTGCACCTCATGATCGACGGCGAGCTCGTCGATCACCGAGCCGACAAGCAGACGGCCCTGTACGAGCGCTACCGCGAACGCCTGCACAAACTGCAGGGCATGGAGTAGTACGGAGCCAGGACAAAATCCGCCGGCACTTCCAACTGCCGGTGCTCCGCACCGGCAGTCGGAAGTGCCTAGCAGTACGGTGCCGCACACTCTCGCGCGCATCGGCGACGCGAAAGTGTGCGGCACCGTACTACCGGCTGATGTTGAGCAGCACGGCGATGAGCGCCCCCCAGAGGACCAGCCCCAGGACCCGCTCGAGAGTGCGCGGGTTTCGCAGCATCGCGTGCATGCGCACGGCGATTCGCGTTGGAAGGGCGTCGGGGGTGGTCATGCTGTTCACCGCTCACCTTCGGGGGGCTCTAGCCGGCGGAGAGCGTCGGGTAACACGGTACGGAGAATCCAGGCGGGCCTGAGGGCCCAGGGCTAGACTGCTCCTTGCAATAGAGAGTCCGGAAACGGTCCGACCCGATCAAAAAAAACATGAATTCCAAACAACTGGACGTCGCGTGCCCCTGTTGCGGGACAACTTTGACGGTAGACGTACTCACGGGCAAGATCCTGCGCCAGGCCCGGCCGCAGGCAACGGACGAGACCGGCAAGCCGCTGCTGGACCATGGCCGCTGGGACGAAGCCGCCAATCATGTAAGAGGCCGGGCACAGGGCGGGTTGGACGAGTTCGATTCCGCGCTCGACAAGGAGCGAAACCGATCAGGGGACCTCGACGACCTCTTCGACAAGGCGAAGGAGAAGGCGCAGAGGCGGAGAAACGAGGAAGAGAGTCTCTGACGGACCGGGACCGGGCCGGGTCTCCAGCCGTCGGGATGTCGGACGGTTGGGCCGGCGCCCAGTTCCCGTGAATCGAGGATTCGTCCCGGGCCTCTTACACGAGGCGAACCCAGCGCAGACGAAGGCTGTTCAGGACGACGCAGACGCTGGATGCCGCCATCGCCGCGGCTGCCCAGGAGGGGCGGATGCTCAGCCCGAGGCCGGGCTCGAAGACCCCTGCCGCGAACGGCAGCCCGATGATGTTGTAGAGGAAGGCCCAGGCGAGGTTCTGCCGGATCGTGCGCATCGTCCGCCGCGCCAGGCGGACGAGCACGGGGAGGCGTGCGAGGTCGTCCGTGAGCAGCGCGCAGTCCGCGGCCTCGAGCGCCACGTCCGCCCCGCCGCCCATGGCGATCCCGACGTCCGCCGCGGTGAGGGCGGGCGCATCGTTGATCCCGTCCCCGACCATGGCCACGCGCCGACCGCTGGATCGTAGAGCGCGCAGCACTTCGCCCTTCTCCTCGGGGAGCTGCCGGGCGCGAGCGTCATCGATCCCGAGCTCGCGCGCGAGCCTGCGGACCGCGCTCTCGTGGTCACCGGAGAGCACGAGCGTCGCGAGTCCGAGCTCGCGGAGCGCCGCGAGCGCTTCCAAGCTGCCTGGACGGGGGGCATCGTAGAGGCCGAGCGCCGCGACGAGCCGGCCGTCCTCCTCCACGAGCACCGGCGTCTCGCCGCGGCGCGCGATCGGCCCGATGAGGGCCTCGATCGCCCGGGGCGGGTGTCCCCGCTCGCCCGCCGCGCGTGGGCTGCCGACCCACATCGACCGGTGGAGCACGCGTGCGCGCACGCCGGATCCCGGGTCCGCTTCGAAGTCCGTCGCGGCCGGGACCGTGAGCCCGCGCGCTTTCGCAGCCTGGACGATCCCATGCGCGAGCGGCTGTTCGCTCGACCGCTCGACGGCGGCGACGCGCGCCAGGAGCGCATCCTCGTCCCCGTCTCCACCCGCCGGTCCGTCGGCCGTGAGCTCCACGCTCGCGAGCTCCGGCCGGCCGGCCGTGAGCGTCCCGGTCTTGTCGAAGGCAAAGGTGTCGACGCCCGCGAGGCGCTCGAGTGCCGCCGCGCCGCGGACGAGGATGCCCTCGCTCGCTCCGCGCCCCGTCCCGACCATGACCGCCGTCGGGGTGGCGAGGCCGAGAGCGCAGGGACACGCGATGACGAGCGCGCTCACGCCGTGTGCGATGGCCGCCTGCAGGTCGCCCGTGAAGACGAGCCAGGCGACGAACGAAGCGACGGCGATCGCGAGCACGATCGGCACGAAGACCGCGCTCACGCGATCGGCGAGACGCTGCACCGGGGCGCGCGAGCCTTGCGCGCGGTGCACCGCCTCGGTGATCCGACCGAGCGCCGAATCGGCGCCGATCCCGGTCGCCTGGATCGCGAGCGCACCCAGGCCGTTCATCGTCCCCGCGTGCACGCGATCGCCGGGTCCGCGCTCCGCCGGTGCGCTCTCGCCGGTGAGCATCGACTCGTCCACGCTCGTCCGCCCGTCCATGACCGCGCCGTCGACCGGGATTCGTTCGCCCGGTCGGACGAGGACGAGCTGGCCGACGCGGACGTCCGCGAGCGGAACGATCGTCTCCTCGCCACGCACGAGGATGCGCGCCGTCGGGGGCGCGAGGTCGAGGAGCGCGCGCACGGCGTCGCTGGCCCTGGCCCGCGCGCGCCCTTCGAGCCAGCGTCCGAAGAGCACGAATGCGAGGATCATCACCGCGGCGTGTACGTGTCCTCCAGCCGCTCCGAAGACCGCCGGTGCGACCACGCCGAAGGCACCCGCCGTCCACGCGGTGAGTGCGCCCAGTCCGACGAGCGTGTTCATGTCGGGGGCGCGCCGGCGCGCTGCCTTCCAGCCGGAGGTGAGGATGCCGCGCCCCGCGATGAACACGGCCGGCGCCGCGACGACGGGTCCCAGCCAGGCCGGTGCCGCGAGCATGTGAGCCGCGAGGAGCGCGAGCCCCGAGCCGGCGGCCACGCCGACCGCCGCGAGGTTCGCGCGCTGGGCGCGCGCCTCCTCGCGCTCGGAATAGGCGACGTCCGCGGCCACGGCGCGGCCCCCGAACGCTCCCTCGGGGAGCCCGTAGCCGGCTTTGGCGAGGACGCTCCGAACCCGACTCTCGTCCGGCCCCTCGCCCTCCAGCGTGACCGCTGCGGACCGCGAGCCGAAGCTGACCTCCGCGTCGCGGATGCCCTCCACGGAACGCAGGAGCCCCTCCACCGAGGCGGCGCAGGCCTGGCAGGACATGCCGGACACGGGGAACCGCGCCTGGGCCGGAATCGGTGTGGAGGTGGGCATCAGATCGGAAGCGTTCGAGTCGATAGGCCCTGAATGGCGTAACCTCCAGGGACCCGGCGCTGCGCGCGACGGGCAGGTTCCGGGGGCGCCGCACGGCGGGCCCCCGCTCCTTCCCATCCTGTCAACACCATGAGCGACAGCCGCTACCGAGCCGTAAAAGCCTACAAGAACGAGCAGTTCCTGAGCAGCAGGGACGCGCGCGCCCTCCGGATCCTCGCGGAGTACATGGAGCCCGATTCGCGCTTCAATGCTCTCGACGTCAAGGACACGATCGTCTTTTTCGGCTCGGCCCGGATCCTGTCTCGCGAAGTGGCGGAAGCGGGGCTGGAGACGGTGAAGGCGGAGGGCGGTGACCTCGAGCGGGCCGAGATGAGCGTGCACATGTCGCGTTACTACGAGGCGACGCGCGAACTCGCGACGCGGCTCACGCACTGGTCGAAAGGACTCGAGGGGCACGACCGACGCTTCGTCGTCTGCTCGGGCGGCGGCCCCGGCATCATGGAGGCCGCGAACCGCGGCGCCTCCGAGGCGAAGGGAGAGAACATCGGCCTCAACATCTCCCTGCCTTTCGAGCAGAACGACAACCCGTACATCACCCGCCGCCTGTCGTTCGAGTTCCATTACTTCTTCATGCGCAAGTTCTGGTTCACCTACCTCGCCAAGG
>SMVQ01000242.1 GCA_004357655.1 Planctomycetota bacterium
AACGCCGACTCGGTCACCGCGTCGAGCGCGTGGTCCAGCTCCGCGTCGGGCATGATGATGATGTAGTTCTTCGCGCCCCCGAGCGCCTGGACGCGCTTCATGTTGGCGGCGCCCGTGCGGTACACGTGCTGGGCGACGGGGCTCGAGCCGACGAACGACACGCCGGCGATGTCCGGATGCTCCAGGATCGCGTTCACGGCATCCTTGCCGCCGCACACCAGGTTCAGAACGCCGGGCGGGAAGCCGGCCTCCTGGATCAGCTCGAACACGAGCTTCTGGCTGAACGGCACCTGCTCGGACGGCTTGCAGACGAACGTGTTCCCGCAGGCGACGGCGAACGGGAAGAACCACATCGGCACCATCGCCGGGAAGTTGAACGGGGCCATGCACGCGAAGACTCCGAGCGGCTGGCGGACGGACTCGCAGTCGATCCCCGTGGCGATGTCCTCGAGCGACTGGCCCATGAGGAGCGATGGCGCGCCGGTCGCGAGCTCGATCATCTGAATCCCGCGCCGCACGCTCCCGCGCGACTCCGGCAGCGTCTTGCCGTTCTCGCGCGTGACCGTCGCCGCGAGCTCTTCCGCGTGCTTCTCGAGCAGGAACTTTAGCTCGAAGAGGTACTGGACGCGGTCCTGGACCGGCACGCGGCGCCAGGCCGGGAAGGCCTCCACCGCCGCGCGCGCGGCGCGCCCGACGTCCTCCGCGCCGCCGAGCGGCGTAAGCCCGATCACCTCACCCGTCGCGGGGTTCTGGACCTCGTGGACGGCGCTCGCGTCGCTGTCCACCCACTCTCCACCGATGAAATTCTTGAGACGTTCGGGTGCCATTGGCGTTTCCGTTCCGTGCTTCGAGCCGCCGGATCTGCCGGCCGAAAGGCATCGTATCGTCAGTGAGGAGCCGTAGCAATTCGCACCGGCCTGGTCCCGCTCGGGCCGGGCCTGGGGGACGGTCGCCCATCCCAGGCCGACTGGCGTACGATCCACACGCATCTGCGCGCGACCACGGCTCGGCGGGAAGGCTTGGCGGGTCAGGATTGGATTCACTCGACCGCACACCTGGGGTCTTTCTGCGAATATTCCGCGACTGCGGCGCAACAATCCGTCTCCTGGTCTCGTTCGGCTGGAACAAGTCCGTCCCCATTACACTTGCGCCCATGCTCTCCATCCGCGATCTGGTCAAGGTCTACCCCGGTCCCGTCACCGCCCTCCAGGGCATCCAACTCGACGTGCCCAACGGCATGTTCGGCCTCCTGGGTCCCAACGGTGCCGGCAAGTCGACGCTCATGCGCATCATCGCCGGCTTGCAGGAGCCGACGTCGGGCAGCGTGACGCTCGACGGCGAGGACATCATCGCGAACCCGGAGCGGGTCTGGGACAAGCTCGGCTACCTGCCGCAGGACTTCGGGTTCTATCCGCACCTCACGGGCAGGGCGATGCTCGCTCACCTCCTGCGACTGAAGGGCGTCAAGGCCAAGGGCGGCATGCGACGACTGTGCGACGGACTGCTCGAACGCGTCAACCTCACCTTTGCCGCGAAGCGCAAGGTGCGGGAGTACTCGGGCGGCATGCGCCAGCGGCTCGGCATCGCGCAGGCGATCGCGGGCGATCCGCGCATCCTCGTCGTCGACGAGCCCACGGCCGGGCTGGACCCCGAAGAGCGCCTGCGCTTCTACCACCTCCTGGCCGACCTCGCCCAGAACCGGATCGTGTTCCTGTCCACGCACATCGTCGAGGACGTCGCCGTCCTCTGCCCGTTCATGGCCATCATCCGGAACGGGCTACTCGTCGCGCAGACCTCACCGCGCGAAGCGCGCGCCGCGCTCGAAGGCACGATGTTCGAAGGACACGTCGAGCACGACGCGCTCGAACGGCTCCACGCCGCGCACACCGTGACCCAGGCGATGCTGTTCGAGGGCCGAACCCGCGTACGGATCTACGCCCCGGACGGGGACGCACCGCCGGCGTTCCAGCCCTCCGCGGCGACGCTCGAGGACGCCTATCTCGCCCTCATGAAGACCGGCGCGGACATCCTGCCCGAGTCCAAGCCCCCCATCGAGCCGGTCGCACTTCCCGCCGAGGAATTGGCGGGAGGCCCGGTATGAACTTCGGGCGGGTCTTCGAGCTCGTCCAGCTCGACCTGCGGCGGAACCTGCGCCGGCCCCTGTACTGGATCTGGGTCATCATCCTCGGGCTATTCGCCTGGGGCCTCTCCAGCGGCGGGCTGAGGATCCAATCGGGGGACACGGCGGTCGGGGGCACCAAGGCGTTCATCACGTCCGAGTTCGGGCTCGCGATGACCTTCGCGGTCGTCTTCGGGCTCGTCTACTCCTTCTTCGTCGCCGTCGCCGCGGGGATGACCGTGATCCAGGACGAGGAGGATAAGGTCACGCAGCTCCTCCACTCCACGCCGCTCACTCCGCGCGAATACGTGTGGGGCAAGTTCCTCGGCGTGCTCGCCAGCATCCTCGTCGTGCTCTGCCTGCACGTCGCGCTAGCGATGGCCTTCAACCACGTAGGCGTCGACGCGGACGCCGCGGACTACATCGGGCCGTTCGCCCTGGGCAATTACCTGAAGCCGGTGATCTTCTTCGGGCTCCCGCTCATCCTCTTCATGGCGGGCATGGCCTTCGCCGTCGGCACGGTCACGCGCAAGCCGATCCTCGTCTTCTTCCTGCCCGTCGGGCTCCTCCTCCTGTGCGAGTTTTTCCTCTGGGAATGGTCGCCGGACTGGCTCGATCCGCGGCTCAACAAGGCCCTCATGGCAGTCGATCCGGTGGGGTTCCGGTGGCTGCTGGAGACCTGGCTGAAAGTCGACCGGGGTGCCGACTTCTACAACACCCAACCGATCGAGCTGGGGCTCCTGTTCCCGCTCAGCAGACTTGGATTCGTAGCGCTCGGACTCTTCTTCATGACGTGGACGAGCCGCCGCTTCGCGAACTCGCTGCGCGGGGCACGCAAGGTGTCCAAGCGCAGCCTCGAGCGACTGGATCCCGCGCGGGACGGGGCGGGCCGCGCCGTCGTTCCCAGCCCCATCTCCGCGCTCGGGATGCGCCAGGCCCGGCCCGGATTCGTGCGCGGACTCATCCACGTTGCGCTCGCCGAGTTCCGGGAGCTCCGCAGCCAACCGGGTCTCTACTTGTTCATCCCGCTGATCATCCTCTTCACCGTGGGGAACAGCAGCTTCCTGCTAGGCGCGTTCGACACGAGCCTCCTCCTGACGCCCGGCGTCATCGCCGTGCGCTCGATGAGCTGGTTGACGACGCTCGTCTGCTTCCTGCTCATGTTCTACATGGTGGAATCATTGCGCCGCGAGGAGGCGACGGGGATCCGCTCGATCTACTACTCGACGCCGGTCGGTACAGGCGCGTTGCTCTTCGGCAAGGCGCTCGCGAACAGCTTCGTCGCCCTCGTGATCATGGGCGTCACGCTAGCCTCGTCCGTGGCCGTTCTCGCGTTCCAGAAGACGGTCCCGATCACCTTGGAGCCGTTCCTTCTCGTGTGGGGGCTGCTCCTCGTGCCGACGTTCCTGCTCTGGTGCGCGTTCGTGTCCGCCGCGTATGCGTTCACGGGCAGCCGGTACACGACCTACGCGATCGCAATGGGGGCGCTCGCCTACACCGGTTGGAAGGTGGCCCTCGGTGAGCTCTCGCTGCCCTACAACTGGGTGCTCTGGGGCGCGTTGCAGTGGAGCGACATGGGTGTCTTCGAGCTCACGCGGGATGACTTGATCCTGAACCGCCTGACCGCGCTGGGACTCGCGCTCTTCCTCACGGTCCTCACGGTACGCGTCTTCCCACGGCGCATGTTCGACGCGACCCGGACGATCGTCAGGCTGCGTCCGAGAGCGCTGGCGCTCACGGGGCTTCGCCTCGTGCCCTTCGCCGCGCTGCCGCTCATCACAGGCGTGATGCTGTCGAACCGCGTCGATGACGGCTTCCAGGGCGAGACCGCCGAGAAGCGCGCGAAGGACTACTGGCGCAAGAACGTCGCGACTTACACCGACGCCCGGATTCCCGACACCGTGGCGGTCGACATCGACCTCGAGCTCGAGCCCAGCGAGCGCTGGTTCCAGGTGAAGGGCACGTACGAGCTCGTCAACCGCGAGGCTGAGCCCCTCCGACAGGTCCTGCTCACCGCGAATCCCACCTGGGAAGACCTCGCCTGGACGATGGACGGCGAGGCGATCGAGCCCGAGGACCGCGAAGGGCTCATGGTCTTCACGCCGCCCGCTCCGCTCGCGACCGGCGACGGCGTCGTCATCGGGTTCGAGCACTCGGGCTACGTGCCGAGGGGCAGCACCAAGAACGGCGGCGGCGCCTGGGAGTTCATCCTCCCCTCCGGGATCGTGCTCACCTCCTTCCGTCCCTCGTTCGTGCCCGTTGTCGGCTACGTCGAGGGACGCGGGGTCGACGAAGACAACCGCCATGACTCCCGGGAATATCCCGACGATTTCTACGAAGGCGTGACCGCGTCGGGTTTCGGATCGGGCGCGCCCTTCTCTACGCGCGTGCGCATCACGGCGCCCGAGGAATACACGATGAACTCGGTCGGCGTGCTCGTGAGCGAGGAGGTGGCGGACGGCAGGAAGACCGTCGTCTGGGAGAGCGATCATCCCGTGGGCTTCTTCAACGTCGTCGGCGGGCGCTGGGCCGTGCATCGCGGCGACGGGACGGCGATCTTCTATCACGCTGAGCACGCCTACAATATCGAGGAGATGGGCGTGGCACTCGACGCCGCGCGCAAGTTCTACTCGGAGTGGTTCTACGAGTTTCCATGGAGCGAGCTGAAGCTGTCGGAGTTCCCCGCGCTCGCCGGCTACGCCCAAGGATTCGCGACGAACATCACGTTCTCCGAGAACATCGGCTTCCTCACGAAGAGCGATGCCAAGGCGAACGCCGTGTTCCTGGTCACCGCGCACGAGTCGGCGCACCAGTGGTGGGGCAACATCCTCGAACCCGGGAAGGGCCCCGGTGGCAACATTCTCTCGGAAGGGGCCGCGCACTTCTCGACGATGCTCCTGTTCGAAGAGGTGCTCGGTCCGCGCGACCGGATCGCGTTCAGCAAGCTCATCGAAGCGCGGTACGCCAAGAAGCGCCGGGTCGATTCGGAGCGCCCACTCGTCAAGATCGACGGAACTCGCGGTGGGGACGAGACGGTCACCTACGACAAGGGCGGTTGGGTGTTCTGGATGCTCCTGCAGCGGATGGGGCGCGAGCACACGCTCGCCGGCATTCGCTCTTTCATCGCGTTCTACAAGGCAGACCGCGACCACCCCGTGTTGCAGGACTTCGTGGCCCATCTGCGCCCGTTCGCGCCGGACGCCGCGGCCTTCGACGACTTCGTGAACCAGTGGTTCTTCGACGTCGTCGTCCCGGAGTACGAGCTGGTGGACGTGGAGCGGGAGAACGTGGGCGGAGCGAACGGTGCCGAGCGCTGGGAGGTCACCCTGCGCGTGAAGAACAAAGGTACGAGCCGAATGCCCATCGAGGTCGCCGCCGTGCGGGGGGACCGCTTCCCCAAGGCCGACGAGGAGACGGTCGACGAAGAGACGCCGAGGGCGATGGATCCCGCCACAGTCCCGGACGAGGACGCGATCCTCGCGGCAGCCCCCGCCGACGAACCGAAGCCCGAGGCGAATGAGGCCGAGGAGCCGAAGGATCCTTATTTCGATTCACGCGTGACCGTAACGCTCGGCGCCGGGGAGGAACTCGAAGTCACGATCACGTGCGACTTCGAGCCCGAGCGCGTGCTGGTCGACCCGGATGCCCTCATCCTGCAACTCGGTCGAGACCACGCCATCTTCAGGTTCTGATTCCAGGTCGGTCGCAGCGGGGAAGCCGTCGGCCGAGCGGGGTTCGCGACCCGACGCTCCTCCGGATCGTGGCGCAGCGCCTAGCGGGAAGCCCGTGGCACGAGGGACACGGGACACTTTGCGCCCACGGTGCGCAGCCGGACCGCGCGCCACCGACGACATGCTGCGTGTTGGGTTGGGGTGGAGGCCCGTTATACTGCCCGCCCTTTTGCCGCCTGCCTGCCATCCCAATGCCCGAGACCGAGTTCCATCGACCGCCGCCCAGAGGGCGCCACCGCAAGCGCCTCCGGCGAATCGCCCTCTGGGGAACGGGGGTGGTCCTCGGTCTGCCGGTCCTGCTCTACTTCACCCGGGCCCAGGTCCTGCTGCCGCTGGCGATCCGGTATGCCGAGGGGAGCCTCGCCGCGCAGCTCGGGATCGAGCTCGAGCTGCAGGGCATTACGGGAAGTCTCTTCGGAGACGTCCGCATCGAGGGCCTGAGCGTACGCCGAAAGTCGGGCGACCTCGTCCTGGAGACACTCGAGGGAGCGCGCATCGAGGCCGAGTACTCGCTCCTCGCGCTCGCGCGGGGCGAATCGGATTGGCTGCGTCACGTCGCGGTCGCCGCTGACCGGGTCGTGATCGATCTATCGCAGCCGGCCGCGCCCGACGCGACCCCGGAGGAATCGGAAGCAGCGCCCTTGACCCTGCCCGCGCACCTCCCCTCCGTGCGAGTCGACATCGCCCAGGTTCTCGTCCGCCTCCCCGCGGGAGAGCGCGTCACGCTCGAGGACCTCGCACTCGCGATCGCGCCAGGCGACACGGCGGAGCGGGTGACCCTCAGCCTCGCCCGCTACCGCATCGAGGGGCCGGAACGGGAGCCGTTCGAATCGGACCTCGCGCTCGACGCCGCGTACGCGGGCGGGAAGCTCGCGATCGACACGATCCGGCTGGGCGAAGAGCTGGAGGGCCGGGACGCGCACGTGGACCTCACGGGGCTCGCCGATGGGCACCTGGACTGGGACGTGCAGCTCGAGCTCTGCTCCGGCACGGCGGCGCTCGCGGGCGAGGTCGACGGAAGCCGTCTCGCGCTCACGGCGCGGGTGGACGGCGTGGACCTCGCGCGCGTCGCCACGCTCCTGCCGTTCGCGGGTCTCGCGACCTTGCGCGGCCGGCTCTCCTTCGACGGGACCGCGGCCCTCGACCTCGACGCCCCGTTCGCGGGTGAAGCGGACCTGGCTCTCACGCTCGAGGAGGCCGGGTACGACACCTACGAGGTCGTGCGCTTGAAGACGCGCGTCACGTTGCAGGATGGCGTCCTCCAGGTCGCGGACCTCGTGGCCGATGCGGGCCCGAACCATCTCGAGATCCTCGAGCTCGCCGCGCGGATGGCCGACGATACGCACGAGCTCGACCTGCGCGGGGCGACTGGAAGCCTGGTGATCGAGGTGCGCGACCTTCCCAGACTGCTCGGCCACGAGACGCCGGACGAAGGCGCGCTCCCGCACATGATCCGGCTCGCGGTGAACGTCTCCGAGGAGGGCATTACCCTGCGCGAGGGGCGCGTGGAAACGGCAGGCGGATCGTTCGAGGCGCGACGCGGCCGGCTCGTGTGGGGCACGGAGCCCGGGGAACACTTCACCGGCGCGGAGCTCGAGCTCGAATTCGTCGCCGACTTCGACGACCTCGACGACTTCGGTCCGCTCCTCGGTACCGAGCCCTGGGGCGGCTCCCTGCGCGGCGACCTGGCGATCACGGGCAGGCTTTCAGACCTCTCGGCGAGCCTCGTCGCGGAGTGCGAGAGCATGTCCGCGGCCGGGTGGGAGCTCGGGACCCTCACGATCGATGCGTCGCTCAGCATGCCAGATGGTCGATTCCGCGCCGAGTCGATCGAGCTCACCGGTGACGTCGGTCACCTGCTCGCCACGGTCGAAGTCGTGGACGGCACTACGGACCTCGACGTCACGCTCGACAACCTGGAGCCGATGAAGCTCCTCGCGCCTTTCATGCCGGCCGGGTGGCTCATCGAGGGAGCGCATGGAACGTTGCAAGCACGGTTCGGCGAGTCGGACATCGAGCTGGTGACGAAGCTCGAGGTCGCGCGCTTCCGGCCGGGGGCGGGTCTGCCGGAGCTCGCGCTCGCGATCGACGCCGAGCTCACGGACAAGCGAGTGAGGATCGCGAACCTCCAAGTGTGGCGCGGAGACGAATCCGTCCTGCGCCTCTCGGGCGAGGCACCGCTCGACCTCGGCGGCCCGGTCCTGCTCGCGCCCGGCGAGCTCGCCCTCGCGCTCGAGGGCACGGAATCGGACCTGGCGCCGTGGGCGGGGGCAGACCTCGACCTGGCGGGGAGCGTCGGGTACTCGGCGAACCTGTCCGGAACCTGGGCCGCGCTGCGCGGCGCGATCCACGTCCAGGTACGGGAGCTCGTCAAAGGGGCGCCGGAGGATCCCGTCGAGAGCCGCATCGGGCCCGTGAGCCTCGACCTCGACCTGGAGCTCGGCGACACGATCCGGCTGGCGCGCGGCACGATCGACTACCCGGAGCGGTGCGAGGTTTCGATGGAGGGCGAGATCGCTACCGGCCTGAACCTGGTCGAGCTGATCGAAGACGGCACGGCAGCCCTCTTCGAGGCGCCGCTCGACGCCCGGGGCGATTTCGCCCTTCACGACACGCAGTGGATCGCGAAGCTCGCCGCAACCCGGCGGCTCGAAGGCGACTGGAGCGGAGACTTCGAGGTCGGCGGGACCCTGGCCGAGCCGGATCCGCAGGGCAGGGTCGTCATCGAGCGCGGCGCCCTGCGCTTCACCGACGCGTTCCCCGTGATCCAGGCGATCGAAGCGGAGGTTCACCTCCTCCCGGACGGACTCATCATCGACCGATTGCGCGGCGAGCTCGGGGCCTCACCGTTCGAGCTCGGCGGGGGCGCGACCTGGGCTGGCGACACCTTCGGGCTGGACATCACCTTGAAGGGCGAAAACCTGCTCCTGTACCGCGCCGGAGGGATCAAGGTGCGCGCGGACCTCGAGCTCGCGATCGAGGGTCCTGTCGACGCTCTTCACACGACAGGCGCGGTAGTCTTGACCGACGGGCGATTCGTCAAGCAGTTCGACCTGCTCGGCGGACTCCTGGCGCCGGGCGGCGGACCGTCGAGCGGCGAGCGCGGCTTCCATCTCACGTTCGCGCGCGAGGGTCCGCTCGCCACAATGACCTTCGACGTCACGCTAGGGTGCTCCGCGCCGTTCGTGATCAAGAACAACGTCGCTTCCGGCAGCCTGCGCCCGGAACTCCGACTCACGGGCACCTGCGCCATCCCGATCCTGACCGGCTTGATCTACGTCGAACCGATCCGCCTCACCCTCCCTTCGGGGCGCCTGACGATTCGGTCGGGCACGATCCAGTTCCACGAGGACGACCCGTTCGTTCCGAAGCTCCAGCTCTCGGCCGACGCCAGGATCAAGGGCTTCGACATCGACATGGTCGTCACCGGCGACTACGACGAGCCCGTCGTCGTCCTCAGCTCGAACCCACCGCTCCCTAGCGCGGACCTGCCCGTGCTCCTGCTCACGGGCAACCTACCCCAGGGCGCGATGTCCGCGGACGCCGGCCGCTCCGTGGCCGTGTACCTCGCGCAGGACTTCCTATCGCGATGGCTGTCGGACGAGTCCACGGATGCCGATGAGACGGTCATCGATCGGATCGACCTCCAGCTGGGAACGAACGTGAGCGAGAGCGGCGCCGACACGATGGAGGCCAGCTACCGCCTGACCGAGCGGCGGCGTGGACCCGGCCGAACCGACTACATCGCCGCGGAGCGCGACATCTACGACCGATTCAACTTCGGCTACAAGATCGTATTCCGCTTCCGATGAACCGCGTCTGGGTCCTCATCGTCTTCGCGGCATTCCTCGGCTGTCGCTCGACCGCATCGACGCCGGGCAAGCCCCCGGCCGACGGCTCTCACCCGGGATACGAGCTCACTTTCTCTGGGAACGAGGCCTTCTCGAACGGGCGCCTGCAAGAAGTGATCGCGAATGAGCTCGCCGCGTTCGATCGCGACGGGCCGAGCCGCCCCGAGGTCGATGACGCGGCCTATTCCCTCGAAGAGTTCCACCGTAGCCAGGGATTCCACGAAGCCAGCGTGTCCTACGACTACGAATCCGGAGACGGTGAGCCGGTCCGGATCGATTTCAAGATCATCGAGGGTCCGCGGGCGATCGTCGCGAAGATCCAGCTGGAGGGCGACCTCCAGTACGACCGGGACACCTTGAGGAAGGCGGTCGGTGGCGTGCGCGCGGGAGTGCTCGGCGGTGGGGAGCTCTACTTCTCCGAGAGCGCCGTATTCGCGGGCATCGCCACGATCCGTGAATTCTATTTCACCGAGGGCTACCTGACT
>SMVQ01000243.1 GCA_004357655.1 Planctomycetota bacterium
AGGTGTCGAAGTCCGTCTTCAGGGTGAAAGGCCGGGCCCTGAAGTCGACCTCGATCACCTCCTCGAACCTCACCTCCGTGCCGAAACGCTCGGCCTGGGCCTGGAAGTCCTCCATCATCTTCGGCCCGAGAACTCCGTCCGGATAGCCGGGGTAGTTCTCGACGTCGGTCGTGATCGTGAGCTGGCCGCCGGGCTGCATGCCCTGGAAGAGGAGCGGCTTCAGGTTCGCGCGCGCGGTGTAGATCGCCGCGGTGTAACCGGCCGGACCGGAACCGATGATGGTGACGTTGCGGACTTCGCTCATGACACGGGGGGGTCGAGATCGGGATTCCGGTGTGGGCTCGGAGAAAGGGGCGAGCAGTCTAGTCTGTAGCCGTGAGGTTCTGCCAGTGGTGGGCGGGGGTTGAGCTGAAACGCTCGGGCCACGTCATCGTGAACCGGTTGGACTGGCACGCCTCTCTGCGATCGAGAGCGCGGCGAGCCCCGTGCCCCACGCGCTTCGAATGGGTAGAGTCTGCGCATGGGTCAGGATCGCTCGCAGCCCGACGTCGCCAGCGCCCGTGCCTGGCTCGCTCCACTGCGCGACCTGTCGAACCGGATCCGGGACGCGGCGCGCGGCGAGATGCGGGGGGCGCTCGAGGTCGGCGACCTGGCGCGGGTGGCCCAACCCGTGGGGCGGGGCGCCGGGGACGTGACGTTCCGGCTCGACGAAGTGACGGAGGAGATCGTCACCGCGTGGCTGGCGGAGGTCGCCCGGCGCGGCCCCATCTCGCTCCTCACGGAGGACGTCGGCTGGCGTCATGTCGGGCCGGGTCGGGGGGGCGTGCGGGAGCTCGACGGCTTCGACCACGGCGGGCCCAGGCTCGCCCTGGATCCCATCGACGGCACCCGCAACCTCATGACGGATCTGCGGTCCGCCTGGACCGTCGTCTCCTTCGCCGGGCCGGGGAGCAGCGAGCCACGACTCACGGACATTTCGCTCGGGATCGTGTCCGAGATACCCGACACGCGCGCGGCCCGGTTCCGGTCGCTCTCGGCGATCCTCGGCGAAGGCTGCGAACTCGCGGTCGGTGAGCTCGAAGGTCCGCCCGCCATGCTCACGACTCGCCTGCGCGCGGATGAGGACGACCGCGTCGACCATGGGTACTTCCCGTTCTTCGCCTACGCCCCCGACCTCCGGTCGGCGATCACCGAGCTCGAGGCCAGATTCTTCGAGCGCCTCGCGCGGCTCGAGGGGGCGGAGCTCAACAGTTGCTGGGACGACCAGTACATCTCGAGCGGCGGCCAACTCGCCCTGACCGCCATGGGCACGTACCGCGCGGTGATCGAGACGCGCGCCTTGATGGCCCGCCGGCGAGGCATCTCGACACAAGTCGCCAAGCCGTACGACATGGCGGGTGCGGCGCTCTGCGCGAGCGAAGCGGGGTGCGTCGTGACGACGCCCGAAGGCGAACCGCTCGACTTCCCGATCGACACCGAGACGCCCGTCGACTTCGTCGGGTACTGCAACGCGGCGACGGCGGCGCGCCTCCAGTCGCACCTCAACGCCGCGCTCCGCGAGACGGCGGGGTGACGCGGGCGGGCTACTGCATCATCGTGCGCTCGCGCGCGACGTCGTAACGGGCGAGCGCCCACCCGCCCAGCCCGATGAGCGCGGCCGCCGCGGCAGCCAGGAACGCGCCGCAGGTCGCGACGATGAACGTGATCTTCGCGGCCTCGGGCAGCTCGAGGTACACGCCGATCCAATTCGTACCGAACCTGATCCCGAAGAGCGCACCCACGACGACGAGCAGCAGCGCCGTCCGGATGAACACGAGCACGAGGGCGCGACCCGTGTGATGCATGGCCCCACCTTGACCGGGCACGAACCGCACGGGCGCGAAGAGGAATACGGCGTTGTCGAGTGCCGTCCACATGAGGGCGATCACGGGCACGCAGGGGATCACGAACCAGACCACGAGCGGCAGTTGGCCGAGGATCGCCGATCTCAGCAGGACGGCCGCGGCGATGAGCGCGGAGACGAGGACGACCTCGGGCAGGATCGTGGCCAGGAAGATGCGCCACGCCGCGAGCGGCCAGGCCTTGACGGTCTCCATCAGATCCAGGTCCGAGCGGAAGTCGAAGCGCAGCCCTGCGCAGAGGTAGATCGTGCCGATCCCCGCGACGATGAGGGAGCCCGTGAGCGGGTCGCGGAGAGGGTCCGCGATGTACGTCGTCGTCAGGAACGTGATGAACCCGATCACCACGATGGAGAACATGAGCGTGCCGCGCGACTTGCGCACGATCGAACACAGCTTGAGCCACGCGATCGCCCCGAAGGGGCCCCTCCCGAACAGCCACGGTACATTCCAACCGAGCGCGCGCTTCGAGACGCTTCCCCCACTGATGAGGTTGCGGCCCGACCGCATGCGCGACAGCTTGCGCGCGACGTCGGCCGAGGTCTGGAGGCTGAGCTCCCGGAAGTCGACGGGGATGCGCGCCGTGGCCTCGAAGACCGTGAACCAGATCGCCAGGCAGGCCAGCAACCACGGCATGAACTCGAATACGCTCTCGGCCGAGATCATCTTCGCCCACGGCGTGAACGGGAGGGCGAGGGCCTGGACCACGGGGTGCGCGATCACCCGGGTGAGGTCGAATCCCGTGAGGTTCGCATCGGGTCCGAAGACCTCGTCGGTGAACAGGATCACCATGAAGAATGCCCACGTGAGCACGCCCGTGACGATCCTGAGCAGCCCGATAGGGGCGCGCTTCAAGAACCGACCGAGCCGGTTCTCCGCGTCGCCGAAGAGGAGCGCGGCAGCCTGGCCCGCCATCGGCAGCGTCATGACGGCCAGCACCATGCCCACGAATGCGAATCCGGGCACCGGCATCCGCGCCGCCACGACGAACGCCATGATGATCGCGAACACGAAGGTCCGCATGAGGTTCGAGAGCAGGCGGTAGCGAACGAGGTCCGCGCGGGCCACGGGCGCCGAGAGGAGACGCTCGATCTCGTCCTTGGGCAGGTACAAGCCGCGGTGCGCCAGCGAGGCCGTCACGGTGAGGCTCGTGAGCACGAACAGGCCGACCCGCACGAGCTCGTATTGGAGCTCGGGGGAGAGACCGGCGGAGCGTGTGAACACGTAGCGGAACGCCACGCTCCCGATCCAGAGCGTCATGACGAGCAGACCCAGGAGTGCGAACACGATCCCCGACCATGTCGAGAGCCGACGCCGGCTCGAGCGCAGCCAGGCCCGCAGCTTCAGGCGCGCGAGCTTGCGCAGCGCCACGTGTCCGACGAGCACGGCGCCCTACTCCGTCCCCGCCCGAGGAGCGGACGGGCGCTCCTCCCGCGGCCCCCCCGTGACGGCCATGAAGATCTCCTCGAGGCTCGTCCCGGAGTCCTTCGTGATCATCGCACGCGCCTCCGCGAGCGTGCCGACGAAGATTCGCCGGCCGTGATCCATGATCAGGAGGCGATCCGCGAGCGCCTCGATCAGCTCCAGCAGGTGCGAGGAGAGGATGACGGCGACCCCGGTGTCGGCGAGCTCACGGATGGCGTCACGAGCCGATCGGATACCGCGCGGGTCGAGTCCCGAGAGCGGCTCGTCGAGCAGCACGACGCCCGGCTCGGAGAGCCACGCCGCGCAGATGGCGAGCTTCTGGCGCATGCCCCGCGACAGCTCGCCCCCCAGCGCTCCGGCTCTGTCCATGAGGTCGAACCGCTCCAGGAGCGACGTTGCCTTGGGCTGCCAATCGCTGACGCCGTACAGCCCAGCGGTGAACTCCAGGTGCTCCATGACCGTCAAGCTGTCGAACGGCTGCGGATCGTCGGGTACCCAGGCGAGCAGGTTCTTCGCGGCCGCCTCCTCCGTGGCGATGTCGTATCCTCCCACGATCACGCGGCCTTCTTGGATGGGCAGGATCCCCGCGATCGACCGCAGGGTCGTCGTCTTGCCGGCACCATTCGGCCCCACGAGCCCGAGAATCTCGCCGTGGTGAGCGTCGAACGAGAGCCCGTCCACCGCGAGTTGGTCCCCGTACCGCTTCGTGAAGTCACGGACGACGAGCGGCGGGAGCCCGGCGCTGGATTCGCCCGCCGCGAGTGTCAAGGACACGCGGCCCCCCTGGCTCGTGCGCTGCGGTCGCCCGCGGCAGGACATCCTTCCGCCGGGACTCCGGCGTGAGTTGCCCCTGCGCGCGGGGCACGGAAGCTCTGGCTCGCGGTCGACATCGAGATCGGCTGGGTAGGCTCGCGGCAGGTGGGCCACGAGGGCGGGAGAGTTGACCACAGGCTCCGGCTGTGCGCACCGGGAATTGGCGGAGCCGGGCCGGCCGTGGCGAGAATATGGCGGAGACACGGCCACCAGACCGGCCGATGGCCGGTCCTGCCCAAGGGATGGGTGGGAAGCCTTGGCTCCCACCACGCGCGCTGTGCTCAGGCCTGCGTCCGGCGCCGGACGAGACTCGCGAGCTGCGTCACGGCGCGCGTGTACATGCTGCGCGCGGCATCGGCCGTGGGCAAGTCGCTCGACTCCGCCACGGCGGCCCACGAGGCACCGGCGTAGTCGCGGTGCAGGATCACGGTCCGGTATTCCTCGCGCAACTCCCCGATGCACGTCTCGATCATGTCGATGTCCTCCTCCTGGGCGAGCTCGTCGATGGGAGCACGGATGTCCGCGGCCGGCTCCATGACAAGCTCGCCACTCGCCATCGAATCCTGAACGTAGCGCAGGGCGACCTCGCGCCTCCGGTCGCGCTTCTGGGCGCCGTGATACGCGGCGGCGTTCTGAATCTGATGCTCGGCGATCTTGCTGAGCCACAGGATCAGCCCAGCATCGTCGCGCACCTCGAACCGGTCGAACCCGTGCACCGCGGCGATGAACGTCTCCTGCAGGA
Organism: Planctomycetota bacterium; assembly: GCA_004357655.1. Lineage (GTDB taxonomy): Bacteria > Planctomycetota > UBA1135 > UBA1135 > N075bin59. Next base: position 4,879 of record SMVQ01000243.1, read on the forward strand.
TGTCCTCGGTATCGACGTACTTGGCGAGGCTCGGGCCGAGTCGCATCCGGACGATCTTCCGCACCCGGTCGTAGTAGCGCTCGAACAAGCGGTTCAGCGCCGGCAACTCCCCGCCCTGGGCGCGACGCACGAGCTCGACGGACTTGGTGTCGCTATGAGAGGGTTCCAACACGGTACCGCGACAAATTCTTCACAACTCTGGTTCGGCCCCTCCCGCTGCCGCAGCGGGAGGCGACAATACGGTACCGCGAGAGTTGTGAAGAACTTGTCGCGGTTCCGTACTCCCCTATCTACTCCTAGTCCTAGTAGCGGCTGGAGGCGGTAATTCGGTACCCGAAAGTTGTGAAAATTTGTCGCGGTGCCGCGCTACCGCGGAACGGCCGCCCGCCAACCCCCGTCGAGCTGCGATCCCAGGCCCGCGACGGTCGCGGCGTAGTCCTCGCGCTCCGCCAGGTTCACGTTCTCGAATGGATCCGCGTCGTGGTCGTACAGCTCCCGCGCGAGCTCGGCCCCGTCGGAGGCGCGGCGCCAGCTCGTGAACCGCCACCGATCCGTGCGGACCGAGTACCCCATGATGTCCAGGCTCGCCGGGTGCTGGCTGAAGACAGCCCGCTTCCAGGGTCGGTCCGGCTCGGCCAGGAGGGGCGCGAAGCTCGTGCCTTCCAGGTGCGGGGGCGGCGTGAGGCCCGTGAGCTCGCAGAGCGTCGGGTACAGGTCGACCAGCTCGACCAGGCCGCGGCTCGCGGCGCCGGCACGCGCCCCTGGAGCGCGCAGAATCACGGGTGCCCGCAAGGCCTCCTCGAAGTTCCCCATCTTCGCCCACATCCCGTGCTCGCCGAGGTACCAGCCGTGGTCGCTCCACAGCACGACGATCGTGTCGCGCGCGAGCTCGAGCCGCTCCAGCTCCGCGAGCACCTTGCCCACTTGCGCGTCGACATAGCTCACGCAGGCGAGGTAGCCGTGGATCAGCTCGCGCGCCGTTCGCTCGTCCAACGGGCCCTCGCTGGGCACTCCGAGATACCGGCGCAGCTCGATCCAGGGGTGGATCGCAAAGGGCGGAGCGCCCGCGGGGGGGTCCGGATTGGGCGCGAGCGCAATCGTGTCGGGCGCGTAGAGATCCCAGTAGCGCTTCGGCGCGGCGAACGGGAGGTGCGGCTTGTGGAACCCGACCGCGAGGAAGAACGGCTCCCCGTTCATGCCCCGGAGCATCTCCACCGCCCGCTGCGCGACCTGCCCGTCGCGGTAGGCGTCGTCCGTGACGTCCGCGCTCTCGACGGGCGGACCCTTCTTGCGCGGTCGGTTGAGCGCGATGTTCTCAGGCAGGGCGTAGATCGACTTGCGGTCCGCGAGGTACTCCGGCTCGGACCACGACTCGGGATCGAGCAGGTTGCCGTGGAAGATCTTGCCGAGCGAGATCGCGCGATAGCCGTTCTGCTTGAAGTACTGCGGCAGCGTCACGACGTCGGGCAGGGCCCTCCGAAAGTGCTCATCGAGGCCCGCGACACGGGTCGTCATCGGGCGGCAGCCGGTCAGGAGGCTCGCGCGCGACGGATTGCAGAGCGCCTGCTGGCAGTACGCTCGCTCGAACCGGACCCCTGCGCGCGCCAGGGCGTCGATGTTCGGCGTGAGCGCGCGCTCTGCGCCGAAGCACCCCAGCTCGGAGCGCAGGTCGTCGACCGCGATGAACAGGACGTTCAGGCGGGCTCGTGGGCCGGGTGTGATCTCCGGAGGTGTGGCCTCCAGCGCATCCTCCCCGCCGCCGCACGCAGCCGCGAGGACGCCACACGCGAGGAGGAGCATCGACCTCACAGCCCGGTTCGCGCGCGCAGCACTGCGTGGATGAGCTCGAACAATTCCTCGTACAGCTCGGCGTCGGCCTCGGGAACTTGCGCGCGGGTGGCGCCGCGCGCCGGACCGTGGACCAACACCGCGTCCAGATCTATACGGACTCGTCCCCCGGGAACCGCCGCGAACATCGCTGTCACCTCGTGCCACTTCGTCTGCTCCCCGACGAACGCGAAGAAGCGCGTGGAGCCCGGTGAGCGCGCGACGAGGAGGTCCGCGCCACCCTCGAGCAACGTGTAGTCGAGCGCCTCGAAGGCCGCCAGCATTCCGGCGCGCGCCTCCTCGGGCGTCGCCACGAACGCGCGCGCTCGCATCCCGTAGTACAAGACGACGGCCTCGTCCGTGGACGGTTTGGCCGAGCACGCGACGCAGAGGAGAAGAATACGGTACCGCGGCAGATCCTTCACAACTCGGACTCGGTCGCGCCCGCCGCCGCGGCGGCGGGAGCGACCGAGCCCGGGTCGTGAAGGATCTGCCGCGGTGCCGTAATGCACGATCACTCTCCGCCGACGGTGAACTTGAAGTGCGTCCACTCGGACGGTACCGATTCGAGCCAGAGCCGCCCGCCGTGCCGCTCGACGACCTTGCGGCAGATAGCGAGCCCCATGCCCGAGCCCGGAACTTCGGATTGTCCATGAAGACGTTGGAACGGGCTGAACACCCGCTCGAAATTCTCGGACGCGATCCCCACTCCCTCGTCGCGCACGCCGAAGACCCAGCCCTCGTCGCCCAGGTCGGCCGTGATTCGGATCCGCGGGGCCTCGGTGCCCGAGAACTTCAAGGCGTTGTCGACCAGGTTCTGGAACAGCTCGGTGAGCAGCGTGCGATCACCGAGCACGGTCGGCAGCTCGTCGCGCTCGATCGTCGCCATGGACTCGCGGATAGGAACGGCGAGGGATCGGACGGCCGAATCCACGCACTCGTCCAGGGGCAACTCCTCGCGCTCGATCTCCGATCGGCCCGTGCGCGACAAGGACAGGAGGCCGTCGATGAGCGCACGCATCCTCTGCGCGGATTCGTGTACGAGTCGAAGATCCTCGGCCACCCTCCGCGGCAGGCGATCCCCGAGGTCCTGCTCGAGTAGCGTCACGAAGGACGTGATCTCGCGGAGCGGCGCTTTCAGGTCGTGCCCCGCGATCGCGGCGAACTCGTCGAGCTCGCCGTACGCGCGCCGAAGCTCGAGATTGCTGTGCTCGAGCTCCGCGTACGCGCGCTCCACCTCGGCCTTGTGCCGGGAGAGACGCTGGTTCATCTCTTGCAGGAGCTCGCGGTGATGCACGTAGTCGGTCACGTCGGTCGCGAACACGACGACACCCTGAATC
>SMVQ01000244.1 GCA_004357655.1 Planctomycetota bacterium
GAGCCCCATCGGTTGCGCCCCCCCTGCCTGGAAGCTCCACAACCCGCACAGCGGGATGGAACTCTCGGCTCCGGACCCTACGATGGTCCCTGGACGTGGGAGGCCTGGGCGGCCGCTCCGCGTGGCCCGCGAGGGTCGGCGCGGGGAGGAAAGTCCGGGCTCCTCGGGTCAGGGTGGTTGCTAACGACAACCGGCCGCGAGGCCAGGGAAAGTGCCACAGAAAGCAAACCGCCTCCCGCGCGAGCGGGCGGTAAGGGTGAAAGGGTGCGGTAAGAGCGCACCGCGGTCCTGGTGACAGGGCTGGCAGGGTAAACCCCACCCGGAGAAAGACCAAATAGGGAGGGCATGGCGACGACCCGCGCCGAGGCCCTCCGGGTAGGTCGTTCGAGGCCGGGGGCGACTCCGGTCCCAGAGAAATGGTCGCCTCCCCCTGTTGAGGGGGTACAGAACCCGGCTTACAGGGCCTGCCACGTCCACCCCCTTCCACCGGAGCCCGGGGGTACCCCCGGAAGGATATAGAAGGTGAGAAGAGCACGAAACCACAACATGTGGGGTGTCCGTAGCCTGGCCTATGCTGGATCTTGACAGATTTGAGATCCTCGCTTAGGCTCCCCGCTTCCATTCTTCGCGCGCCAGGGAGGCGCAGCCGCCGGTGCTCGCGACCGGTTCGAGCACAAAAGACCGCATCATGGAGTTCGTTTTCGTCGTTCCGCGCAAGGCGCTGTTTCCGGAGTGCTACCCGCATGGGTTCACACGATTCGGAGACGGTCTGGGCGAAGACGCCTTCCACGGGATCGTGGAAGAGCACGGCTTCTTCGTCGAGCGCGCCTATGCCGAACGGACTCCGTCACTCAAGCAAGTGATCCCCTACACGATCGTCACTCGCGACGGGGAGGTGTTCCTGCTCCGGCGCAATGCAAATGGCGGCGAGTCGCGACTGTTCAACAAGCTGTCCATCGGCGTCGGCGGTCACATCAACCCGGTGGATCTACCCACCGACGGGGAGGCTCGTCGGAACCCGATCCCCGCGGCGACACGCCGCGAAGTGGCCGAAGAAGAACTCGAGATCATCGGAACCTTCGGCGTCCAGGCGGCCGGAATACTGAACGACGACTCCAACCCCGTGGGGGCCGTTCACGTCGGTCTGGTCCAAGTGCTGACGGTCGACGGAACCGTCGCGGTTCGCGAAACCGATCAGCTCGAAGGAAGGTTCGTTTCGCTGGCAGAGATCGAGTCACTGCTCGACGGCGACGCGAACTTGGAAACGTGGTCCAGTCTCCTGATCCCACATCTGAGCCACCTCGTACCCGGAATTCTCGCATCCAGCCCCAGCTAACGAGGCGAACACGCCCCAATGTCAACGAGTACTAAAAAGCCGCGCCAAATGGTGCCCGAGAAGATCTACGACATCCTTCTCGGAGCCCGCACAGCGGACAAAGGCACCATCAGCTTCAAGGACGGACGCGTCATCCAAGGCGCGTTGATCTTCAACCCGTTCAAAGGAACCGGGCGGATCATCAACATCGACCAGGAGCTCTCCGTCGACTTCGCCGTCGACGACATCCGCGATCTCAAGCTCGCCTGATTCGAGCGCCCCGACCACCACGGCCGCCCGTGGACTACAGTTTGCGCCCCGTCCGGCAGTCCCGGGCGGGGCGCCTGCAGTTTCCTGATCTTGGGAATCGGACTGCCGCAGGCGTCCCATCCCCGGCACCGCGCGCGACGCGCCGTGACGCGACCCGATGCTGTTCACCCTAGCGATCCTTCTCGCAACCGGCCCTGCTCTCACCCACGGCCCTTGTCCCGCCCAGGTCTCTGCTCTCGGCCGCGCCGCGCCGGAGTCGGGCGGACGACCGCACCTCGAAGTCCTCGGGCCCGAAGGGTACGAGTTCGTCGACGAGCTCGAGGAGCACTCGGGCGCCGACCTGTTCGTCCTGCCCCTCGTCTCGCGCTCCGACCGCGTGGCGCGCGCGGCGCCGACGCGCCGCGGCGTCGGGCTGCGGCTGTTCGGGGGCGGGGCGGGGCTGAGCGGGCTCGAGCGCATCACCCTGGCCGCCATTCGCCACCCCGCGGACAGCCGGGTGCTCATCGTGGACGGGATACCGGTGCTCGTCGGGCCGCCCACGCTCCCGCCCTACGTCCTGGCCGAGCACGGCGACCTCGCCTTCCTCGCCCGGCACGACGGCGAGACCGTCACGGGCGGTCGATTGACGATCGCGCTCCCCGAGGCAGGAGGCGCGGTCCTCTTCCTGATCGCCGGGGAGGTGGACGATGGCCGCGGGTCATGGCAGATCACCGCTGGGGACGCCAGGCACAGTCTCCCCGCCCGGCCGCGTCGGGCACTCGCGCTGCAGGTCACCCACCCCCGGGTCGAGGGCGAGCTCGAGCTCCAGCTCGGGGAAGCCCCCGTCGATCAGGCGTTCTTCGCGGCGCTGCACCCATCGCCCCGCGCCGCATGGGTGCCCCTCGCGTTGCGCGAGGCGAGGATCGGCGACGGCCGGCTCGTGGGCCCGCGCCGACGCGGGGGCCGCGGGCCCGACCGACCGCTCGTCGAGCCGGCGGAGCGCCTGCGTGCGCTCGACGTCGGGGCGCATGGATCGCTCCCCGAGCTTGCCCGCGAGCTCGCCCCATCGGCGCTGCTCGAGCTGTTCTTCGAAGCCCCGGCGCGACTGCCCGAGGGCGAGACGTGGACGCTCCTCTGCGAGGTCGCGCGCCGCGTACGAATCGCGACGCCCGCGCCCGCGCGCACGACCCGCGCGGCGTCGCCGGTGATCCGCGGCGCGCGACACGGGTTCCTGCGCGACGTGAGCCGCGCCGCCGGCATCGACATGGTGCACTTCGAGGGCCCCGACGAGCTGCTCGACATCCGCCCGACGATGGGTCCGGGGGCGGCGTGGGGCGACATCGACGGCGACGGTTGGGTCGACCTCTACCTCGTGCAGGGCGGCGGTCGCAAGGGCTCCCTGCCGCTGCCGAACCGCATGTTCAGGAACCGCGGCGACGGAACGTTCGAGGACGTCACGGAGCGCGCGAACACCGGCGACACCGGGGCCGGGATGGGCGCACTCTTCTTCGACGCGGACGGCGACGGCGACCTCGACCTCTTCGTCGCGAACTACGGGGCTGACGTGCTGTACGCGAACGACGGCACGGGCCGCTTCACCGACGTCTCCGAGGCCGCGGGCGTCGGCGGGGACCGCTGGAGCGCGGGCGTCTGCGCCGCCGACTACGATGGGGACGGCGATCTCGACCTCTACGTGACGAGCTATCTGCGCTACGACCTGGCCCTCGTCCCCCCGCTGGATGAGCTCGGCCGCTACCGCCGGGAGGATCCCATTCCCATGTTGCCGTTCGCGTTCCCGGGCGAGCGCAATGCTTTCCTCGTGAACGAAGCCGCGAGTGGCCCTGGGTTCGCGCGCCGCTTCGTCGACCGCGCGGAGTCGCTGGGGCTCATCGACGAAGAGGGCCGGGGCATGCAGGCCGTCTTCTGGGACTTCGACCGCGACGGCGACGAAGACCTGTACGTGGCGAACGACGTCTCGTTCAACGCCCTGTTCCGCAACGAGGGCGACGGCACATTCAAGGACATCTCCTTCGCGACCGGTCTCGATGACCCGCGCGGCGGCATGGAGCTCGCCATCGGCGACGTGGACGGTGACGGCGACGAGGATCTGTTCCTCACCAACTGGCAGCTCGAGGCGAACGCGCTCTACCTGAACGACCTCATCAGCCCATTCGACACGAAACACCGGCGCTCCGCGTTCCACGACGGCACCGTGCGCTCGGGGCTGGGTCCGGCGGGCATCGGAGTCACGTCCTGGGGCGCGGCCCTCTTCGACGCGGATAACGACGGCGACCTCGACCTCTTCGTCGCGAACGGCTACACGAGCCCGGACTACGAGGGCACGGGGATCTGCGTCGGCCAACCCAACCACTTCTTCGAGAACCACGGACAGGGGCGGTTCGAGGACGCCTCGGCGGAGGCCGGCTCGGCGCTCGCAGTCGAGCTCGCCTCGCGGGGCGCGATCGGCTGCGACTACGACCGGGACGGGCGCGTCGACCTCGTCGTCACGGCGAACAACGGACGCGTCCAACTGCTGCACAACGAGCGCGCGCAGGTCGGCCACTGGCTCGCCGTGCGCCTGCGCGGCGCAGGGGGGAACACGTTCGGCATCGGCGCGGAGGTCACGGTCACGTCAGGCGAGCGCCTCTGGCGCAGTTCACTGCGCGCGGGCATGGGCTACCTCACGGGCAATCCGCCGGAGCTCCACTTCGGGCTCGGGGACACGGGCGCCGACGCCGCCCTGTCGGTCGAAGTGCGCTGGCCCTCGGGCCGCGTGACGCATCACGGGCCTCTGGGCCCCGACCGCTTCCTCACGCTGCGCGAGGAGTAGCGGGACGAGACCGCTACGCATCGCCCAGGCCTGGCCCCAAGGCCGGTCACTTTGGCCGTGTGGTCCCGCCTGCACGGCCAGAACGCGCGGCGTCTAGGTCCGCTCGGGATACGGATCCATCTCCGGCTCGAGCTCGACGTGGACGGCGTCCGCCACGCGATTGATGTAATTGAAGTAGCTCACGACCTGGATCACGTCGTGGATCGCGACATCCTCGAGCCCGTGGCGCCGGAGCGTCTCCGCGTCCGCCAGGGTCATGTCCGCGGGGGTCCGCGTCAGCTTCTCCGCGTACGCGCACAGCGCCCGGTCCGCTTCCGGCATGTCGGCGCCGCGCCAATCGGTCGCGATGGCGCGCACGAAGTCGTCGGCGTCCGGTCTGTCGGCGATCTCGGCCCGGAGATCCCACGAGTGCGCCTGGATTCAGTAGTGGCAGTCGTTCGCCCGGCTGACGACGACCGCCAGCATCTCGCGCTGATACCGCGCGAGGCCCTCGCCCGCGAACATGACCCGCTGGTAGAGGGCGAAGGAGGCCTCCAGTACCGCCGGGGACAGGCTCATCGTCTTGATGATCCCGAACACGCGTCCGGCGCGACGAACCGCGGCCGCGTAGGACTTCCCGAGGCGTCCCTCGGCCTCACCCTCGGGAATGGTGCGGATCCAGGTGTCGGAGTCGCTGCGTGCGGGCATGGCCGGCGGCAGTCTAAGGGCCCGTCCGAGAATAAGTGCTAGGTTTCGGCGAGCCCTCGTCGTCCTGGCAAGGCGCTTTGATTCGTATGCGCTGGATACTCGGAGGGTAAGCCCCGGTCCGCCGAAGGCGGATCGAGACGACCCTTTTGGGTCGTCTCGAAGGGGACCCCGCAACGCAGCCAGGGGCGGCGAGGGCCGGCGAAACCTTGCACTTATTCTCGGACGGGCCCTAACGGGACGGCAGGTTCTGAATCCAGGCGGAGAGCGCCTGCGCGTGCAAGTGTTTGATCTCGGCCAGTTCGGTGCAGGTCCGCGCGCGCTCGCGGTCACCGAGGCGCATCAGGAACAGATGGTACTCGCCGTACCAGCGCTCGACGGTCTCCTCCGCGTTCAGGCAGACGCGCAGGACCGGGCGCAGCCCGATCACACGGGACGCGCGGGCGAGGATGCGCGCCATCGCGCGGCGGCGGAAGCTCGTCCGGCGCGGGCGTCCCCCGAGGCCGCGAATGAGATCCTGCAGCCGGACGACGACCTCCGCGCCCTCCTGGTTCAACCTGCCGAGCATGCTCTCGAGCTCTGCGTCGTGCGCGTGCCGACCGAGGTGGTTGTAGATGGCCCGCGCTCCGATCTCCGAGAGCAGCGCGAGCTTCATGTCCACGACGAGCGAGCGGTGAGCGCGCGCGAGGTCGCGAGGGGGCGAGCCGGCGGGGTCCCGTGCCGCGTCCAAAGCCCGTCAGCGCTTCGCGAACGAGGCCTCGATGGCGCGCCGCTCGCGCGGGGACACACTCGACTCGTAGTGCGCGGACAGCGCCTGGGTGAGCTCAGGATCTTCCTCGTCCATGAGCGCGGCGAGGAGCTGGACCGTCTCCTGACGGAGCTTGCCGTTCGCAGTCGAGAGGAGCTTCGTCAGCTCGTCGCGCGCTCGCCGCGAGCCGCGTGCGAACCGCGCCAGTCCGCGCGCCGCGGCGATCCGGGCGAGGGGTGGCTCGGACTCCTGGAGGGCGAGGTCGAGCAGCACGCCCGGCACCCGCGGATCGTCGAGGCGCGCGAGTTGGGCGGCGAGGTTCGCGCGCAGCTCGCCGTTCGGCGACTCGAGGGTTATCACGCCCACGATCCATTCGAAGGCCTTGTCGCCGTACACCGCGGCGACGAGCCCCGCAGCAGCACCCATCGTGTCCCAACTGAAGCGGGCCTCGAAGACCTCGTTCGCGATCGCCGTCAACGCCTCGCGCTGCTTCCGAGTGCCGCGCACCGCGGCCCGACGGCCGAAGGCCTCGAGCGATCCCAGCGCGGCGACGCGTACGGTGGCGGCAGCATCGCTTCGCGCGCTCTCCGCCAGCGGTTCGATGCAGCCGGCGCCACCCTGGGCCAGTTCCGCCGCGGCGGCGACCCGGACGGCAGCGCTCGAATCCCCAGCGAGGATCGAGAGCAGCGGCGCGAGCACGTCCGCCCGCGAACCCTCGTCCGCGAGCGCCGCACCGAGGGCGCGAACCGCATCGCGCCGACCGTTGACGTCGTCGTCCGAAGCCGCGATGGCGAGCCACTCGGAGAGCTCCTTCTCGGTCGAGTGACGGCACGGGATCCAGCCGTACTTGTCGAAGCGGACCCACTCGGGCTCGGTCTCGGACGGAATCTCGAACAAGTGGCGGCGCTGGTCGATCGCCAGCCGGTGACTGGACGTGCCCGTGGCGGTCTTCACCTCGACGAGCACGGGCATCGAGAAGGCAGCGGGCGTGCCGCGCTCGAGCGCCTGCACCTGATTCACGCTCAAGAGCACGCGCTGCCGCCCCGCATCGTAACGCCAGCGCGTCTCGAACTCGGGGTACCCGGGGGAGTAGAACCACTGCTCGAAGAACGGTCCGAGATTCACGCCCGAGGCTTCCTCCATCGCAGCGGCGAGATCATCCGTCACGACGCCGCGCCCGGCATTCTCGCCCACGTAGATCCGCAGGCCGCGGAAGAAGGCCTCGTCGCCCAGCACGAAGCGCAGGTGGTGCAGACGGACGGCTCCACCCTGGTACGTGTGGCCGCCGAAGAAGAGGTCGAGCGGGTCCTTGTATACCGACCAGACGAGCGGCCGGCGGTTCGCGCCGCGGTCGCCCGCCGTGTACTCGTCGAGAGCATCGCGGACCGCCGTGCGAAAGGCGTCCTGTCCCAGGGTGCGCTCGGCGAAGAGCATCGTCAGATACGTGGCGAAGCCCTCGTTGAGCCACACGTGCGACCAATCCGCGCAGGTCAGGAGGTCGCCGAACCACTGGTGCGCCGCCTCGTGCACGACGAGCTCCGTGGGATCGGAGTCGCGTCTTCCGCGCTCGTCGGAGAGCGCCTCGACCGCGAGCGTCGTGGCCGAGATGTTCTCCATCCCGCCGAACGGAAAGTTCTGGACGCAAGCCTGGCTGTACTTCGAGTACGGGTAGCGTCTGCCCGTCACCTCGGAGAGGAACTCGAGTGCGGCGGCCGTCGCCGCCAGCGACGACTCGAGCCGCCCGGCCCATTGCGCCGGTGCGAGGAATCGCAGCGGGATGCCGTCCCATTCGGTCCGGTGCTCTTCGAACGCGCCGGCGACGAGCGTCGTGAGGTAGGTCGGGTGGGGTGTCGGCATGCGCCAGCGGTCGCGCCGCGTCCCGGCTGTGGTCACGCTCTCGATGAGCTCGCCGGCCGCGACCGAGGTCCAGTGCGCGGGCATCGTGACGCAGAGCTCGGTGGTGGCGCGATCGCCCGGTTCGTCCACGCAGGGGAACCACCAGTGCGCGTCCTCGCACTCGCCCTGGGTGAACACGTGCGTGGGAGCTCCGCCGGCGTCGCCCGCGAACCAGAGGCCCTTGCGCGGGGACCCCCCGTACTCGACGCGAATTTCCGCCACATCGCCCGGGGCGAGGGGCTCGGCCAGCATCACGACGAGCTCGTCATCCGCGTGCACGAACCCGAGCTCGGCGCCCGCGCCGTCGGTGACCCGCTCCACCGTGAGACCGGCGAGGTCGAGCGAGACCTGATCGAGGGTGCGCCCCTGCGCGTGAAACCGCAGCGTGCACACGGCCGCGATCGCCCGTTCCGCCGGCCGGAGCTCGATGTCGATGGCGTAGTGCTGAACGTCGATAGATGCCTGAACCGGGGCGTGGGGCTCGGCTCTCGTCAGTTCGACCGCATCGGCCACCGCAACGTCCGCGGGACCGGAGACGCAGCCGGGGAGACAGATCAAGAGGTGCGCTGCGACAACGATTCGTGCGGTCATGGCGGTGGGCGGCTCGAATTGCAATCTTACCAATAGGAGCCGCGCCGAGTCGGACGGCACGATTGTCCGGACCAGGCGTCTCTGCGAAACTGGGCGCATGGACTTCCTCCTGGAGTGCATCGGCTTTCCGCCGGGGACGGACAGGGACGACCTGATCCGCCGCGTTCGCGATCAAGGCGAGCCGGTCCCCTGGCGCGGGGATCCGAGCTCCCACCGGCGCCTCCCGCTCGCGGATGGTCTCGAGCTCCGGCTCGATCGCGAGGTCGACCAGGATTTCTGGACGCTGCTCCCGCACTTCAAGGTGCCGTACCGGCTCCGCGTCGCCGTCGAATCCCTCGTCGCTGTGCCCGACTCACCGTTCGACGCGCTCCTCATCGGCTGGGCGGCGCCGCCGGCACCGGAGGCGCCGGAGAGCGAGGGTGAGGGCGCGTACCGTCTCGCGGCGTGGCTCACCGACGCGCGCCGGCTGCCCAAACGGCTGGCGCGTAACCACGTGCTCGCGGTCAGCGTCGCGGGCTTCGCGCTCGAGGTGAGCTACATCGGTCCCAACGAGGGCGTCCGCGACCGTGACATCCTCGAGCTGCCGCACGGCGCATTCGTGGCCCCGCTCACGGGCTCGGACAGCCCCGGCGGCTGCTCGGAAGTCTCGCTGCGCGTCAAGGAAATCCGGCACTTGCGCAACCCGATCACGGGCTTGACGGTCGACGTGCTCATCACCGACGCCCCCGAGCGACCGCTCATGTTGTTCCTCAGCCCGTGGCAGCTCTTCAACGACGGGCTGCGCCAGGCCCGGCCGGGCTGGCGCATCGAGGGCACGTTCCTCTTCACGGGCAGGATCGAGGGCGGTCTGCCCGGGCCGAAGCGCAGGCTCAAGCGCGCGTTCGGGTAGCCGACCGCCGCCGAATACGCAGGAGTTTGCAAGGCCCCGCAGCCCTATGGCAGGATCCCCCGATTCTCGCGCTCCCCAGCCAGGCCCCTCCCCCATGCGGATCCAATTCAAGTCCACGCTCCTCGTGCTCGTCCTCGGCCTGTTCTGCGCGCAGGGCGCGACGGTGTTCGGTCAGGAGCCCGCCGACGATGGCGCGGCCATCCTCGCAGAGGGCGACGCCCTGACGGCGGACATCGTGGCGGAGGAGGAGGCCTCCGGCGTGGACGCCTGGTTCGCGAAGGTCAACAAGCACATGGGCAAGGTGATCTTCTACCCGGTCCCATTGCCCGGCACCACCATGCCGGACCTCGAGAATGGCGGGACGAAGCGTGGGGAGATGCCGATCGCAGTGCTGCTCCTCGTCCTCGGCGCGATCTTCTTCACCATCCGCATGGGAGTGCCGCAACTGCGATCGTTCGGGCACGCGATCGCGGTCGTCCGCGGCAAGTACGACGACCCCGAGCAAGAGAGCGAAGGCGAGGTGACGAGCTTCCAGGCGCTCACCGCGGCCCTCTCCGCCACCGTCGGACTCGGAAACATCGGCGGCGTCGCGATCGCGATCGGCATGGGCGGCCCGGGCGCGACGTTCTGGATGATCCTCGCCGGCTTCCTCGGGATGGCCTCGAAGTTCACCGAGTGCACCCTCGGGCAGATGTACCGCGAGCGGCGGCCCGACGGGCGCATCATGGGCGGCGCGATGTACTACCTCTCGCGCGGGCTCGGCGAGATGGGCCTCGGCGGGCTGGGCAAGGTCCTCGCCGTCATCTTCGCCGTGATCTGCATCGGCGCGTCGCTCGGCGGCGGCAACACCTTCCAGGCCAACCAGTCGATGCTCGCGGTCGGCCTGGTCGTGCCCTTCGTCGCCGAACACCCGTGGGTCTACGGGCTCGTCATGTCCGTCATGGTCGGCGTCGTGATCATCGGCGGCATCAAACGGATCGCCCAGACCGCCGAGAAGATCGTGCCCACGATGTGCGGCATCTACCTCCTGGCGACGGTCGTCATCATCATGATGAACCTGGCCGAGCTCCCGCACGCCCTCTCGCAGATCTTCACGGGTGCGTTCTCGCCCGAGGCGATGATGGGCGGCTTCATCGGCGTGCTCGTCATGGGCTTCAAGCGCGCCGCGTTCTCGAACGAAGCGGGCATCGGCTCGGCCGCGATCGCGCACTCCGCCGCGCGCGTCCCCCACCCGTCGCGGGAGGGCATCGTCGCCCTGCTCGAGCCCTTCATCGACACGATCGTCGTCTGCACGATGACCGCGCTCGTCATCATCATCACCGGGGCGTGGAACAACCCCGAGTACGCATCGATGGTCGCGGCCAACGAGGGGGCCGCCCTGACCTCGAAGGCCATGGGCGAGCAACTCGCGATCATGCCGTACGTGCTCGCCGTCGCCGTGATGCTGTTCGCCTACTCGACGATGATCTCCTGGTCCTACTACGGCGAGCGCTGCTGGGCCTACCTCTTCGGGGACGGGTCCTCGCTCATCTACCGTTTGATCTTCGTCGTGTTCGTGTTCCTCGGGTCGATCGCCAGCGCGACGAACATCCTCGACTTCGGCGACATGCTGATCTTCGGGATGGTGCTCCCCAACATCATCGGCGTCGTCCTGCTCTCCGGCAAAGTGAAAGCGAAGTACGTCGAGTACCAGGCGAAGCTCGCCGCCGGCGAGTACAAGACCTTCGAGTAGGCGCCCGAGCGACGCCAGCGATGGGAGCAACTCCCGCGATCACGGCCCTCGACCTCGAGGCGGAGCGCGCGTTCCTCGGCCCGGCCCTCGATGAGGCCGTCGCCGGAGTCCTCGCGAGCGGTCGGTTCGTCCTGGGGCCGGTGCTCGAGGCGTTCGAGCGCGACTTCGCGGCGATGCACCACGTCGCCCACTGCGTCGGCGTCGCCAGCGGGACGGACGCGCTCATCCTCGGTCTGAGGGCGCTCGGGGTCGGCCCGGGCGACCGGGTGCTCACGACGCCGTTCAGCTTCTTCGCCTCGGCCGGCGCCATCGCGTGGATCGGAGCGACGCCCGTGCTCGCCGACATCGACCCGGAGACCGGCCTCCTCGATCCCGAGCGCGCGGCCGCGGTGATGGGGTCGGGCATCGCGTGCATCCTGCCCGTGCACCTGTACGGCCAGCTCGCGGACGTGCGGGCCTTCCGCGCGCTCGCCGACGCATCCGGCGCGAAGCTCCTGGAGGACGCGGCGCAGGCCCACGGCGCGACGCGCGCCGGCGTCCACGCCGGCGAGCTGGGCGACGCGGCAGCCTTCTCCTTCTACCCCACGAAGAACCTCGGCTGCGCGGGCGAGGGCGGCGCCGTGCTCATCCAGGACGCCTCCATCGCAGAAGGGCTGCGGCGCTTGCGCGACCACGGCAGCACCGCGAAGTACGAGCACGCGGAGCTCGGAGTCAACTCGCGCCTCCACGCATTGCAGGCCGCCATCCTCGCCGTGAAGCTCCCGCACCTCGCCGCCTGGAACGAGCGCCGGCGCGGCATCGCGGCGCGCTACGACGCGGCCTTCGCCGGCTCCGCGGCCGTGCGCCCCTTGCGCTCGGTGCCCGGCAGCGTCCACCACCAATATGCCGTGCGCGTCCCCGCGGCGGATCGCGACGCCGTGCACGAAGGCCTCGTCGAAGCCGGGGTCCACGCGGCCGTGCACTACCCCCGCCCCATCCACCTCCAGGCGGCCGCGGCCGGTTGGGGCTACGGCCCCGGCAGCCTGCCCGAGGCGGAGGCCCTCGCGCGGGAGGTTCTCTGCCTCCCGATCCACCCGTTCCTCGTCGACGCGGACGCCGACCGGGTCGCCGAAACCCTGCTCGGCCTCGTGGGTTGAGAGGCCCCGACCGATATGTCGAACTTCCGGTAGAACCCGCCCACCCTGGGTCGATAGGGTTCGAACAGGTCCGAAGCATGCTGCCCTTCCTCCTCGCCACCCTGACGATCGCACCGGCGGAAGCTCCTGCGGCCTACGCGGCCGTGCCGCACGTCGTCGCCGCGCCCGTGCTCGCCCAGGGTCGCATGCCCAGGCAGCGCCCCGGCCAGGCCCGGAGGTCCGGCCCCTCCGCGCAGAAGAAGCCGGCCCGCATGCGGCCCGGTCCGATCCTCCGCGGGATGCTCCGGGGTGCGTCCGAGGCGAAGCAGCGAATCGAACGCCGGGCTGCCGAGGGACAGCAGGGAGCCGGCCGGACCACCCAGCGGCCCTACGTTCAGGACCACGCTGACGAAGAACAGATCCGCGAGTGGTTCGAGACCTGCGACCACAACGAGAACGGCTGGGTCTCGTTCCGTGAGGCCCGCGCCAGCCTGCGGTTCGACCGCCCGCGGTACCAGGCCTACGATGCCGACCGCGACGGTCGGCTCGACCTCGAGGAGTTCACCGCCAGCTACGAGTTCAGCGCCCGGTACGGCGGCGGGTTCAAGCCACCCCTCCCGAAGCCCGGACGGAAGAAGCCCCGCCAGCGCACGCCGGACCAGATCCGGAACGCCTACGACACCGACCTGGACTCGCGGCTCAGCCGACAGGAGCTCGCGCGCCTGCTCGCGGACTACGAGCGCATGGACGTGACCCCCGAGCAGGTGCTGCGCCGGCTCGACGACGACCTCGACGAGCACCTCGGCGGGTCCGAGATCGACGGCCTCGTCGGAATCCTGCACCCCGTCGCCCTGCTGGCGGACACGCCC
>SMVQ01000245.1 GCA_004357655.1 Planctomycetota bacterium
GCAGACGCAGCCCGGTCGCATCATGGGCACGCCGCTCTACATGGCGCCCGAGCAAGGGAGCGGCGGGCAGGTCGACCACCGCACCGATCTCTACGCCGCCGGGCTCATCCTCTACGAGATGGTCACGGGGGAACCGCCCTTCAAGGGCGAGACGATGACGGAGCTGTTCGTGAAGCAGGCGACGGCGACCATCCCGTCCATCCACGAAGCCCATCCGAACCTCCACGTGCCGGGCATTCTCGACGAGGTGCTCGCGATCGCGCTGGCGAAGAAGCCCGAGGACCGGTTCCAGTCGGCGTCGGAGCTGCTCGAGGCGCTCGAAGCGGTCGACCAGGGCGAGGACAGCTCCGCATCGCTGCGCAGGTCTGGACGCCTGAGGCGCTCCTCGGCGCGGCGGCGGCCCCCGGCCGACGAGTCGTCCGAGGTACGCGAGCATGGCGGCCGAACTGCGCGCAAGCGCACGCTGATCACGCTCGCGGCGATCGTCGTCGTGGCCGGGCTCGCGTGGCAGTTCACAGGCAGCGCAGCCGGCGGGCCGGCCGTGCCGCGCGTGAGCATGAAGGCTCCCGAGCGGCGGACCGAATCGGAGACGCGTTACGTCACCTTGCTCGAGGAAGCACGCCGGAGCGTGCGGTCCGGGGCGGCGGACGAGGCCTTCGCGAAGGTCGAAGAGGCACGGAGCATGGAATGCCGCGACTCCGAGGCATTCCTCGTGCGCGCGCTCGTCTACCGCGAGCGCGACGACGACGACACCGCGATCGCGGACTTCCAGGCGGCCCTGGTCGAGGACCCGGCGTACGCCGCGGCCGCGGCCGGCATCGGCTGGATCCGGCTCGATCGCGACGACCTCGACGGCGCGCTCGAGAGCTTCGACGAGGCCGCGCAACTCGACGAACGTTGCGCGGAAGCGATCGCCGGTCGCGGCGCGGTGCGCTACCTTCGCGGCGAGCGCGAGGCGGCCGTGGCCTTGCTCGCCAACGCGAACGAGATCGACGCGGACTGCGCCGAGGCGAGCTACTACCTGGGCCTGGCACACCTGGACGGCGACGACGTCGACGGCGCGATCCGCGCGCTCGTCCAGGCCAAGCGCAGTGACCCGCGGTCCGGACGCGTGTACGCCGCGCTCGGAGAGGCTTACCTCCGCCAGGCGCGCGCGGGTGACGCGGAGAAGCAGTTCCGCGAAGCCGTGAGCCTCGAACCGGATGCGGCCGAGCCGCTCGTGAACCTCGCCGCGTTGCTCATCGATGGCGAGCGCACCATGGAGGCGGTGAGTCTGCTCGAGGAGCCGCTCCAGCGGCACCCCGACTGGGGACGCCTGCAGGTCCTGCAGGGTTCCGCGCTGGAGGCCCAGGGTCGGACGAACGACGCGATCGCGATGCTCGAGAAGGGGCTGCAGACGGTGGACGAGGATCCGGAGGCGCTGACGCTCCTCGGCCTCCTGTACCAGCGGGAAGGTCGCCAGCGGGATGCGATCGCGCAGTACGAGGCCGCCATCGAAGCCGGCGGCGACCCCTCCGTCCCACGCCTGAACATGGGTCTCGCCCTGTTCGCCCTCGAGCAGTTCGAGGGGGCGCGCGTGCAGTTCGAGACCGCGCTCACGTTCGACTCCGGATTGCCGATGGCGCACTACGCGCTAGGCCTCCTGCACATGGACTACCTGGGCGGCGAGGCCGCCGCGCTCGAGCACTTCACGGCCTATCGCTCCCTGGGCGGCGACGACGACCGCGTCGAGGAGTGGATGGCCGGCCTCTCGCAGGAGTGACGGCGCCGCTCAGCGCGCGAACTCGAACGCCCTGAAGTCGGCTTCGAGCTCGTCCGTGCGCTCGGTGAGGAGCGCGTGCACCGGGAGCTGCGTGTGGTTCGCGCCCTGGAGGATCGCGCGCAGGTATTCGGCGAACGGCGCCTGGACGACCGTGTCGCCGTCCATGACGGTACGCGTGTCCGCGCGGTACGACAGGAGGTAGGTGAAGAGCATCCCGAGCTCGATGAAGCGGTCGCTAGCGCTCTCCACGTACTGATTCATGCCACCGGGGAGCAGTGTCCGGAGCGGCACGAACTGCTCCCGCCCGGAGGGTGCGGGCGCACCCGCGGCGGTGCGGTTGCCGCGGATCCGATCGATCTCGGAGATCCCGTAGCCGTAGTCCCAGAAGAGCGCGAAGTACGCCGCGAGTCCCTCCGACACCCATGTCGGCGGCTGGCGCGTGAAAGCGCGGTCGAGGTACTGGTGCAGGGCGCTGTGCGTGACCCACATCCGGAGCAGGGTCGGGTTCTCGTCGAAGAGCACGCCCACCGCGCGTTCGGGACTCCCCTGCGCGTAGAAGCTGCCGTAGGCGGAGGAATGCTCGGCACCGAAGTCGTTGCCAAACTGGTTGTACTCAGCGAGCGACGGGAAGATGAACACCGCCAGCGGCCCATCGACCCGTCGAGTTGGCGCGAGGAGCGCATCGAAGTGCCCGCGCATCGTCTCGAGCCCCTGCGCGAGGTCGAGGCCGAAGTAGCGGCTCACCGTCGTCCGGACCTCGTAGTCCTCCGTGCTCACGCGCCAGGCGTGCTCCCACGTCGAGTGGTCCGTCCACAGCTCGAGGCTCCGCTCCAGATCGGCCTGGGCGCGACCGATCGCTTTCACCACGGACTTCCGGTAGAGGTCCGACGACCCGGCGACACTCGTGGGAATGTGAGGGGAGAGCCCGAGGACGAGCGTGGAGAACACGATGGGGAGCGTCATGTGGGGTATTCCAGCGAAGCGTGCTACGCACGGGCACGGCATTATGTGGGCAATTCTGTCGTGAAGAGTCGGGCACGGCCACGACGAAAAGATCCGGCGCGACCCCAGGTGACCGGCGTTGGTGCTAGCCTTTGAGCCGCTGAGTTACCCATCCGACACACGGCCCAGGGCTAAGAGAGGTCCCCCATGCATTCGAGAACGAAGCGTTCCCTCCTTCTGATAGCGGTCGCCGCATCGGCGTTCGATCTCGCGGTGGCCCAGAACTGGTCCGACGGCATCGAGACCTACGCCGCAGGCAGCGCCATCGATGGCCAGGGCGGGTGGGACGGATGGGACGGGGTCCAGACGGGCCTCAGCCTGGTCTCGACCGTCCAGGCGCACGGTGGCGCGCAGTCCATCGAGACGGTCCCCGGCGCGGACACGATCTACGAGTTCTCGGGGATCGACTCCGGGCACGGTACGTTCACAGCCTTCGTGTACGTCCCCAGCACGACGACGGGGATCTTCCACCTGTTGATCATGGACGAGTACAACCACGGCGGGCCCTACGAGTGGGGCGCGTGGATGCGCTTCGTCGTCGCGACCAGCGTCGTCGAGAGCGATTGCGGGACGTCGGCCGCAACGAACACACCGCTCGTCTTCGACACCTGGGAGGAGGTCCGAGTCGAGCTCGACCTCGACGCGGATACAGTCGAGGTCTACTACGCGGGCAACCTGCTCTGCACGTACCTGTGGAGCTTTGGTTACAACGGCTCCCAGAACTACCTGCCGATCGCGCTCGAAGCCATCGATCTCTACCCCGACCCCGCCGGGTCGGGGCCGTTCTACCTGGATGACTTCCAGCTGAATTGGAGCGGCGACATCGGCACGAACTACTGCATCAGCACGGTGAACTCGACGGGGGCGTCGGCCATCATCAGCGCGACAGGCTCGGAGAGCGTTGCGACGAACGACATCCTGCTCTCCGCCGCGCCGGTCCCGAACCAGCCCGGCATCTTTTTCTACGGTCCGGACCAGATCCAAGTCCCCTTCGGCAATGGGTTCCTGTGCATCGGCACGGGCGCGACGGGGATCGCTCGCCTCGCCATCGAGAACGCGTCCGCGAACCTGATCACGCACCAGCTCGACAACACGATGCCCCCGGCGCCGTCCACGCAGATCACGGCCGGCTCGACCTGGCACTTCTCCTGCTGGTACCGTGACCCCGCGGCAGCGGGAGCCTTCTTCAACCTGTCCGACGCGGTCTCGATCACCTTCACTCCTTGAGAGGGGGTTTCCCATGCACCGCCGAACGCTGTTGAAAGCGGTTGCTGCGAGCGCCGCCGGCGCCGCCACGATCTCCGCCAAGTCCGCCCACGCGCTCGAGTCCGCGCGCCGCTCCGGCGAGCCCTTCAGGCTGAAGTACGCGCCGCACTTCGGCATGTTCCGCCACCACGGCGGGCAGGGCCCCATGGGGCAGCTCCAGTTCATCGCCGACGAGGGCTTTCGCGCGCTCGAGGACAACGGCATGGCCGGGAAACCCGCCGAGCTCCAGACGAAAATCGGCAAGGAGATGGAGCGCCTCGGGCTCGAGATGGGCGTGTTCGTGGCCCAGGCCGACTTCGGCAGGGTGACGTTCGCCTCCGATGACGACGCGATGCGCGAGCACATCGCGAGCGACATGCGGAAGGCCGTGGAAGTGGCCAAGCGGGTGAATGCACGCTGGTGCACAGTCGTGCCTGGCAAGTACGACCCGGGGCTGGAGTGGGACTATCAGACGGCCAACGTGATCGACAACCTGAAGCGCGCCGCGGAGATCTGCGAGCCCTCTGGGCTCGTGATGGTCATCGAGGCGCTCAACCCGTGGCGCGACCACCCGGGCCTCTTCCTGACGAAGATCCCGCAGGCTTACATGATCTGCCGCGCCGTCGGCAGCCCCTCCTGCAAGATCCTGGACGACCTCTACCACCAGCAGATATCCGAGGGGAACCTCATCCCCAACATGGACCTCGCCTGGGACGAGATCGCGTACTTCCAGATGGGCGACAACCCCGGCCGCAAGGAGCCGACGACGGGCGAGATCAACTACCGCAACGTTTTCCGCCACATCCATGGCAAGGGTTTCCAGGGCATCCTCGGCATGGAGCACGGGAACTCACTCCCCGGGAAGGAAGGGGAGCGGGCCGTGATCGACGCGTACCGGCTGAGCGACGCTTTCGAGGGCTGATCCCAGGGTCGGTCCGCCCCGACCGGCCAGCGGGCGAAACGGAAGATTGTTCCCACGGCTTCCGCGGGACACCGCCGGGATTTTCCGGTTGGCGGCTCCGGTTTGTCTCAAGCTGGGCCTGCTTCGGAACGATGAGTCTAGTCACTCCCGCGTTCGCGAGGCCCCTGATGAAACCAACCGAGTCCACGCCCATCCGGCGTAAGAACTACGTCACCGATTTGCGCATGCAGCTCTCGGTGTCGTTCTCCATGGTCGGCATGCTCGTCGCCGTCTGCTTCGTGTACGCCGTCACGCTCTGGCTCATGTCGGACTGGGGCTCCGTCAGCGAGGACATGAGCAGCAACCAGGCGACGTCGATCGCGATGTTCGTCAACGGCATCTTCTTCCTGGTTGCGCTCCTCTCCTCCATCGTCGTCAGCATCATCGCCACGCACCGGATCGCCGGGCCCGCGATGGTCATCGAGCGCGCGGTGCGCGGTCTCTGCGAAGGGGACTTCGAGAAGCGCCTCACCCTGCGCGAGAAGGACCACTTGAAGTCTCTCGCGGCCTCCGTGCGCGAGCTGCGGACGATGATGCTCGAGGAACGGAAGGATCAGAGGCGCCTGCACGTACGGATGGAGTCCGCGCTCGGCTCGGGCGACACCGACCTCGCGCTCGAGCTGTGCCGCAGCCTCATCGGGGAGCCGGACCCCAAGCCGGCCGACAAGGCAGCGGCGGTCGAGACGATCGACGCGAGCTCCGAGACCGAACCCGAGGACAGGTACTCCAACGCGGGCTGATGCGGAAACTCCGAACCGATCCCCCTCTCCACCCGAAGCGGAGCCTCCGAGGCCTGACGCTGGTGGAGGCCACCGTGGCCCTGGCCATCGCCGGGATCGCGACCATGGGCCTCGTGTCCTCCCTCCTCGCGGCCTCCAAGCTGCAGCAGAAGACCCAGGAGTTCGGGCTCGCCCACCGCACGATCCGCCAGGTCCACGAACAGATCCGCAACGGCGACCTCGACGCGCGATTCAACGAGTTCCTCGCGGCGCCGGTGTTCTTCAACGGCCCACTGCGGGTCGAGGTCAGCTTCCCGGAGGAGATCCTCACGGACGTCCTCGGCACGGCTGTACCCAACACCTGGCGCTACCGCGACACGGACGCGGATGGGGACGTCGACCTGGACCTCACCGCGGGGGACGCCGCAAGCCTCCTCCCGGTGCGCGTCACCGTCACCTGGGACCAGGCGGTGATGAGCTCCAGCTTCCTGGTGACCGAGAAATGAAGCGCAACGCGAGGGCCGGATTCACCATGATCGAGGTCATGATCGCGACCGCGGTCACGATCATGATCTTCGGATTCCTGTACCAGGTCCTCTACGGTTCGCAAAGGCTTTCGAGCACGACCCTATCCCTGGGTCGCGTCGAGGAGGCCGGGAGTCAGGCCACCTTGGCGATGACTTCCGAGATCCGTTGGGCGGACCCCACCCTGCTCCTCATCTCCACCGAGGCCGGCTCGAGCCGCCTCGATTTCCGCGTCGTCGACGACTACGTCGGCGGCACAGTCCTCTGGTCCTCGATGATCACCTATCGCTACGAGCCGTCGCCCGTCGACTGGGACGGAAACGGCGTGCTCGACGAAGGGACCCTCACCCGTACACAAGACGGCGACACGCGCGTGATCTGCCGTCGCGTGGGTACGGGCGGTCTGGTCATCACACAAGATGAGGACACCGTCTCCATTCAGCTCACTCTCTTCGCCACCGACGACGACGGGCTCATCCACCGCCGGAGTGTCCAGACGTTCGTCACTCTAATGAACTGATAGGAGCCGTGATGCGCACCAGGATAATCACCAGGGCAACGGGGAATAGTCGCAGGGGGATCGCCCTGCTCATGGTCGTGTTCGTGATGACCGCGCTGGCCGGGGTCAGCGCTGCATTGGTCTCGACGTCACTCTTTCGGCATGCGTCCGCACGGACCGCCTACGAGTTGGAGCACGCCTTCGAGGCGGCCCAGACCGGGGTCGACCTGGCGCTCTTCGAGCTCCAGCGGAGCACCGACTACGGCGCCGACGGCATCGGGAACGCGAGCGGGACGCTCGTCGGCAAGGCCTACACCGTCACGATCGACCCGCCGTTCGCGGGGACGGGCGAGTACACACTCCGATCGGTTGGCGAGTTCGCCGGGGTCACCCAGGGCATCGAGGTCGTGGTGGCGACGGACATCCGGCTCGGGACCGGCCTCTTCGGCGCCAACAGCGTCGTCCTGAACGGCAACTACATGGTCGACAGCTACGACGGCGCGGCGGGAAACTACGCCAGCCAGGTCTCGGGCGACCACGCGAACGAGAACGCGGTCATCAGCAGCAACGGCGACATCGACCTGGGCGGGGACGCCATCTGGGGCAGCGTGGCGCCCGGCCCGACCGGGACGGTCACGGGCGACACGACCACCGTGTCGGGTACGACGGCCCCCTCGGGGACCGACATGGTCTTCGACCCGCTGATCTACGACCCGCCCATCGATTCAATGGGAGACTACAGCGGGACGAGCACGATGACGAGCGGGATCTACCGGTACCATGATTTCGCTATGTCAGGGGGAACGCTGACGATCGACGGCGACGTCGAGCTGTACCTCGATTGCGAGGTCAGTTTTGCCGGCAGCGCCAGCATCGTCGTCACCACCGGGTCGACGCTCAGGATCTACCACGGCGGAGTAGGCGAGGCTCACAACTTCGACATGTCCGGCGGTTCGATGGTCAACGAGAACATGGACCCCGCCAATGTGACGCTGTTCTCGGCCACGGATGGAACGATCGATTTTTCGGGCAACGCGCAGTTCTACGGCCTCATCTACGCGCCCCAGGCCGACTTCAGTAGCTCAGGGAACTCGGAGGTCTTCGGCGCCGTTCTCGCCAATTCGATCACCCTCACGGGCTCGGGCGAGTTCCACTTCGACGAGAACATGATCATTCCGTCCTTCGGCGCCGACGTGTACTCCGTAAAGTTGGCCCGCAGCCTCAGCACCCCGTAGATCGTCATGTGGTCCTGCCTCCTCTTCTTCGTGGCCGTCTCGGGTGCGCCGGCGCTCGGTGAACGCGACGTCGCTTCCGAGATCGACGCGCTCGTGAGCGCCTGGCGCAAGACTCCCGACGCATCCGCGGAGGAGCTGTGCCAGGGGCTCGTGGCGCTCGGCCACAAGGCGGTCCCGACCCTGTGCGGGCTGCTCGACGAGCACCGCGACAACGTCCCGGTCGATCCGATCGCCAGCGCGCTCGGTCGGCTGGGGCGCGTGTCGGCGGTCGAGTCGCTGGCGGGCCTGCTCGATTCGGCCCGCACGGACCACCGCGTGTCCGCCGTGTCGGCGCTCGCGGCGCTGAACGCGCCCGAGTGCGAGTCGGGGCTCCTCACCGCCTTGGACGACCTGGAGAAGAGCGTCCACTCGCGCGCCGCATCCGCGCTCGCGACCCTCGCGGAGGGAACCGCCGCAGCAAACGTCGTGAGTGGCCTCGGGAAGTGGCTCCTGTCGGCGAAGCACAAGGACCGGTACGCCATCGTGCTCGGAGGGCTGGCGGATCCAGCCGCGCGCGAGTCGCTGCACGAGCTCCTGTACTGGTACGACGCGCGGACCAAGATGGCCGCCCTCTCCGGCCTATGGCGCGAAGCGCGGGCGGAGGACGGCAAGCCCGTACACGAGCTCCTCACCGACTCGGATTCCGTCGCCGTCAAGAAGAAGGCGGTCCTGCTCCTCGGCCGCATCCACTACCGCAAGGCCGCGCGCGACCTCATCGACCTGCTCCGCCATCCGAACTCGGGTCTCGTCGCGAACGCGCACTGGGGGCTCTGCCAGATGACGGGCCTGCGCCTGGCGCCGGACATCGAGATGTGGGAGCTCTGGTGGAACAACGTCGGGAAGCACGGAGAGGACGAGGCCAGTTCCTCGCGTGAGCTCGGCGTCGCCGCCCCCCGACACGTGCGATACGCCTGGCAACCCTTCACCCGGGCGAGCCGGATGAACGCGGAGAGCCTGCCTGCGTCGACGATCACGGCGGAGCGGGAGACCCGGACAGGCCATCCCACACGGGGGCGTTGGAAGTAGGTCAATTCGCGAATCCGGGTCGCGGACGGCGGGTAGACTCGTCACGTGCGCTGGAAGTTCCTCGTCGCCCTGGCCCTGCCCCTGGCCCTTCAATCCGGCGCCTGCGAAGAGCCGAACATCGACCCGACAGCGAGCTCGCGGCCGAGCATCAGGGTCACGCGCGAAGTCCAGCCCCGGTCCGCCGCGACCGAGGTCGAGCTCGAGGGGCCGCCCGCTGAGCCGCCGATCGAGCGCGAGCTCGCCACGGTCGATCCGGCGCTGCCCGTCTTCGTGCACGGGCGCCTCGTCGACGCGCGCGGTGGAAGACTGCCCGAGGGCGGAATCCTGGTCCGCTTGAAGTGGGGAGAATCCAAGGCGGAAGTGCGCACCGGTCCGGACGGGCGCTTCCGCTTCGAGCTCGCGGAGCCCGCCCGGTCCGGCAGGCTCTCCGTGATTCTTCCGCGGTCCTGGCGGTGGCGAAGGCC